>NZ_CP071632.1:3677500-3977500 GCF_017357385.1 Rhizobium sp. NZLR1 | reverse complement strand
CCTGTGCATGGTCGCGGGAATGCCGGAGACATGGCCGCGGTGGGCAAAGACGACGTAACGTTGGCCGGGAAGCTTGAGTGTGGCAAAATCCGCCGGCAGATCACCGGCGTCGGCGACTTCGGCCGCGGCTATATAGCGGAATATCTCCGCCTCGCCGTCGATATGGGTGCAGATGCCGTAGGCGACATTGCCTTTCTGTCCCGAGATATGGCCGAAATGGGCATTGAACTTCTGCCAGAGAGACGGGATGGCGGCGTTGCCGCCATAGGGGTAGGTTTCCTGCAAGCCGGCAAACAGCATCGGCGGAAGGGTTTCGAGGCGGGGCGGTTCGAGGTCGTTGAGGTGGGTGGGGTCCATTCTGATTGGCTCCAGCAGGACAAGGTTACGGGCGTGCCCTTGCCGACGCGCAGCATCCGGCGTCACGCCGAACTGGTCGCGGAAGGCGCGGGTGAAAGCCTCGTGCGAGCCATAGCCCGCACAAAGCGCAACCTCGAGAATGGTGGATGAACCGCCGATCAATGCGGGCACGGCGCGGCTGAGGCGCCGCCCTCTTATGTAGCTGCTGATCGAGTGGCCGGTAACGAGCCCGAAGACGCGCGACAGGTGGTAACGCGACAATCCGGCTGCTTCCGATATCTCTTCCAGCGACAGATCGTTTTCGAAATGGCTCTCTATGAACCAGATCGCCCGTCCGACGGCGCTCATTCTCAATCTCCTGGTTGCGGCTTCTTCCTTAACGAAAAGCCGGTATCCGGATTTGATCGCTATTGCGGGATTCTGGCCGATCGAGCGCGGCAGTCAACGGTGGGGCCAAAGGTGGATCAGACGGTCTCGTGCTGGCGCGCGCCGTAGGCGGCCATGAAGACCCGGATTGCGCCGCAGATGACGCGCTCGATTTCGTCGCGATGCGGCGGCTCTTCCATGCTTCCGAACAGGCGGAGCTTGAAGAAACTGCCGCTGGCGAGGTCGAGAAACTGGCCGGCGGCCAGATCGATATCGTCGATTTCGAGCCTGCCTTCGGCGATGTGCCGTTCCAGGAAGTCGCGCATGATGGTGCGCAGGTTTTCCGGGCCCTTGAAGAAGCGTTGGCAGAGCACCGGCATGCGGTCGCGCACGCCAAGAACGGTGCGCATGGCACTGATGACCTTTTCATCGGTCATATGGGTGACGAAGCTCACCCCGAATTCGTACAGACCGGCTTCGGGATCGTCATGTTCGGCAAGCGCCGTGCGCACGGCCGCCACGAAGGCGGCGCGCTCGGCCTCGATCATCGCCGAAAACAATTCTTCCTTGTTGGTGAAATAGACGTAGAGCGTCCCCTTGGAGACGCCGGCCTCGCGCGTCACGTCGTTCATGCTGGCGGCGTCGAAACCCATCTTCATGAAGACGCGCTTGGCGCCGGCGAGAATCTGCTGACGCTTGGCCGGATCTTCGCCCGCAGCAAATCGGCCTCCTCCAACGGGAGGGCTGAAGACGGCGGCGTGGTCGGGTTTCAGCGTCATTTATCCTTAACCGTGTTCACGGTTTCGTTTTTTCTTTAAAAGAAATCGAACCGATTGGTTCTATACATCTTGATATGACGGTAAAACAGGTTTAAGTCAACTGAACCGAACCGTTCAGTTCGATTACTTACTCCAAGATCGGTAAAGTGGCCATGTCGAGCAACCAGAAAAGCAGCGTCGCGCGGATCGTTAGCGAAAACGCCGGAGCCGAAGAGGCCACTGCTGAAGTCGCGGCCGTTGCAGAAGCTCCGACGGCGGAAGCCCGCGAGATGCCATCTGCGCCTGCGCAGTCGGCGCCGGCTCCGGCCGCTGCAGCTGCGAAGAAGCGCCGCAGCCCGGTGCTGCCGATCTTTGTTCTCGCTCTTCTCGCGGGCGGCGGCTGGTATGGTTACGAATGGTGGACGAACGGCCGCTTCATGGTGTCGACTGACGACGCCTATATCGAGGGCGATATTGCAACGATTTCGCCGAAGGTCACGGGCTACGTCGCGAAAGTGAATGTAGTCGCCAACCAGGAAGTCAAAGCGGGCGACGTGCTTGCCACGCTTGATAACGGCGACTATCAGAACGCCCTCGATCAGGCCGAGGCCCAGATCGCCACTGAACAGCTTTCGCTGCAGCGCATTGACGCGCAGATCGAAGGCGCCAATGCCAGCCTCGTGCAGGCGCGGGCGCAAAAGGTGGCACTCGAAGCGGCCGTTCGCGGTGCCGAGATCACCCAGAAGCGCCAGAGCGATTTGCAGGCGAAGTCGGTCGGCACCGCCGCCGATCTCGATAATGCCAATATCGCTCTCGACCAGGCCAAGGCCAATCTTGCCGGCGGCGATGCCAACATCACTGCTGCGCAGGCTAACATCACCATTCTCCAGGCCCAACGCAAGGAGGCCGAAGGCTCGGTCCGTTCGCTGGAAATCTCGCGCGACAAGGCCGCCCGCGACCTGTCCTTCACCGTGCTCAAGGCACCTTATGACGGCATCGTCGGCAACCGCTCGGTTCAGGAAGGCGATCTCGTTTCTCCCGGTCAGCGTCTGATGGCGCTTGTTCCGGTGCGCCGGCTTTATATAGACGCCAACTTCAAGGAAACGCAGATCCAGCATCTGGTGCCCGGCTCGAAGGTCAACGTCCATGTCGATGCCTATAGCGATCATCCTGTGGTCGGGACCGTCGAATCGATCTCGCCGGCTTCCGGCTCGGTCTTTTCGATGCTGCCGCCGGAAAATGCCACGGGCAACTTCACCAAGGTGATCCAGCGCGTGCCGGTGCGCATCGCGCTGCCGCAGGATGCGCTCGACAGCGGGCGTCTGCGCGCCGGCCTCAGCGTCGTCGTCGACGTCGACACCCGCACGGCGCCGAGCAAGTAAGCCTTTAGAAAAGGCGGAGGTGGTCCGATGGCCGGAAGTGCGACAGCAACAGCAGGGACGATTCCGGCAGCGCCCGCCCACGCCGAGGATCACATGGATCCGAGGAAGCTCATCGCCTTCTTCGCGATGGTGCTCGGCATGTTCATGTCGATCCTCGACATCCAGATCGTCTCGGCCTCGCTTGCCGAAATCCAGGCCGGCCTCTCGGCCGGCAGCGACGAAGTCGGTTGGGTGCAGACGGCCTATCTGATCGCCGAAGTGATCATGATTCCGCTTTCGGGCACGCTGGCGCGCATCATCTCGACGCGTTATCTCTTCGCAATCTCCGCTGCCGGGTTCACCATGGCGAGCGCGCTTGCGGCGACGGCGACGAATATCGACCAGATGATCGTCTACCGGGCCATCCAGGGTTTTATCGGCGGCGGCATGATCCCGTCGGTCTTCGCGGCCGCCTTCACCATCTTTCCGGCGTCGAAGCGCAGCATCGTTTCGCCGATCATCGGCCTGATCGCGACGCTGGCGCCGACCATTGGCCCCACCGTCGGCGGCTATCTCAGCCATGCCTTTTCCTGGCACTGGCTGTTCCTCGTCAATATCGTTCCCGGCATCATCGTCACGATCGTCACCTGGAACTTCATCGATTTCGACAAGCCGGAACTGTCGCTTTTCAAGAAGTTCGACTGGTGGGGGCTTTTCTCGATGGGCATCTTCCTCGGTGCGATGGAATATGTGCTCGAAGAGGGCAATTCGAACGATTGGTTCAACGACAGCTCCATCGCCATCGCTGCCGTCGCCTCGTGCGTTGCGGCCATCATCTTCTTCTATCGCGCCTTCACGGTGGAGTTCCCCGTCGTCGACCTCAAGGCCTTTTCGAACCGGAATTTCTCCTTCGGCTCGATCTTCTCCTTCGTCATGGGCATCGGCCTCTATGGCCTCACCTACATCTACCCGGTCTATCTTGGACGCATCCGCGGCTATGATTCGCTGATGATCGGCCAGACGATGTTCGTCTCCGGGCTTGCGATGTTTTTCACCGCGCCGATCGCCGGCAAGCTGTCGACGAAGATGGACCTGCGCCTGATGATGGTGATCGGTTTCACCAGCTTCGCCGCCGGTACCTACATCATGATTCACCTGACGGCGGATTGGGATTTCTACGAACTGTTCATCCCGCAGATCCTGCGCGGTTTCGGGCTGATGATGTGCATGGTGCCGATCAACAATATCGCACTCGGCACGATGCCGCCGTCGCGCATCCGCGGCGCATCCGGCCTGTTCAACCTGACCAGAAACCTCGGCGGCGCCGTCGGTCTTGCCGTCATCAACACCGTGCTCACCAACCGACAGGACGTGCACTATGAACGGCTGCGGGAGAATATGGACTGGGGCAATCCGGCGGCGATCGACCAGATGAACAACATGACCGCCAATTTCAACACCTATGGCATGGATGGCGCCTCGGTCGCGATCAAGCAGATGGTCGGTCTGGCCACCAAGCAGGCGATCGTCCTCTCTTTCAGCGACGTGTTCCTCATCCTGACCGCGCTTTTCGTTGCGATGATCCTCGGTGTCGCCATGATCAAGAAACCTGCGCCGCAAGGCGGGGGAGGCGGTGGCGGCCACTGACCTCCGGCCTGCCGCCCCTTGAAAGGCCCTCTCCGGAGGGCCTTTTTGTTTGCCGGTTTCCGACCTCTATGCCATCGGGCGGATGATCGCTGGCGGGATCAGTCCGAAGCAGATATCAATACCGGAAAATCGATAAGGGAACCGGCCTGTTCGATTTTTTGATTTACGTACATCAAATTTGGCGCTAATGGTCTCGTCAGGAGGAATGATGAGGCCTACAGTTCACGATATCGCCGCTGCCGCCGGTGTCAGTCTTGCGACTGTCGACCGGGTTCTCAACCAGCGCCCAGGTGTGCGTCACGTCACGCGGGAGAAGGTCGAAACGGCGATCCGTGAGCTCGGTTATATCAGAGACGTCGCCGCCGCCAATCTCGCCAAGGGACGTACCTATCCACTGGTGTTCATCCTTCCGGCCAGCGACAATTCCTTCATGCACGGGCTCAATGCCGAGATCCGGCAGGCGGTGCTTCGCTCGCCGGCCGAGCGTACCGATATCCGCACCATCGAGGTGCCGGCTTTCGATCCGGCAGCCCTTGTCTCCGTGCTCGAAGAGCTTTCCCGGGAGAGGCCTTGCGGCATCGCGATGGTCGCGACCGATGCACCTGACGTGCGCGCCACCGTCGACAGGCTGGTGCGCGAGCGCTTTCCCATCGTCACCCTGGTTTCCGATCTCACCGGATCGCTGCGCCATCATTATGCCGGCGTCGACAATATCGCGGCCGGCCGTACAGCGGCCCGCTTGCTCGGGCGATTTCTCGGATCGCGAAAGGGCGAGATCGCCGTGCTCGCCGGCTCCATGCTGGTGCGCGACCATCGCGAGCGGCTGGAGGGCTTTGCCGCAGTCATGGCTGCGGAGTTTCCGCATCTTGCGATCCTGCCGGTTCTCGAAGGCCGCGACGACCCCGAGGTCGCCCATAGGCTCGTTGCCGACGCGCTCGGGAATGCCGATATCATCGGCGTCTACAGCCTAGGCGCCGGCAATCGCGGCCTGATCCGGGCGTTGAAGGAGAAGGCCGTCGGCCGGACGCTGACGGTCATCGCCCACGAGCTCACCGCCCATACGCGCGCAGCACTCGTCGACAATACGATCGATGCGATCCTCAACCAGGACGCCGGCCATGAAGTGCGTAGCGCCATCCGTGTATTGAAAGCCAAGGCGGACGGGCTTGCCGTCATCGAAGCGCAAGAGCGCATCCGCCTCGACATATTTCTGAAAGACAATCTGCCGTAACGGCAAAGGAGAATACCCCATGTATCTCGGTCTCGATCTCGGAACCTCCGGCGTCAAGGCGATGCTGATCGACGGCGATCAGAAGATCGTCGGCTCGGCCAATGGTGCGCTCGACGTCTCGCGTCCGCATTCTGGCTGGTCGGAGCAGGAGCCGGCCCACTGGGTGCGTGCGACGGAGGAGGCCGTCGCCGGCCTCAAGGCGAAACATCCGAAGGAGCTGGCTGCAGTCAAGGGCATCGGCCTTTCCGGCCAGATGCACGGCGCGACGCTCATCGATGCCACCGACAAGGTGCTGCGTCCCTGCATTCTCTGGAACGACACGCGCAGCCACGTCGAGGCTGCGGCCCTCGATGCCGATCCGCGCTTCCGCGCGCTTACCGGCAATATCGTCTTTCCTGGCTTTACGGCGCCGAAGCTCGCCTGGGTCGAGAAGCATGAGCCCGATGTCTTTGCCAGGATCGCCAAGGTGCTGCTGCCGAAGGATTATCTGCGTCTTTGGCTGACCGGCGAATATATCTCCGAAATGTCGGATTCGGCCGGCACTTCCTGGCTTGATACCGGCAAGCGGGCCTGGTCGTCCGAACTGCTGGCTGCCACCAATCTTTCCAAGGAGCAGATGCCGGCACTCGTCGAAGGCACCGAGCAGGCCGGCAAGCTGCGGGCGGAACTTGCTACGCAATGGGGCATTTCCGGCGATGCCGTCGTTGCCGGCGGCGCGGGCGACAATGCAGCCTCGGCCTGCGGCATGGGCACGGTCAGCGACGGCGCCGCCTTCGTCTCGCTCGGCACGTCGGGCGTGCTTTTTGCCGCCAACGGCTCCTATCTGCCGAAGCCGGAAAGCGCCGTGCATGCCTTCTGCCACGCGCTGCCGAACACCTGGCACCAGATGGGCGTCATCCTGTCGGCCACCGATGCGCTTAACTGGCATTCCGGGGTCACCGGCAAATCGGCCGCCGACCTGACCGGAGAACTCGGCGAGACGCTGAAGGCGCCGACCGGCGTCAGCTTTCTCCCCTATCTCTCCGGTGAGCGCACGCCGCACAATGATGCCGTCATCCGCGGCGCCTTCATCGGCCTCGAACATGAAAGCAGCCGTGTCGTGCTGACCCAGGCGGTGCTCGAGGGTGTTGCCTTTGCCATCCGCGATAATCTCGAAGCGCTGCGCTCGGCCGGCACCGGCATATCCCGCGTCACGGCAATCGGCGGCGGTTCGCGCTCGCGTTACTGGCTGGCGTCGATCGCGACCGCGCTCGGCGTTCCGGTCGACCTGCCGGCCGATGGCGATTTTGGCGCGGCCTTCGGCGCCGCCCGCCTCGGTCTTATCGCGGCAACCGGGGCAGATCCGATTGCCGTCTGCACGCCGCCGGTGACATCGGGCACGATCGAGCCGGTGTCTGCACTGAGCGGCACTTATGAGGATGCCTACAAGCGCTACCGCGCACTCTATCCGGCGATAAAATCGCTGGCGCATTGAGAACTGGAGCCAGCGGCCCCCTCATCCGCCGGCCGGCACCTTTGCCTGGTCGAGCCGCGGGTCTCGCCCGTCCTTCGGACCCCGGAGGGGAGAAGAGACTCGCAGCGGTGCCTCCGTTCCTCTTCTCCCCTCGGGGAGAAGGTGGCCCGAAGGTCGGATGAAGGGGCTGGATGGCACAGACGATAAGACTGAACTACCGACCCAAGGAGACCCAAGATGAGCACCGGATTTTTCGGCGATATCCAGAAAATAAAATACGAAGGCCCCGACAGCACCAATCCGCTGGCCTTCCGCCATTACCAGCCGGACGAGATCGTCATGGGCAAGCGCATGGAAGACCACCTGCGCTTTGCCGTGGCCTATTGGCACACCTTCACCTGGCCGGGCGGCGACCCCTTCGGTGGCCAGACCTTCCTGCGCCCCTGGTTCGAGGACACGATGAAGGCCGCCAAGCTCAAGGCCGACGTCGCCTTCGAATTCTTCTCGCTGCTCGGCTCGCCCTATTACTGCTTCCATGACGCCGACGTGCGTCCGGAGGGCAAGAATTTCGCCGAGAACACCAAAAACCTCAATGAGATCGTCGACTACTTCGCCGAGAAGCAGGCCGCAACCGGCACCAAGCTGCTCTGGGGCACGGCAAACCTGTTCTCCAACCGCCGCTACATGTCCGGTGCGGCGACCAACCCGGATCCTGACGTTTTTGCTTTCGCCGCCGCGACGGTCAAGACCTGCATCGACGCGACGCAGAAGCTGGGCGGCGAGAACTACGTGCTCTGGGGCGGCCGCGAAGGCTACGAGACGCTGCTCAACACCGATCTCAAACGTGAGCTCGACCAACTCGGACGCTTCCTCAACCTCGTCGTCGAATACAAGCACAAGATCGGCTACAAGGGCACGATCCTGATCGAGCCGAAGCCCCAGGAGCCGACCAAGCACCAGTACGATTACGACGTTGCGACCGTCTATGGCTTCCTCAAGAAGCACGGACTTGAAAACGAGGTGAAACTCAATATCGAGCAGGGCCACGCGATCCTCGCCGGCCACTCCTTCGAGCACGAACTGGCGCTTGCCAATGCGCTCGGCATCTTCGGCTCGATCGACATGAACCGCAACGACTACCAATCTGGCTGGGATACCGACCAGTTCCCGAACAATGTTCCCGAAATGGCGCTCGCTTACTATCACGTTCTGGCAGGCGGGGGCTTCAAAACCGGCGGCACCAATTTCGACTCGAAGCTGCGCCGCCAGTCTCTCGAGCCGGCGGATCTGCTGATCGGTCACATTGGCGGAATGGATTGCTGCGCCCGCGGCCTGAAGGCCGCTGCCAGGATGATCGAGGACAAGGCTCTGTCGCAGCCGCTCGCCGATCGTTATGCCGGCTGGGAATCCGCCGAGGCGCAGAAGCTCTTCCGCGGCGAGTATTCGCTGGATGAGATCACGACTTGGGTCGAGACCAAGGACGTCAATCCGCAGCCGAGATCCGGCAAGCAGGAACTGCTCGAGAACGTCGTCAATCGTTACGTCTGATCAAGCGCGCCGGCGGCGGCCAGCGGTCGTCGGCGCAACCCTTTCTGAACGGCTGCGGGCGCTATGTCCTCAGCCTCTATCTCTATCGGCTCAACGCTTCGACCAGTTGCGCGACGGCGCAGAGACGGAGTTTCGAACCACCAGATCCGGCCGGAGCAGGATTTCCGTTTCGGTCGGCCGGCCATCGGACAGGAGTTCGAGCAGCAGCGCCATCGCCTGTTTTCCGATCGCCGTTCTCGGTTGGCGGATCGTAGTCAGCGGCGGGGATATGAAGACGGCCTGCGGCACGTCGTCGAAACCGGTCACCGAGAAATCCCCCGGAATGTCGTAGCCTCGCGCGCCGAGCCCGATCATGACGCCGATCGCGGTCTGGTCGTTGACGCACATGAAGGCGGTCGGAAGCGTGTCGCGCATGAAAAGCTGTTCGACCGCATGCCGCCCGCTCTCGATCGTGCCATCGCCTTCGAGCACGATCCGCAAGTCGGGCGGGACGCCGGCGGCGTCGAGGCCGGCATCATAGCCCATGCGGCGTCTGGTATAGGCAAGCCGGGTGCGCGAATCGCCGATGAAGGCGATCTTTCGATGCCCTTCGGCCAGCAGCAGGTCCACCGCTTTCCTGGCGCCCTCGGTATCGTCGACGCCGACATAGGGAATGCCGCCGTTGAAGACAGGCTCGAAAACGCCGACGCTCGGCGGCAGCCGCGCAGTCATCGTCTGATGCCCGAAGGGCAGGATGCCGGTAAACAGGATAAGCCCGGCTGCCTGGTTGGAATTCAAGAATTTCAGATATTCGAGCCCGCGCTGGGCGTCGTTCTGCGTGTGGCCGATCAGGATGCCGTAGCCGTGCGCGCGCGCCTCGTTTTCCAACCCGACGAGAATGTTGGAGAAATTGGGGTCGCCGATATCGGGCGCCACGACGAGAATCATGTTGGAGCGGCCGAGCCTCAGGCTGCGCGCCATGGCATTGGTGGTGTAACCGGTGATCGCGATCGCCTGGTTGACCTTGAGGCGGGTGGAATTGGCGACCTTCTCCGGCATATGGATTGCCCGGGACACCGTCGCGATGGAGACCTCGGCGATCCGGGCGACGTCTTCGATTGTTGCGGGCGTGGAATTCGACACTGGGCTCTGCCTTGGGCTGTCTTCGCCGCGACACTACACAGACTTGTCGGGAGGTCAAAGGCAGGCTTCAACTGATCTGTGTAAATCAACGATGTAAACCTTTACACGATGTATGTAAAGGTTTACATAAGGTCCTTAGCGGCCGGAGAACCGCTTGGGGAGGATCTGATGACCGTGGAGACTGCCGACACTGCACCCGTGGTGCTGTCCGCTAGGCGCATATGCAAATCCTTCAGTGGGGTGCAGGTCCTCTTCAGCGTGAATTTCGATCTCCGCGCCGGCGAAATCCATGCGCTGATGGGTGAAAATGGCGCCGGCAAATCCACGCTTGTCAAGGTATTGTCCGGTTTCGAACAGCCGAGTTCCGGCGAAATCCTGCTCGACGGCAAGCCTGTCGTCCTGCCGCCCAACGGCGCTGCCGAGGCGCTTGGCATCGTCATCATTCACCAGGAATTCAACCTCGCCGAACATCTGACCGTGACGGAAAGCCTCTTTCTCGGGCGCGAAGTCACGCGCTTCGGCGTGCTCGACCGCAAATATATGAGGTCGGAGACACGCAAAGTTCTCGATGTGCTCGGTTCGCATGTCGATGAGAATGCGCAGATCAGCACGCTTTCCATCGCCGACAAGCAGATGGTCGAAATCGCCAAGGCAATCAGCCGCGACGCGCGGGTCGTGTTCATGGACGAGCCGACCGCGGTGCTGTCGCGGGAAGAGACCAATATGCTCTTCAAGCAGGTTCGCAAGCTGCGTGACCAGGGTACGAGCTTCGTCTTCGTGTCGCACAAGCTCGACGAAGTGATGGAGTTGACTGATCGTGTCACCGTGCTACGCGACGGCCAGTGGATCAAGACGTCGCCGACGTCGATTCTGGACGGGGAATCGATCGCGCAGCTGATGGTTGGCCGCGAACTTTCGAGCCTTTATCCCGCCAAAGTGGAACCTGATGTCGACGAGGAGGTCGTCCTCAGTGTCGCTTCGGTGTCGACGGGCTATGTGAGGGATGCGAGCTTCGAGGTGCGCAAGGGCGAGATAATCGGCTTTTCCGGTATGATCGGCTCCGGCCGCACCGAGCTGATGGAAGCGATCGCCGGGTTGCGGACCCGTCTCGAGGGTGAGGTGGTCATCAAGGGGGAAGCGGTTCCCTCCGGCGATGTCCATGCCGCCAATCGCTGCGGGCTCGCCTACATGACCAAGGACCGCAAGTCGAAGGGCCTGCTGCTGCGCTCCGGCATGATGACCAATTTGACCCTGCAATCGCTCGGAAGGCATTCTCGCCGAGGCTATCTCAGCCCGGGCAGCGAAGCGGGTGCTCTGGCGAAGGCCAAGCGCCGTTTCGACATCAGGGTGCGCGACGGCAATATCGTCGCCGGCCGGATGTCGGGTGGAAACCAGCAGAAACTGCTGCTGGCCAAGGTCATGGAGACCGAGCCCGACATCATCATCATCGACGAGCCGACGCGCGGCATCGATGTCGGCACCAAACAGCAGATCTATCATTTCATCTCGGCGCTGGCCCGGGACGGCCGTTCGATCATCGTCGTCTCGTCGGAGATGCCGGAGGTCATTGGCCTCTGCACGCGGGTGGTGGTGATGCGTGAAGGACATATCGTCGGCGTGCTCGAGGGCGATGAGATTTCCGAGCAGGAGATCATGCGTTACGCCGCCGGGCTTAAAAAGAAGGCGGCTGCCTAAGCCGAACACGAAGCGTCGTCGCGACGACGCCGATCACAGACAAGACGCCCAGCAGGTATGGGACGGGAGGTTGGTTTTGGAAATGAGTGTCAACGAGGAGACCAGGGAAATCCGGCGCCGATCCTGGCGGGATGTCGATCTGCGTGCGGTCGCGCCTTTCGTCGCCCTGGCACTGCTCCTGATCGTCGGGGCCCTGGTCAATCCCAATTTCATCGGCATCACCAACCTTGCCAATGTCGCAACGCGCAGCGCCTTCATTGCCATCATTGCGGTCGGCGCGACCTTCGTGATCTCAGCAGGCGATCTCGACCTGTCGGTCGGCTCGATGGTGGCCTTCGTCGCCAGCCTGATGATCCTGCTGATGAATTCGGGCGCCATCGAAAACCCGGTCCTGATGCTGACGGTCGCGGCCGTCTTCACGATCGTCGCCGGCGCGCTTTGCGGCCTGGCGAACGGCCTGATCACGACGGTGGGCAAGATCGAGCCCTTCATCGCAACGCTTGGCACGATGGGCATCTATCGCGGCCTGACGACATGGCTGTCGCAGGGCGGCGCAATCACTCTTCGCTCCGCCGATATCCAGACGCTCTATCGTCCTGCTTATTTCGGCACTATCGCCGGTGTGCCGGTGCCGATCGTGGTGATCCTGGCAGTGACGGCGGTTGCCGCCTTTATCCTCTATCGCACACGTTATGGCCGCCACGTTGTTGCTGTGGGATCAAACAGCGATGTTGCCCGCTATTCCGGCATCGCGGTCAATCGCGTCAGGACGATTGCCTTCGTCATCCAGGGCCTGTGCGTCGCCATTGCCGTGTTGCTCTATGTTCCCCGTCTCGGCTCGACGTCGGCAACAACGGGCATCCTGTGGGAGCTCCAGGCGATCACGGCCGTCGTCGTCGGCGGCACGGCGCTGAAGGGCGGCGCCGGCAGGGTCTGGGGGACGATCTGCGGCGCCTTCATTCTCGAACTCGTCGGCAATATCATGCTGCTTTCGAACTTCATCAGCGAGTATCTGATCGGCGCCATCCAGGGTGCGATCATCATCATCGCCATGTTCGTCCAGCGCTCGCTGGTGCGCAAATCATGAAATAATCAGGTTTGCATTGACCGGGGCTTGCAATTGACCGGGCTTCAGGGCGTCCGGTCCCGATATGGAAAAGTCCCTGAAATTATTGGGAGGAAATAGCATGCATAGATTGATGTTGGGCCTGGCGGTTGCGGCGGTGACGTTCGCCGGCGCCGCTCACGCCGAGGACAAGAAATTCACCATCGGCGTCTCCATTCCGGCCGCCGACCATGGCTGGACGTCGGGCGTGGTGTTTCATGCCGAGCGCGCCGCCAAGTTGTTGATGGCCGAACATCCCGGTCTCAACGTCATCGTCAAGACCTCGCCGGACGCTGCCAGCCAGGCAAACGCCGTGCAGGATCTCGATACACAGGGCATCGACGCCCTCGTCATCCTGCCGTCGGATCCGGATCCGCTCGTCAATGCCATCAAGGAAGTCAAGGGCAAGGGCAAGTTCGTCGCCCTCGTCGACCGCGCGCCGTCAAGCAACGACAACTCCGTGCGCGACCTCTATGTCGCCGGCAATAATCCGGCTCTCGGCGAAGTCGCCGGCAAGTACATCAAGGACACCACGCCTGATGCGCAGGTCGTCGTCATCCGCGGTCTGCCGATCCCGATCGACCAGCAGCGCCAGGACGGCTTCGACAAGGGCATTGCCGGCTCGAACGTCAAGGTTCTCGACCGCCAGTACGGCAACTGGAACCGCGACGATGCCTTCAAGGTCATGCAGGACTACTTGACCAAGTACCAGAAGATCGACGTCGTATGGTGCCAGGACGACGACATGGCCGTCGGCGTTCTGCAGGCAATCGAGCAGGCCAAGCGTACCGACATCAAATACGTCGTCGCAGGCGCTGGCTCCAAGGACATGGTGAAGAAGGTCATGGACGGCGACAAGCTGATCCCGGTCGACGTCCTCTATCCGCCGGCAATGGTCGGCACGGCAATGGAGCTGACGGCGGCGGCACTCTACGATCAGGTCCCGGTTCACGGCAGCTACATCCTCGACGCGACGCTCGTCACCAAGGACAATGCCAAGGACTTCTACTTCCCGGATTCTCCGTTCTGATCCATCGACTGGAGACATGCGCCCATTCGAAAGGATGGGCGCATTTTTAATGCGTCGATCCAGGGTACAGCCGAAAATGCTGCACGTACCTCTTGTCCGCCAAAGCCCACCGTGATTAGCTCGCGCCATTCGCTTCCGGCCTCGCGCCAAATCCGCTGGCTACTGCATAATTCCTTAAATCGGAATCGATTTAAGGATAAAATTATGCAGCGATCCTAAGTGTTACAGCGTCCTTTGCGCGTCTTTTCAGACGCGCGGCGCTGTAAGGTAAGGAGGCGCCTTGCGCCCGCCAAATTGCGTGCTACAACACTTCAGAAACGTTTACGGTCGATATTCAGGGAGGAATCTGACATGAAGACGATCAAAGGCCCCGGCCTATTCCTTGGCCAGTTCGCGGGCGATACCGCTCCTTTCAACTCGTGGGACGCGATTACCAAATGGGCGGCCGACATCGGTTACAAGGGCGTCCAGGTGCCGACCTGGGCAAGCCAGCTGATCGATCTGAAGAAGGCCGCCACGTCCAAAGATTATTGCGACGAATTCGCCGGCAAGGCCCGCGAAAACGGCATCGAGATCACCGAACTCTCCACCCACCTGCAAGGCCAGCTCGTCGCCGTTCACCCAGCCTATGAAGAAGCCTTCGACGGATTTGCCGCACCCGAGGTGCGGGGCAATCCGAAGGCGCGCCAGGAATGGGCGGTCGAGCAGGTCAAGATGGCGCTGACGGCCTCGAAAAACCTCGGCCTCAAGGCGCATGCGACCTTCTCTGGCGCGCTCGCCTGGCCGTTCATCTATCCCTGGCCGCAGCGTCCTGCCGGCCTGGTAGAGACCGCCTTCGACGAACTCGCCCGCCGCTGGACGCCGATCCTCGACCATGCGGATGAGAACGGTATCGACGTCTGCTACGAGATCCATCCGGGCGAGGATCTGCACGATGGTATCACCTTCGAGATGTTCCTGGAGCGGGTGAAGAACCATCCGCGCGCCAACATGCTCTACGATCCCTCGCACTACGTCCTGCAGTGCCTCGATTATCTCGACAATATCGACATCTACAAAGACCGCATCAAGATGTTCCACGTCAAGGATGCGGAGTTCAATCCGACCGGCCGCCAGGGCGTCTATGGCGGCTATCAGGGCTGGGTGGAACGGGCCGGCCGCTTCCGCTCGCTCGGCGACGGCCAGGTCGATTTCGGCGCGGTGTTCTCGAAGATGACGGCCAATAATTTCGACGGCTGGGCCGTGGTCGAATGGGAATGCGCGCTGAAACATCCGGAGGACGGCGCCCGCGAAGGGGCCGAATTCGTGGCCGCCCATATCATCCGCGTCACCGAAAAGGCCTTCGACGATTTTGCCGGCAGCGGCACCGACCAGGCGGCGAACCGGCGCATGCTGGGGCTCTAAGACATAGGGCGTGCTGCGAGGCTGCCCCTCACCCTAACCCTCTCCCCGTTCTGACGGGGAGAGGGGACCTGCCCACATCAAACGGTAGAGAGTGGCGAGGGACATAGCGGCATCGTCCTTCTCCCCGCCTGCGGGGAGAAGGTGGCGGCAGCCGGATGAGGGGCGCATCCGCACCAAGTTTTAAATTTCAGGAGGACAGAATGGCAATCGAAGCATCATCGGAACAGACCCGCGAGCCGCGGATCCGCCTCGGCATGGTCGGCGGCGGCGCCGGCGCGTTTATCGGTGCGGTGCACCGGATCGCGGCACGCATCGACGATCAGTACGATCTTATCGCCGGCGCGCTGTCGTCGACGCCTGAAAAGGCGGTTCAGTCAGGCCGCGATCTCGGCCTCGATCCGTCGCGGACCTATTCCAGCTACCGCGAGATGGCGATCCGCGAGGCAAAGCTGAAGAACGGCATCGAGGCGGTGGCGATCGTCACGCCGAACCATGTACATTACGACGCCGCCAAGGAATTCCTGAAGCGCGGCATCCATGTCATCTGCGACAAGCCGCTGACATCGAACCTTGCTGACGCGAAGAAGCTGAAGAAGATTGCCGACGAGAGCGGCGCGCTCTTCGTGCTCACGCATAATTACACCGGTTATCCGATGGTCCGCCAGGCGCGCGAGATGATCGCGAACGGCGAACTCGGCGATATCCGTGTCGTCCAGGCCGAATATCCGCAGGACTGGCTGACTGAGGCGGTCGAGCAGACCGGCCAGAAGCAGGCCGCCTGGCGTACCGATCCGGCACAATCCGGCGTCGGCGGCTCCACAGGCGATATCGGCACGCATGCCTATAATCTCGCCGCCTTCATGTCAGGCCTGGAGCTCGACAGTCTCGCTGCCGATCTCGACAGTTTCGTTCCCGGCCGCCGGCTTGATGACAACGCCCATGTGATGCTGCGCTTCAAGGCCAAGGGCTCGGAGAAGCCGGCCAAGGGCATGCTCTGGTGCAGCCAGGTGGCGCCCGGCCATGAAAACGGCCTGATGGTCCGCGTCTACGGTTCCAAGGGCGGGCTGGAATGGACTCAGAAGGACCCGAACTACCTCTGGTACACACCGTTCGGCGAACCGAAGCGGCTGATCACCCGGGGCGGCGCCGGTTCGGGCGCGGCTGCCGGCCGCGTCTCGCGCGTGCCGTCTGGACATCCGGAGGGTTATCTCGAAGCCTTCGCGACGATCTATACCGAAGCCGCGCATGCGATCAATGCCCGCAAGAAGGGCAAGGCCGTCGACAAGGCAGTGGTCTACCCTACTGTCGATGACGGTGTGAAGGGTGTGGCCTTTGTCGAGGCTTGCGTCGCCTCTTCCAAGAAAAACGGCGCATGGGTCAAGGTCTGAATCTGCCGATCCGCGTCGCCCAATGAAAAACGCCGAGGCGAGCTCAAAGTCGCCTCGGCGTTTTTGTTTATGGTGATTAGGCTGCGGCCGTGCGGCCACGCTTCAGCAGGTTGTCCACGCTCAACGGTCCTGCGCCTGCCGCCACCAGATATAGAAACACGAAGCAGAACAGGATTGCCGCGACGCCGCCGTTCTGCGCGGGGTAGATGCCTTTCGGCGCATGCCCGATGAAATAAGCGAAGGCCATCAGGCCGGAGAGCACGAAGGCTGCGATACGGGTCTGGAATCCCACCAGGACCAGGAAGCCGAGGGTGAGTTCGATAAGCCCGGCAATCCAGGAGAGCGAGCCCGCGGCCGGCACGCTTGCCGCAACCGGAAAATGCAAAATCTTCTGCGTTCCGTAGCTGAAAAGTACAAGTGACGAGACGATGCGCAGCAGGCTCAGCAGATGAGGCTGCAGCAGATGGACCGAAGAGAGCATGGGATTCCTTTCACATTTGTGATGCCATTTCCCGTGTAAGGATCGTGGCCTCAACAGCAAGTCACGCCTGCTGACATTGCCGTTATGAGTGCGGGCAGACGGGAAGAGGGGACTTCCTGCAACGTTGCAGTTTTTCTCGCTGCCAGCCTGTACTTTGCCTTCACGCTTGGCTAAATCCCGCGCAAACGGCCAACCTAGAGATAGGATTTTAAGATGATCGATCCGCAGAAACTCGCACAGCGCTTCCCCGGCGACTTCACCTTCGGCGTCGCCACCGCCGCCTTCCAGATCGAAGGGGCCAGCAAGGCCGACGGCCGCAAGCCATCGATCTGGGATGCCTTTTGCAATATGCCCGGCCGCGTCTATCATCGCGACAATGGCGACGTCGCCTGCGACCACTATAACCGACTGGAGCAGGACCTCGATCTCATCAAGGAGATGGGCGTCGAAGCCTATCGCTTCTCGATCGCCTGGCCGCGCATTATCCCCGACGGCACGGGTCCGGTGAATGAGGCCGGTCTCGATTTCTACGATCGGCTGGTCGACGGCTGCAAGGCGCGGGGGATCAAGACCTACGCGACGCTCTACCACTGGGATCTGCCGTTGCTGCTCGCCGGCGACGGCGGCTGGACGGCGCGCTCGACCGCCTATGCGTTTCAGCGCTATGCCAAGACGGTGATGAACCGCCTTGGCGATCGCCTCGATAAGGTCGCGACCTTCAACGAGCCCTGGTGCATCGTCTGGCTGAGCCACCTCTACGGCATCCATGCTCCGGGCGAACGCGATATGCAGGCCGCCCTTCACGCCATGCATTATATGAACCTCGCCCACGGCCTCGGCGTCGAGGCGATCCGCTCGGAAGCCCCCGATGTGCCCGTCGGGCTTGTGCTCAACGCCGCTTCGATCATCCCCGGCTCCGACAGCCCGACCGATCTTGCAGCCGCCGAAAGGGCGCACCAGTTCCACAACGGCGCCTTCTTCGATCCGGTCTTCAAGGGCGAATATCCGAAAGAATTCGTCGAGGCGCTTGGCGACCGCATGCCCGCCATCGAGGACGGCGACATGAAGCTCATCAGCCAGAAACTCGACTGGTGGGGTCTGAATTACTACACGCCCGAGCGGGTCACCGACGATGCCGAACGCAAGGGCGATTTCCCGTGGACGGTGAAAGCGCCGCCGGGAAGCGACGTCAAGACCGATATCGGCTGGGAAATCTATGCGCCGGGATTGAAGCTCCTGATCGAGGACCTCTACCGCCGGTACGAACTGCCGGAATGCTACATCACCGAGAACGGCGCCTGCGACAACACCGATATCGTCGACGGCGAGGTCGACGATAGGATGCGTCTGGATTATCTCGGTGACCATCTCGATGTGGTGGCCGGTCTGATCAAGGGTGGTTACCCCATGCGCGGCTATTTCGCCTGGAGCCTGATGGACAATTTCGAATGGGCCGAAGGCTACCGCATGCGCTTCGGCCTCGTCCATGTCGACTATCAGACCCAGGTACGCACAATAAAACAGAGCGGCAAATGGTACCGCGAACTTGCTGCCAAATTCCCGAAGGGCAATCACAGGCCGGGTTAGCGCCGTCGGCCTGATATAGGCGCCGGTTTGGAGCCTATTGCGTCTCATTTAAGCTCTCCGGCGCGGCACGGCGAGTCGATGCTGCTTGCCGTCATTTCGCGATGGCAATCCAGGCAGAAAAATAGATCGTTCGAAACCTGCAACAGCCGGTTGCTTAAACGTTTTTGAACCCTTGGCTGGCAAAGTCTGACGGTCAGGGAGCCGTAATGCAGACAGCCGGAAAGCCGCAGAGCAAGGGATTGGGAATAGGCCGTCACATTACCGTTACGGGCGTGCTTTTTTCCTTTGCCGTCATCGTCGCAATCGTCACCGTCATGGTGCTGACGGCGCTTGAACGCGTGGCCGAAAATGCCAATCTCCTCGATGATGAGCGCTCGCGCGAAACGACGATCGGGGCGTTGAAGACTTTCGAGGACCAGCTTGGCGCGACACTCGACGATTACGCTGCCTGGGACGATGCCGCCGTCAACGTCTATTCGCCCGATGGCATGGCCTGGACGGTGAGCAATTACGGCGAGATGTCGGTCAACAGCGCGCTTTTCGACATGGCGATCATCATCGATGACGGGAAGACGCCGATCATGGCCTATCGCGACGGCAAGCCGATGGAAGAGCCGCTCGCGGATTTCTTCGCGCCGTCGCTCTGGACCCTGTTCGAGACGGCGAAGACGGCCGGCCCGGCCGGTACGCCCCAAGCGGTCGGGTTCGTCACCACCAAACGCGGTGTCGCTGCTGTCAGCGTCGCATTGGTGCGGAAAAAATCCGGCGCGCTGGATGTGCCCGCCGGCCAACACCGCTATCTCGTTTTTGCCCGCCATCTCGACAATGACCGGGTGGCGGCGCTCGGCCAGACCTATGTCATCGGCGGGCTGAAGCTGGCGTCGGCGAGCTTCGAGGCCGATTATTTCGTACCGATCGTCGATCCGGCCGGGGGAACGCTCAAAAAACTCGTCTGGACCTCGCGTTCACCGGGTGATGTCGGCTACGCACAGGTGCGGCCGATGGTCCTGCAGGCGCTCGGCCTCGTCGGTCTGTTCTTCGTGGTGTTGCTGGTCATCGGCTGGCTTGCCGGCCGCCGGCTGAAGGCCGAGGAAAACAGCGCCCGCGAGGAGGCGCTGCGTGACCGGCTGAGCGGTCTTTCCAATCGAGATGGTCTCGGGCTTGCCGTCGACCGCTTCGTCGTCGAGGCGCGCCAGTCCAAGCGCAACGTGCTGCTCCTCTATCTCGACCTCGATGGCTTCAAGGAGGTCAATGACAGTTATGGCCACGGCACTGGCGACCAGTTGATCCGCGCGGTTGCGGCCGGTCTCGACGTGCTCATTCCGCAAGGCGCAGTTCTCGCCCGGATCGGCGGCGATGAATTTGCGATCGCCTTTCTCTCCGACAGCGAGAATGCCGCCGCACTGCAGCTTGCCGAGCAGATCCTCGATTTTCTTGTCGAGCCGCTGGAGATCGGTCGCCGCGTTGTCGTCGTCGGCGCAAGCATCGGCATCGCCATGTCGCCTTGCGGCATGATCGAGCGTGAAGAACTGGTGCGCCGCTCCGACCTTGCCATGTACAAGGCGAAGGAGGCCGGCCGCGCGCGGATGATGCTCTACGATCCGTCGATGGATGCGGATCGAGAGCAGCGCAATGCGCTGGAACTCGATCTCCGGATGGCCATCGAGAGCGGCGACCTGACGCTGGCCTACCAGCCATTGATCGATGCGGTCTCCCATGCGCCGACCGGTGTCGAAGCACTGGTGCGCTGGAACCGTCCGGGTCACGGGCCTGTTTCACCAGAGGTATTCATCCCGATCGCCGAGACCAGCGGTCTCATCGAATCGCTCGGCCTGTTCGTGCTGCGAAAGGCCTGCGAGACAGCCAAGCAATGGCCGGAACTCAACGTCTCGGTCAACGTCTCGCCCGGCCAGTTCCGCAATCCCGCCTTTGCCGACTATGTGCGCTACGTGCTGAAACAAACGGAAATCGAGGCCGGCCGTATTACGCTCGAGATCACCGAAGGCTACATGATTCAGAATCCGCAGCGTACCCGCCAGTCGATCGACCGGCTGAAGGCGCTGGGGGTCAAAGTGGCGCTCGACGATTTCGGCTCCGGTTTCTCCTCGATCGGTTATCTCAGGCAGTTCGGTTTCGACCGGATCAAGATCGACCGCTCGCTGGTCATGGGTGTCAACGAGGACAAACGCCAGCGCGAGATGCTGCAGGCGACGGTGGCGCTTGCCCGCTCGCTCGACATTCCGGTGACGGCCGAAGGCATCGAGACCGAGGAGCAGGCAATCGCCATGCGCCTCTTCGGCTGCGATTGCCTGCAGGGCTATCTGTTCGGAAAGCCGGTGACGGCCGAGCTTATCACCGAGATGCTGAACGAGCGACGCGCAGCGGAGCCGGCGGCCCGGCGCCGTATCGGCGCAGCCTGACCGGCAACGCCTCCCTCAGGCAGCGAGGCTGATCCCCTGAATATCGGCTCAGCTGCCGATATGCCGCTGGCCGCGCTTTCGTGCGAGGGCGATCTGGTGCTGCCGCTGACGATAACGCAGCCGGTCTTCTTCCGTCCGCGTGTTGTAGCAGTGGCTGCAGGAAACGCCTTCCTCGTAGTGCGGCGAGGTGACTTCCTCTGAAGTGATCGGGTTGCGGCAGGCGTGGCATAGCCTGTGTTCGCCTTGCTGCAGCCCATGCTCGACGGACACGCGTTCGTCGAAGACGAAGCAGGCGCCATCCCAGAGACTTTCCTCCTGCGGCACTTCCTCGAGATATTTCAGAATGCCGCCCTTCAGATGATAAACCTCGTCGAAGCCCTCAGCCTTCATGAAGGCGGTTGCCTTCTCGCAGCGTATGCCGCCGGTGCAGTACATGGCGACCTTCGGCTTGTTGTGCAGGCCGGGATTGTCGCGCACCCAATCGGGAAATTCGCGGAAAGTCTTGGTCTTCGGGTCGAGCGCGCCGCGAAAGGTGCCGATTGCCGTTTCGTAGTCGTTGCGGGTGTCGATGACGATCGTATCGGGATCGGAAATCAGCGCGTTCCAGTCCTTCGCCGCGACATAGGTGCCGACCACCTTGTTGGGGTCGATGTCCTCGACGCCCATGGTGACGATTTCCTTTTTCAGCTTCACCTTCATGCGCAGGAAAGGCATTTTCAAGGCGCGGCTTTCCTTATGCTCCAGGCTTGAAAATTCCGGCTGGGCGCGCAGGAATGAAAGCACGGCGTAAATGCCGGCATCCGGGCCGGCGATCGTCCCATTGATACCCTCATGCGCCACAAGCAGCGTCCCCTTGACGCCGTTCTCCTCGCAAAGCGTCTGCAGCGGGCCGTGCAGGCTGGCAAAGCGCGGCACGGAAACGAAATGGTAGAGTGCGGCCACGAGGAACGGGCTGATGGGTGTGAGGCTGTCGGTCATCGAGCGGAAATACAGAAAATCGGCGGCTCGCGCAATTGCCTTCGCCGGTTGGCGGCCTTGGCGGTCGAACGACTATGCTCGTGCCTGCCATTCGGAAAACGGCCGCACGCCGAAGCTTCGGTCGGGGATGTCGTCGAGAAGGCTGATGAACTCGATCGAGTGTCCGTCCGGATCCTTGAAGTAGATCGACAGCGCCGGCATCCACCCGAGAACCACCGGCTCCGTCACCGGTTCACCAGTAAAGCCGAGTGGCTCAACACCTTTTGCCTTGAGTATGGCGGGCGCCTGCAGCACGCCGTCGGCGGTCATGCGGAAGGCGATATGCAGCCGCATCTTCAGGGGGCCGGTTCCGGTTTCCCAGAGGCCAAGCATACCGGTCTTCCTGTCGTCTACCCAGAGGAAAGCCACTTTGCGCTCCTCGAATGAGGCCGCCGGTTTGAGCCCGACGACATCGCGGTAGAAATCGGTGGAGGTCTTGAGATCGGCAACGGTCAGATGGGTCTCGTAGAGTCCGAGCACCATTGGCATCGCGGCGTTTTCGGCGGTCATTTCTTCCTCACGGGTCAGGGCTCTGCTTGTTTGACCAACGGAGGCTAGGACCTCAAGATTGGTCGAGGTCAATAGATTTACCTTGGGAAATTTCAGATGCGCCGGCGTAGCCTCTCAACCGTCGGCCGTCAGCCAGAGAAGCTCGATGCGTTGCGCTTCCTCGTCGGGATCGTCGGCGAAGACGGTTTTGGCTTTGAGAAGCGCTTGTCGCCGGTCCTCCTGCTGGCGAAAGATGATGGCGTCGAGCAGATGGGCGAGGTCGTCATTGCGGGGGAAGAGCTGCGGCTCGGCCTCGACCAGTTCGGAGAGCACGGCAAGATCGTGAATGTGGCCGAGATCCTCGGCGAGCTCCTTGGCCGCATCGCGCTTGGCCTTCATCGCGCCGGGCCAGACGTCGCGCAAAAGGCCGTGATAAAGCTGATAGTCGTAGGTGCGTTTGCGCAGATCGTGGAAATCGTCGGCCGATGCCTCGCCGTGGCAAGCTGCGAGTGCTGCCTTGGCCTTCCCAGCGGTGCGGCGCCAGCTCTTTGCCAGCATGCGGGCATTCTTGCGGTGGCCGCCATCAAAGGAGACTGCATCCAGGGCGGTGATCGCCTCCTTCAGGACGTCGGAGGTTTCCTTCAGCCGCCGTTCCAGGCCGCTTTCGGCTTCCACCATCCAGTCACGGCGGCCTTCGAGAATCGTGACGATACGGACGAGCGCCTCGCTCTCCTCGTTCCCGCGGGCTGCATGCTGCAGATATTGCGCCGTGCCGATGAGGGCGGCAGCGTCGCGGATTGCAGACAGCGACTGCGCGGCATCGCGCAGCCTGGCGTTTTCGAGGCTCTGAAAATCCGGCACCTTGCGAGCCACGAGGCGGTAGAGCGAACGCAATCGTTTCAGATTCTTGCGGAAGGAATGGATCGCCTTATGTGCGCCGTCCGGCCGCTCCTCCAGAATCATGACGGCGCGTTCCAATTGCTCAGTCGCGACGCTGCGGAACTCGTCGGTAAAATCGGCGTCAGGCCGAATGCGATAGCCCATGCCTGTCGTGCCCATATTCTGTGGCGAGGGCCTGGTTGGAATAGCGGGAATCGCCGGTCACTTCGCGGCCGAGCCAGGCGGGCAGAGCCGGATCGTCGGTTTCCGCCGTCATCTCCACCTCGGCGATCACCAGCCCACGATGCTCGCCGGCAAAGACATCGACCTCCCAGACGAAGCCTTCGTGCGGAACCCGGTAGCGCGTCTTCTCGATGACGATGCCGATGGCGTTCTGCAAAAGCTCTTTGGCATCGGCGATTGGGATGTCGTATTCGAATTCGTCGCGGGTGATGGCGCTGCGGCCGATCTTGATCGTCAGTTTCGCCTTCCTTTCGTCGAGGATACGCACGCGGACGGAACGATCGTCCATCGAGGCGATATAACCCTGCTTCAGGACAGACTTCGTCTCGACGGCGGAACGCCATCCATCGCTGCGTACGAGAAACTTCCGCTCGATCTCTTTCGCCATATCGGTGAACCTTTTGTGACGATTGCGGCACGGTAGACCAATTTCCACGCATTTCCTACCCATCTTGTCATGTGGTCTGGTTTTATCTCGACAAGGTTCGACGGGGGCGTTATTCGGGGACGAATTCAATCGTTTCAAGGAGGTCGCGCGACCATGGGCGAGAAAACAGAGAAGCTCCTTTCCATCCTGAAACTCCAGCCTGTCGTTCCGGTCTTGATCGTCGACGATGTGAAATCGGCGGTGTCGCTGGCCCGCGCGCTCGTTGCGGGCGGTCTGAAGGCGATCGAGATCACCATGCGCACGCCGGCGGCACTCGAGGCCGTACGCGCCGTCGCCGCTGAGGTCGAGGGCGCCGAAGTCGGCGCCGGCACGATCCTCAATGCCGCTCATTGGGAAGCCGCCGTCGAGGCCGGTTCGAAATTCATCGTCAGCCCGGGCACGACGCAGGAACTGCTTGATGCCGCTGCCGATTCCGATGTGCCGCTGCTTCCCGGCGCTGCGACCGCCAGCGAAGTCATGGCGTTACGCGAAGAAGGCTACCAGGTGCTGAAGTTCTTCCCGGCGGAGCAGGCCGGAGGCGCGGCCTTGCTGAAAGCGCTCTCTTCGCCGCTTGCCGGCACGCTGTTCTGCCCGACCGGCGGCATTTCGCTGAAGAACGCCAATGACTATCTCTCGCTGCCGAACGTCATCTGCGTCGGCGGCTCCTGGGTGGCGCCGAAGGAGCTGGTCGCAGCCGGCGACTGGGCGGGGATCACCAAGCTCGCGGCAGAAGCGGCGGCGCTGAAGGCCTGAGGTCGGTAGGCGGCGGGGAGCGTCACGCTACAACCCCGCTCAACCCCATATTTGTATTCCAGCCGTCGCAAACCTATGTACGCTTCCAGCCTCAAACAGGGAGATGACGAGGAATGTTCGACGCAAGGAAGCTTCTCGACCAGTTCTTGGGTTCGCAGGTGCCGGGTCTCGGCGGTTCGGTCCGCGACAGGGCGGGTGATGCGGTCCAGACGGCCAGGAACAACCCGCTGGCGACCGGTGCGATCGCCGCCGCGCTTCTCGGCACCAAGACCGGCCGCGGTATTGCCGGCAATGCACTGGCGATCGGCGGGCTTGCCGCCATTGCCGGCCTCGGCTATCAGGCCTACAAGAATTACCAGGCGGGGCAAGCGCCCGCAGCCCCTTCGGATGCACCCTCGGCAAACAATCCGGTTCTCCTGCCGCCGCCTGTCGAATCCGGTTTCGGGCCGACGTCACCAGCCGGCAGCAATGAATTCGTGCTGGTGCTGATCCGCGCGATGATCGCCGCGGCCAAGGCCGACGGCCATATCGACGATGCCGAACGCGCCCTGATCATGGACAAGGTCAAGGCTGCCGATGTCAGCGGCGAAGCCGCCGCCTTTATCGAGCGCGAACTTGCGTCGCCGACCGATATCGATGCGCTGGTGGCCGCCGCGACGACGGAAGAACAGCGCGTCGAACTCTACACCGCCTCGCGGCTCACCATCGAGCCGGATTCGCGCGCCGAACGCGGTTATCTCGATCTGCTTGCCGGCAGGCTCGGCCTTGCCGACCAGTTGGTCGATCATATCGAGGCGACGGTCGCCTCCGCCAAGGTTACCTTGTCCCAGTGATGGGGTCCCGGTGATGGGGTCCCAGTGATTGGGTCACAGTAACAAGTCGGCCGGTTGCCTTTGTCGGGCGGCTGGCCTATCCACTCTTCGGATAAAGGGGAGTGAACATGCGCGATCTTGCAAATTTCAAGGGCTGTCCGGCGCCGAAGCCGGTCACACTGAAGGGCCGTTTCGTCACCGTCGAACCCTATCGGCGCGCCGAACATCTCGAAGCGCTGTGGGACGGGCTTGGCGGCATGGGCATCAACCCGTTGCTTCTCTATTTTGCTCAAGACGACTTTTCCGGTATCGAGGATTTCGCTAACTGGCTGGAAACCGTCTATACCAAGTCCGGCTGGCTCACCCATATCTTCCGCGACAATGCCACCGGCAAGATTCTGGGGATGGCGAACTACATGCGCGCCGACCCGGCAAACGGCGTGGTCGAAATCGGCGGGGTAGCGCATGGGCCTGAGATGAAGCGTTCGCCGCTGTCGACCGAAGTGCATTATCTGATGGCCAAGCATGTCTTCGAGAATCTCGGCTACCGCCGCTACGAATGGAAATGCGACAATAACAACGAGGCGAGCAAGACGACGGCCGCCCGTTACGGCTTCAGCTTCGAAGGGGTCTTCCGCCAGCACATGATCTCCAAGCGTCGCAACCGTGACACTGCCTGGTTCTCGATGATCGACACGGAATGGCCGCTGATCAACGATGCCTTCGAAACCTGGCTTTCGCCGGAAAATTTCGACGCGGCCGGCAACCAGATCCGCCGCCTGCAGGATATTCGTGCCGATCTGGAAAAGGAAAGGCTCGCGTGAGCCCGGAGAGCCGCTCGCAGGCCATTGCCGCCGCCGCCATCCTGTTCGGCGCCGGCCTGGTCATATATTTCCTGCCAAGCATCGTTCTGTGGATCGGCAATTTCTCGCCGACGCTCGGCATCGCAGTCGGCGCCTGCCTGATCCTGGCGTTTTTCGCGGTCTTCTGGCTACGAGCGCGCTATCAGCGGAGCAGGGGAAAGTAGGCCTATCCCTGCAGCGATGCCGCGAGCAGCAGGGCGCCCATCAGCATGACGAGCACGGCGCCGAGGATTTCGATGGCATTGCCGATCCAGATCGAGGCGGTCGAGCCGCGCCCGGAGAGGCGCACAGCGGCACTCTTGGCGGTTACTGCAAGCGTGGCAAGCAGCGAAACGGTAATCGCCGTGCCTAGCGACATGGCGGCGACCGACAGCACGCCGCCGAGATAGAGCCCGTTCAGCATCGAGAAGGTCATCACCAGCAATGCGCCGGAGCAGGGGCGAAGACCGACGGCGACAATCGCCGACCAGGCCTCGCGGGCGCTGAACCTGTCGCCGGCGAGCAGGGCCGGATCAGGCACATGGGCATTGCCGCAGGTTTCGCAGGCCATGCCGGGAACGAAGGTATGGCCCGCGTCGACAGGCTGCGCCTTGCCGTTGAAGGCATAGGCCTGGCGTTCGGCTGCATTGTCCTTCCAATCGAGCATTATGCTGACCGGACCGGCTGGCGTCGCCACCAGACGGCGGCGCGGCATGTTGCCCGCCATCGAGCGCAGTTTGCGAAATAGCAGCCAGCCGCCGAAGAGGATGACCATGACGAAGCTTGCGATCTCCATCGCATGGGTCGCCGCCGTCAATGTGATGCCGGTGCCGCGCAGCACCAGCCAGGCGCCGCCAACCAGCGCCACTGCCACCACGCCCTGGACGAAAGCCGAAATGAAGGAAATCACCACGCCGCGTTTCAGCTCGATCTCGTTGGCGATCATGTAGGAGGAGATGACCGCCTTGCCGTGGCCGGGGCCAGCGGCATGGAAGACGCCATAGGCGAAGGAGAGGCCGATCAGCGATGTTAGCTGCCACGGGTCTTGGCGCATGCCCTTTAATGCGCCGGTCAGCGCCCGGTAGAAGGCCTGCTGCTCATAGTTCACATAGAGCAAGAGCGGTGCGAGCGGCCCGCCGGTCGGCTGAAAGCTCGGCTCCGCCGTGCCGATGCCGAGCGGCGATTGCGCATGGACAAGGCTTGCCGCTGTCAGGAGCGTCAAGGCAGCGGCGGAAAAGATGAAGGGCAGGCGTTTTGTCAGCATGTGACCTCCAGCCGGGTGGCGAAGAGCTTGGACATGTTGGTGCCGGTGGGATCATTGAAGAAGGCGTCCGTCAGCGACTGCTTGTTCTGCGAGATCACCTGGTCGGCATCGGGTCGCACCACCTGACGCTTGCAGGCCTTGAAGCCGTCGCCGACGATTGCCAGTTCGTCGTCGGTGGGAAAGTCGATTGAGGTGTAGAGCGTCGGGTCGTAGACGCCAAAGGTGAGCCTGCCCTTAAGCGGCATCTTCTCCGCCGGCTTGACCGCGAAGAACATCAGGAGCTGGCCGTCCTTATAGTCGACATGGATGATGTCGGGCTTTTGAACGGTGATGTTCTTCCCGTTGATGGTCAGGTTCATGTAATAATCGTATTCGGAAAGCGACTGCTTCACCGTTTTCCCGACCGCCGCGAGTTCGTTCGGCTCCAGCTTCAGGTCGGTGTTCTTGTCGAAATCCATGACCACTGAGGAAGAGAAGACTTCGTCGAAGCGCCAGACGTTGCGCAGTTCCTCGATGTTGCCATCCTTGTCGGCCACGACCTCGAGGCGGGCCTCCACGAAGATGTGTGGATGGGCAAGGGCGGCGGCCGGCGCCAGTGAAGCAAGCGCGGCCATCAGTATCGTCGAATATCTCATCTATCCCGCTGCCCTGTTCGGTGACCCTGACTTCTTGCCAGAAATTGGGACGGAATTGGGACCGGATTCCCTACTGGATTCAGATAGCCGCCGGTCGCGATGTCGCATCCGCAAGGGCGGCGCTACGGATGTTTCTTGAACCAGTTGTTGAGGTAGTCGACGAAGATCCTCACCTTGGCCGGCAGGTAGCGGCGGTGCGGATATACGGCATAGATGCCGCGGTCGGTCGGGATATAGTCATTGAACAGTGTGACCAGTTCACCGCTCTCGATTGGCTTGCGAGCGATGAAATCCGGGATGAAGGCAATACCGATGCCGGTGAGCGCGGCGCGCAATGTCGCATGCGGACTGTTGACCTCTATCGGCCCGGAAACGGCGACGGCGAACGAGGTGTTGTCGGGGTTGTGGAAGCGGATGCTCGCCTGGGTGCGCGCATTGGTATCGACGATGAAGGGGACGTTGGAAATATCGGTGGGATGCTCGATGTTGGGATAGCGCTCGAGAAATTCCGGCGTGGCGCAAAGATGGATCCGGAAATCGGAGATCTTGCGGGCGATCATGCCGGAATCCTCGAGCTTGGTGATGCGGATCGCCACGTCGAAGCCTTCCTCGATCAGATCGACAAACCGGTCGTCGGCGGCGATCTCCAGCGAAAGGTCCGGATTCTCCTTGGCAAAATCGATCAGCGACTGGCCAACATCGGCATCGACGAAGGTGCGCGGCACTGAGATGCGAAGCCGTCCTTTGAGTTGCGCATTGTTTTCGCGCACGAGATCGGCGAGGTTGTCGATCTCCTTGAGGATATCGGAGGCGGTGCGGTAATAGGTATGGCCGGCCTCGGTCATGGAGAACTGCCGGGTGGTGCGGTTGAGGAGCAGCGCGCCGAGCTCATCCTCCAACTCGCGCACATATTTGGAGAGCAGCGCCTTGGAGCGGCCGGTGCGCCGCGCGGCGGCGGAAAAGCCTTCGGCTTCGACGACATCGATGAAAGCACGTATGCGAGTCAAGGTATCCATGGACGTCCCTTACGCTGTTTCGGAATGTTGAACAAATCGGCTCGTTTTGTTCAATTATTTTTTTGGCCCCGCGATCAAAAAATCGCTTGATTATGAAGGCGAATATTCTTATTTCCACATCAGCCCAAAGTCGCACGTGCCCATGGGTGTCCGCCGAACCCTCGAATTGGTGAGGAAATCGGTAAGGTACCTGGAATTAACCCCTCCAGTCGCTATTCCGGCCAACCGGAAAATGCGAGGACGCCTGAAGCAACGACGGTGCGGGCCTTTTTGTTCTCTCCCTGCTTTCCATCAGCGGGGGTTACTGAAGAGGCACACCATCATTGCCGGAAGTGCGGTTGGGATTCTCCCTCCAATCCATGGCAGACAAAGCCGAACTTACACCGCATGGCGGCGTTGGTTCACTATCTGCGCATCGAGCGCTTGCTATGGTTCCGGGGTCTCCACCGGCTGGTTCCAATGCGGGTTCTCGTATGCCCTTTGTCCTCCGGTTCATGCCGGAGCTCTGGAACTGGAAGAGGGAATCGATATGACCACCCAGCGCATCCGCGACTTTCTCGCAACCCGACGTCCCGACGGTCCCTGCCTCGTGGTTGACCTCGACGTCATCAGTGACAATTTCCACGCTTTCCGTCACGCAATGCCGGACAGCGCCATCTACTACGCCGTCAAGGCCAACCCGGCCCCCGAAGTGCTGAAGCTGCTTGCAGGCCTCGGCTCCAATTTCGATTGCGCATCCGTTGCCGAAATCGAAATGGCGCTCGAAGCCGGTGCGACAGCCGCTCGCATCTCCTTTGGCAATACGATCAAGAAGGAACGCGACGTTGCCCGCGCGCATGCGCTCGGCGTCAGCCTCTTTGCTGTCGACAGCCACGAGGAAGTCGAGAAGATCTCGCGCGCCGCTCCCGGCGCCCGTGTCTTCTGCCGCGTGCTGACGGATGGCGAAGGCGCCGAATGGCCGCTGTCGCGCAAGTTCGGCTGCGTCCCGCAGATGGCTGTCGACGTTCTCGTCTACGCCCATCAGCTTGGCCTGCAGTCCTACGGCGTCTCGTTCCATGTCGGTTCGCAGATGACCAAGGTCGATGCCTGGGATTCGGCGCTTGCTGATGCCAAGCGCGTCTTCGTATCGCTTGCCAAGCAGGGCATCCACCTGCAGATGGTCAACATGGGCGGCGGCTTCCCGACCAAGTACCTGCGCGACGTTCCGTCCGCAGAAGCTTACGGCAAGTCGATCTACCAGGCACTGCGAACGCATTTCGGCAACCAGATCCCGCAGACGATCATCGAGCCGGGCCGCGGCATGGTCGGCAATGCCGGCGTCATCAAGGCGGAAGTCGTGCTGATTTCGAAGAAGTCGGACAATGACGATGCCCGCTGGGTATTCCTCGACATCGGCAAGTTCGGCGGTCTCGCCGAGACGATGGACGAAGCCATCCGCTATCCGATCCGCACGGATCACGACGGCGACGAGATGGAGCCCTGCGTCATCGCCGGCCCGACCTGCGATTCGGCCGACGTGCTCTACGAGAAGAACCTCTATCCGCTGCCGATCTCCCTTTCGATCGGCGACGAGGTCCTGATCGAAGGCACCGGCGCCTATACGACGACCTATTCGGCCGTCGCTTTCAACGGTTTCGAGCCGCTGAAGGCCTACGTCATCTAAGATCGTTTCCGCCGGCCCCGTAACCAGCCGGGGCGGCAAATTCACAATTTTCCTTCATCGCCGCTGATAACGGTATTGGGTACGGGAGGCCAAGATGGCCGCTGTTCTTGATTCTGTCCGCGCATTCTTTGCGCCTACCACTTTTGCCATCGACGCCGAAAATCCCTCGGATGTCGTAGCCCGCGAGACCTTGCTCGACCGCGTCATGGGCGCCGATCGCCGCAAGAAGTCGTCGGAAAAGATCCGCCGCAACCGCATTCCGGCCGAAGGCCTGGCGCTGGTCGCGCGCGATCGCGACGGCCATGTCATCGGCTCGGTGCGGCTCTGGAACATCGAGGCCGGCGTCAATGACGAGGGCACGCCGATTAATGCGCTGCTGCTCGGTCCGCTCGCCGTTGCGCCCCATCTCGGCGGCAAGGGCATCGGTTCGGCGCTGATGCGCGCGGCGATCCTCGAAGCCAAGAAGCGCGGACATGGCGCCGTCCTGCTCGTCGGCGATGCTGCCTATTACGAGCGTTTCGGCTTTTTTTCCGAGAAGGCTCGCCATCTTGTCATGCCGGGTCCGTTCGAACGCTCGCGCTTTCTGGCGCTCGAGTTGACGGAAGGCTGGCTCGACGGCGCGGCCGGCATGATCGTCCCCTCGGGGCGCATGCTGGCTGGCGCGCCGGTTCGCCGCGCAGCCTGAAGCAACAGCCGGTCGGGTCGGACTCGTTCCGCCTAGCCGGCAATATCCGCGCCGTTTGATCATGGAGGCAGGCGGGCCTGCCGTGATTGCGGCGCGGATTATTCTTTTGGGTACCGCGGCGCATGGTTACCGGGATGCCCTGTGAAGATGCCAACACAATCGCCTGCAGCAGGGAAAAACCCGTAATCGTTAAACTTTTAGCGAAGCCCCCAATCAAACCGCAAAACGCTTCCTGTACGTTCCCCGAGAATTTCGGGAAAGCGTCATGCTGCTGGATCTCAGGACAATCTATTTCATTGTGGCCGTGAGCTGCTTCGTGCAGGGCATGCTCCAGCTTGCAGCCTATGCGACCGGCCGCTTCGAGAGGTGGCCGCTGTGGTGGGGCCTGAGCAACATTCTTGTCGGCCTCGGTTCTTTCCTCGTCGCCTTGCGCAATCTCGTTCCCTACTCCGTCTCGATCGACGGCGGTAACGTGGTGACCATCGCCGGCTACATGCTGATGTTCTTTGCCGTGCGCGTCTTTTCGGGACGAGCGCTCGAGCAGCGCTATTTCTGGCTTGCCATCGTTCTCGTCAGCGTGCCTGTCGCACTTATTGTCAGAGATCCTTCGGCAGTGTCGGCGAGGCTTCTCTATGTCTCCGTCATTTGCTGCCTCTGCGACCTTGCCGTCGCAAGGGAGGCAATCCGTATTGCCCGGTGCGAGAGGCTGTATTCGGCAGCCCTGCTTGTCGGCCTGTATGTTTGCACTGCCTCGATCTTTGCGGTTCGCAGTCTTCTTGCGGCGACCGGCGAAATCGGCGGGCCGGATCCATTCGGCAGCAGTGTGGTCCATAGCTGGATGGCGGTATCGGCGGTTGCTTTCATCATGCTTCGCAGCATGGCCATGGTGCTGATGGCCGCCGAGCGCAGCCGAAATCAGCTGACTGAACTCGCCCACCGCGACCCGCTGACCGGCGCGCTCAATCGCGGTGGCCTTGCCCAGCATCTGCCTACTCTCGGTTCGCAGCCGGTATCGCTGCTCATCATCGATATCGACCATTTCAAGCAGTTGAACGACCGGCATGGCCACGCCGCCGGCGACGATATCCTGCGGCTTTTCGCCAGCGTTTCGAGAGGCATCATGCGCTCGGACGATCTGCTCGCCCGTCAAGGCGGCGATGAGTTTCTTGCCGTGCTGAAAAATGTCTCCCTCGAAGATGCTATGGTGATTGCCGATCGCATCCGTCTCGCCTTCGCCGCCGCCGTGATGCAGTGCCCCGATCTGGCCGTCTTTCCGACCCTGAGTATCGGCGTTGCCGCGTGTGGGCAAAACGGCGGAGATTTTGAAAGGCTGATTCAGAAGGCGGATGAGGCACTCTATCGTTCGAAACGCGAAGGCCGCAACCGGGTCGAAGCCTTCGGAGAAACGCACCAAGCCGCGTAGGAACGGCGCGAACTCGCCCATCTCAAAGTGATCCTAGATATTCTGGTCCATCGTCTCGGCCGGGATTTCGTCGGCGCGGTGGACGCGCACGAGCGTTGCCGGCACGCCGGCGACCGTGCAATGCTCCGGAACCGGCTTCAGCACGACGCTGCCGGCGGCGACCTTGCTGAAGGCGCCGATTTCGATATTGCCGAGGATCTTGGCGCCCGCGCCGATCATCACGCCGTGGCGGATTTTCGGGTGGCGATCGCCAGTCTCCTTGCCGGTGCCGCCGAGCGTGACATTCTGCAGGATCGATACCTCATCCTCGATCACCGCCGTTTCGCCGATGACGATGCCCGAGCCGTGATCAAGCATGATGGAAGCGCCGATCCGCGCGGCCGGATGGATATCCGGGCCGAAGACTAGCGAGGCGAGATTGGCGAGCCAGCTGGCGATCTCCGGTCGGCCGGCGTTCCAGAGCGCGTGGGCGATGCGGTGGGTCTGCAGCGCATGAAACCCCTTGAGGTTCAGGAGCGCGTGCAGAAATGTCGTGCAGGCCGGATCGCGCTCACGCACGGCAACAAGATCCGCCTCGATCTTCCGCATGATATCATCATCAAGCATGGACAGGATGAGATCGAACAGATCGCCAGTTGCCACCTGCGTCGCGGACAGCCGCGCGGCCAGCACATGGGCGATGATTTCTTTGTTGCCTGCAGCATTGGTTATTTGCACCGCAAGCAATTGCTGCAAAATCGGCTCGCGTCCGGCAAGCGCAACTGCCTCGGCGCGGATGACGGCCCAGACGGATGCGCCGTCCGAAGGCTGCGACTGTTGCTCGGCCAAACCGAGGTCGGTCGATTTCGACATTCCCGTTTCCTCTGTCCGAGGCGGCGCAAGACGCCGCCTGCGCGGGGCACATATTTGGCCAGCCAAGACATTTGGCATGCCCGCCACTTTGCGGCGTTAGTCCGTTATTCTAGCCGCCAGACGGTTGCAGGCCGGGCATCAGCTCCGGAAGCCTGCGCCAATAATAGAGCACATCCGGCTCTCTTTCCTCATTATCAGTACCGTCGGTCTCCTCCTCGGCGGCAAAACCGTGTCGTACCTAGAACGCCCGTGCGCCGGTATTGCGCTGAAACGGCCAGAGCCTGATCTTGTCCATTTCCTGCTTGGCACAGCCGAGGAGCAGAGAGCCGGTGCCCAAACCCTGGAAATCCGGGAGAACGTAAAGCTGCTCTATCCAGCCGTCGCCATAGGCGATGACACCGACGAGCCGGTTTTCCAAGGCGGCGCCAAGGATCGTGCAATTCGGCAGCAGATGCATGCGCCAGTACTCTTCTTCCTCTTCGGGCGTATGAAGATCCGGCAGCCAAGGCAGTCGTTGCCGCAGGGAGACACGCCTGATTCCGGCTACGGCTTGCATGTGGTCGGCGGTGAGCGTCACGACTTCAGGCCCGATAGGATATCGTCCGTTGCCGCCAATGTGCGTCAAGCCGAAATATCGATGACGCCGCAGTCGCCGGCTTCGGAAGCGAAGGCGAGCAGCTTGCCGTTCTTGCTCCAGCTCATCGCTGTGACGGCGCCTTTGCCGGGGCGGCGCAACAGCGCCTCCTTGCTGTCGGCGATGCGGACGGCCAGAATCATGCCGTCGATGAAGCCGATGGCGAGGATATCTTCGAGCGGATGGAATTTCACCGCGGTTGCCATGATATTGGCGCGAGTGCCGAGTTCGAGCGGCGCCTTGCCCATCGGCCCGTCCTTGCCCTGGAAGGGCCAGACGATGGCGGCCGGCGCGCCAGACGAGGCGAGCCATTTGCCCTTGACCGACCAGGAGAGCGATTTGACCTTGGCGGGGTAGCCGGTCATGCGCATGTGGCGGGCTTCGGAGCCCGGCTTGCTGTCGAGTTTCCAGCCGTGAAGCGCGTTTTCCTGCATCGAAGTGACGAGGAAATTACCGTCCGGCGAAAAGGTGACGCCGGTATGCGCACCCTTCCATTCGAGATCGACTGGTTTGGCGGTCGTGCCGATCCAGTGCAGCGACACGCCGTTATACCGCGCGGCCGCGATGCGCAGGCCCTTCGGCGCAAAGGCAAGGCCCTCGACCGTGCGCTCCTCTGCAAATTCCTTGGTCGTCCCGTCGGCAAGGCGCACGAGCGAACTTTTGCCGTAGGAATAGGCAATGGCCCCTTGCGGGCCGGCCGCGACCTGCGAGATCCACTTGCGCGGCGCGGTGGCGAGTTCGCTGACGCTGCCGTCGGCTGAAATGCGCAGCACCCTGCCATCCTCGCCGCCCGAAATCAGGCTCTCGCTATAGGGATCGCGGATGGCGGTGAGCATGCCCTGATGGGCTTCAGAAACCCTGTCGCCGCCGTCCAGCCGGTGAAACGTGCCGTTGGCGCTGGCGAAGAAGGGGACATCACCTAAAAATTCGACGGCCAGAACGTGGCCGTCGAGATCAAGCGGTGCAACTGTCGGCATCAGGCGGCTGCCTCGCAGGCCTTGAAGGAAGCTTCAAGCTTCTCACGGTCGAGATCGCGGCCGATGAAGACGAGACGGCTTTCGTGTTTTTCGCCTTCCTTCCACGGCCGCTGGTGATCACCTTCGATGATCATGTGCACGCCTTGGACGACGTACCGCTCGGGATCATCCTTGAAGGCGATGATGCCCTTGAGGCGGAGAATGTTCGGTCCCTGCGTCTGGGTGACCTTCTGGATCCAGGGGAAGAAGCGCTCCGCGTTCATCTCGCCGCCGCGCAGCGATACCGACTGCACCGTCACATCATGGATCGCCGACATGGCGCCATGGTGATGATGCTCGTGCCCGTGGTGATCATGATCGTGATCGTGATGATGATGGTCGTGATCGCAATCCGGGCCGCAGACATGGTCGTCATGGCCGTGCTCGAGGAAATGCGGATCGTTTTCGAGCGCGCGCTCCAGGTTGAAGGCGCCCTGATCGAGCACACGAGCGAGGTCGACGCCGGAGCGGCTGGTCTTATAGACGCGGGCGGCCGGGTTGATGGCGCGGACGATGTCCTCGATCACATCAAGTTCTTCAGGAGTCACGAGGTCGGTCTTGTTGATGACGACGACGTCGGCGAAGGCGATCTGGTCTTCGGCCTCGCGGCTGTCCTTCAGACGCAGCGGCAGGTGCTTGGCGTCAACCAGGGCGATGACGGCGTCGAGCTCGGTCTTGGCGCGCACATCATCGTCCATGAAGAAGGTCTGGGCGACCGGCACCGGATCGGCAAGACCGGTGGTTTCGACGATGATGCCGTCGAAGCGGCCGGGACGGCGCATCAGGCCTTCGACGACGCGGATCAGGTCGCCGCGCACCGTGCAACAGACGCAGCCATTGTTCATCTCGTAGATTTCTTCGTCCGACTCGACGATCAGGTCGTTGTCGATGCCGATTTCACCGAACTCATTGACGATGACCGCATATTTCTTGCCGTGATTTTCGGAAAGGATACGGTTGAGCAAGGTCGTCTTGCCGGCGCCGAGATAACCGGTAAGCACGGTAACGGGAATGGGCTTCTGGGTGGGAATCGCGTCGGTCATGAGAACCTCTAGGATTAGGCGTGCGGCCGAGTAGCTTCAGATCGGCTGCTTGAATGGTTGGTCTCATATAATGGCATGGGCGCGGCAGTTCAAAGGGTTTTATAATGTTATAAGATCACATCATCCGTCAGGCCCAGATGGCCATTCACCGGAGCTGCGTGACATCGAAGGCATCGACATCTTCCAGCAATTCCACCAGTCCCTTGACCGCATGCGCAATCAGCGCCTCGCCCTTTTCAGCCGTCGCCGCCGCGGCGTTGCCCGTCACGCCCTCTGCGTTGAGATCCGACATCTTCCAGCCGAAGGCGTGCGGCCCATAGGCGCGCAGATGCTTGAAATGCCTGGCAAATTCACTCTGTCGCGAAGGGAAATCCGCCGCTTTCGTCATATCCACCCTGCCCGGATGAAGCGCCAGCATCACCGAGGTCTCGATATCGCCGCCATGGATGCCGACCGCCTTTTCCTCCGGCGGGATGACGCCATCGGGCAGGCCGAAGCGGGTCCAGCTCGTCGCCACCGCCAGCATGGCAAAGCGAACCCGCGCCTCGGTCGCGACAATGGTCATGATGGGCGAATTGCCGCCATGAGCGTTCAACATCACCAATTTGCGGATGCCCTGCTTCGCCAAGCCTTCGGCGATTCCGAGCCAGCGGTCCACCGCTTCGCCGAAGGCAAGCGTCTTCGTTCCTTCAACATTCATATGCTCTATGGAATAGCTGACGGATTCGGCGGGCAGGAATGTGACGGGAAGGCCAGCCGGTAGGGCCATCCTCAATCGCCTGGCGATGCCTTCCGCAATCAGCGTGTCGGTTTCGAAGGGCAGATGCGGGCCGTGCTGTTCATGAGCGCCGAGCGGCAGCACGGCGATCAGGCGACGCACGTCAACGGCAGAGGCCGGGTCGCTGTCTTCGAAACGGGGCGAAGGCGTCATCATCCAGTCGTTGCCTCTTGTTTATGACGAGATCCTGGGCAATGTCATATCGCAGCGGCGCCAAGGCTTAAAGATCAAAGGGATGGCTATGGGAAAGAAGCAGAAGGACGGCAAGAAGCACAAGTCCAAGAAGAAGGACAAGACCGAGTATACGCTCGTCGACCTCTCTCCAGCGCTCACCCAGGCGGCTCGCTCCATGCGCACGGTGCTTTCGCGCAACCTTCTCGAAAGCGGGCTCTATGCCGGCCAGGACGGCGTCATCCACTCGCTTGCCGAGAGCGACGGCATGACGGCCGGCGGCCTTGCCCAGAAACTCGGCGTCAAGGCGCCGACGATGACGCGCACGATCGGCCGCATGGAGGCGCAGGGCTTCCTCGAGCGCAAGCCCGACGCCGAGGATGCGCGCCTCACCAAAGTCTATCTCACCGAGCTCGGCCGTGGCAGCGTGCAGGGGATCGAGATGGCGGCCGCGGCCTGCGACAGGCTGGCGACGCTGGAATTCTCCGAAAAGGAAATCCGCAATCTCGTCCGCCTGCTGAAGGCGATCGATGCCAATCTGCAGGCCGAAGCTCTTCATATCGAAGATCCGGATGAAGACTGAAATTTCGCAGAAAGACGAATTGCTTCCACCGATTAAATCTTTTAATTAAACATTTTAAGGGCCACGCCGGTTTTCCGGCGGCTCTTGCTGCTTGCGTGCTGCCTGGAGGAGGACACGTGGTCCAGAAGATCAAGCTTTCGACGATCGCCGAAACGCTCGGCATTTCAACGGCGACCGTATCGCTTGCCTTACGCGACAGTCCGCTCGTCGCCAGCAATACGCGGGACAAGATCAAGGAACAGGCGCGCGCCCTCGGCTATATCTACAATCGCCGCGCTGCCAGCCTTCGCACCTCGCGTTCCGGCATCATCGGCGTCGTCGTGCACGACATTATGAACCCCTTCTACGGGGAGATCCTGAAGGCGATCGAAAGCGAGCTCGATCGCAGCCGCCACACCTTCATCCTTTCCAATCATTACGACAATGTCGAGAAGCAGCGCACCTTCATCGAGACGCTCCTGCAACTCGGCGGCGACGGCGTCATCATGTCGCCGGCGATCGGCACGCCGCCTGAGGACGTGCAACTGGCGGAAGACAATGGCATGCCGGCGATCCTGGTTGCGCGCTCGATGGAGGGCCAAGACCTGCCGACCTATCGCGGCGATGACAGCTATGGCATCTCGCTTGCCACCAACCACCTGATCGGCCTCGGCCACCGCTCGATTGCGATGATCGGCGGCACGGACCAGACATCCACCGGCCGCGACCGCTACCAGGGCTACGTCAATGCGCTGCGCAAGGCCGGCATCGAAGTCGATCCGAACCTGCGCATTCCCGGCCCACGCTCGAAGCAGGGCGGTTTCGAAGCCGCCGTGCATTTCCTCTCGTTGCCACAGAAGCCGACGGCCGCCGTCTGCTGGAACGATCTCGTGGCGATCGGCCTGATGAACGGCATTGCGCGCGCCGGCCTGGTGCCGGGACGCGACATCTCCGTCACCGGTTACGACGATCTTGAGGAGGCTTCGATCGCCACCCCGGCGCTGACGACCGTCTGGAACGGCCAGACCGAGGTCGGTCGCCTGGCGGCGCGGGCGCTGCTCGATCGCCTTGCCGGCAGCCACGAGCCCGACGGCATGCATCTGATCAAACCGGAAATGCGCATTCGTCAGTCCACCAGCCCTCATCGGCCCCGCGCCTGAACCAAGACGGTCATCCAAGAGGAAAAGCCATGTCCCGCATCGCCATTCTCGTTCCCGGGAAGATACACGAGCGTGTTATCGAAAGGCTGAAGGATCGTTTTGAGATCATCGCCGTCGCCCGGGAGGAAAGGCTTGCCCTCGACGACGGGACTGCCGCCCGCATCCGCGGTGTCGCTGTCTCCGGCCCGTTCCCCGGCGCCTGGATCGACCATCTGCCGCATGTCGAGGTGATCGCCAATTTCGGTGTCGGCTACGACGGCGTCGATGTGAAACAAGCCGCCGAGAAAGGCATCGTCGTCACCAACACGCCTGATGTGCTGAACGACGAGGTCGCCGATACGGCGATCGCCCTGCTGCTCAATACCGTTCGCGAGTTGCCGCGGGCCGAAGCCTGGCTGCGTGCGGGCAACTGGAAGCCGGGCGCGACCTATCCGCTGTCGCGCTTCTCGCTCAAGGGCCGTCATGTCGGGCTTTATGGCCTTGGCCGCATCGGGCTTGAGATCGCCAAGCGGCTGGAGCCGTTCAAGGTGAAGATCAGTTACCACACACGGTCGCGACATTCCGATGCACCCTACGATTATCACCCGACGCTGAAGGGGCTAGCGGAAGCGGTGGACACGCTCATCGCCATCGTTCCGAAGACGCCGCAGACGCATAAGACGATCGACGCCGATATTCTGGCAGCACTCGGCCCGAACGGCATTCTCGTCAATGTCGGCCGCGGCTGGACGGTGGACGAGGCGGCGTTGAGCGCGGCGCTTGCCTCCGGCGCTCTCGGGGCGGCCGGCCTCGATGTCTTTTATGAAGAGCCGACCGTGCCGGGTGACCTGCTGGAGCCGACCAATGCCGTGCTCTTGCCGCATGTCGCTTCCGCATCGGTGCCGACGCGCAATGCGATGGCCGATCTGGTCGCCGACAATCTCATTGCCTGGTTCGAGAAAGGTGCAGCGCTGACGCCGGTGTCGGAGACGCCGCAAAAGGACTAGGCGCGCCGCATAGAAGTTGATTTATGCGAGGTATACAGCGCTGCCAAATCGACTGTGGTTCGTGGATGATATGTTGCCCAGTGCGATGCCGTCGGTTACATTCTCGCCGATTTTACAACTAAGATTCTCAACTTTTCCGTGCGTTTGGGAATTGCGCCGGCGGGCTGCAGGATAAAGGCCGAACAAAGGGGATTGACGGCATGTCGGAGCCAAGTGCGTCGAACACGAAGAGCCTCGAGACCAGCCCGGGCTTGATGCCCGCGCTTTCGACCGGCGGCCTGCCGGCCGTGGTGACGGTCGTTCTTCCGCCGGAGAAAGCCGGCGAGGTCGGCGACCTCGCAGAGCGGTACAGGCTGGCAACGGTCGAGCCGCATCATTTGATTACCTTCGGCCAGGAAGCCATCGGCGGCTTCGGCGCCAAGCTCGATGCCATCCTTTCCCAGATCACCAATGCGCAGTCGCCGGTGCTGTTCGAATTGTTCCGGACGATCCGGGACGGCATCAATGACGCCGATCTCAAAGGGCTCGAAGCAAGCATCCGCGAGAAGCTGAAGGGCAATTTCCTCGAACGCCTGTTGACGGCCGTCGGTCTCGGCGACCCCGCCAAGCGCCTCAAATCGGTGACCGACGAGGTTCGCGGCATGCTGCAGAGCAAGGCCAAATCCCTCGGAGATCTGGTCAGGCCGATGGAGGCTGAGATCGAGGAGGAGAGCAGCAAGCTCATTCTCGAAGTGTCGCGCATGAGCACGCTGGCCGAGGGATATCGCGATACGATCGTGTCTCTCGGCGTTTTCGTTGAGGCCGGAAGACGCATCCTTGCCGATGCCGGCCGCGAGCTCGACCGGTTGATGGAAGAGGCGGCTTCCGGCGATCCGCTCAAGGTGCAGGAAGCCCGCGACTTCTCGCAGAAGCGCGATATCTTCCAGAACCGGGTCCTCGTTCTCGAAACCGCCTATGCCAAGGCGCCGGCCGACCTCGACTCGATCGGCATTGCCCGGGGTGCAGCGCTTGCCACCCTTGCAGATACCGTCACCTCGGCCAATGCGGAATTCAACGACATCAAATCGATGCTGATCCGCCTGCACGCGCTCTTCCAAATGCAGTCGATCCAGCAGATGAACACGATGCGACGTGAACTGCGTGCGTCGCTGCAGCAATATGGATCCGAGGTGCTGGAGGATGTTTCGGTCAATTCGGTCAGGGCGGCCGGAGAGACCCGGCTTGCCGATGCCGATCTGGTGCTCGGCACCGCGCAGCGGCTGCGCAATATCGCCGACAAGGTGGTCGCCGAAGGCGAGCGAAACAAAGAACGTTATGCCGCCGCCCGCGCCAAACTCGAACAAGCCCGGCAAATCGTGACCGATCGTCCGATCTGAGACTTCAGGAGAAAGATAGCGCATGGCAACCTTCAAGCTCAACAAGGGGCAATCATTCCAGATCCAGAAGGAGATCCAGCTCGTCCATTCGGGACTTGTTTGGGATCCGCCCGAAGGTTCGGGGCCGGCCTTTGATCTCGACGTGCATTGTTTTGCGCTGGTCCATCCCGGTGGCGATGCGAACCGCGCGCGGCTCTACAATGAAGGCTCGCATGCACTCTGCTATGCCTTCGTGCGCAGTTCCAGCAATCCGGAAGGGTCTTTGAGCAAGAATGCCGACGGTTCCTTCCAGACGGATGACGGCTCGATGTGGCACGAACGCGACGACCGGACCGGGCGTGGCGGCCTGATCAAAGGGTCGGAACCCGATGAGGACGGCGACGATGACGATCATGGCGGCGGCCACCATGACGAGGGTTTCCGCGAGGAGTTCAAGATCGTGCTGGCGAAGCTGCCGGACGAGGTTTCCGAGCTTGCCGTCTGGGCGACGATCCATGATGCGGAGCGCAAGAAACAGGATTTCGGCAAGGTCAGGAACGCCTATATCGAAGTTTGTGACGCGATGGATGACGAGCTTTGCCGCTACCAGCTCACCGCCGAATTTGCCGGCAAGACGACGATACAGGTGGCTTCCTTCCTGAAGCAGCCGGACGGATCCTGGCGATTCCATGCCGTCGGTGCAGGGTCGAATGCCGGGCTTGGCGACGTCATCCAGGCTTATTTCAACTGAACGGGGGCCTCGTTTGATGAGCGGCAAGGCAGATGGACCGCCGGGAAAGGAGCCGGGCCGGTTGCCCAAGGTGCTTTTTCCAAAAAGCGCCTCGCCTGACGTTGCCCAACCTCCCGGACAATCCACCCAGCCGAAAGTCCTATTCGGTTCGCCGCAACCGCCGATGCTCAAGGGCGACAAGCCGCGTGTTCTCGGCGCCGGGGAAATTCGCCGGCGCATTCCCTGCAGCGTGGAGGCGTTCCTGAAGATCGATCCCGGCGCTGCCGCATCGGTCGCGACGGCAGCGTTGCGCATCGTCGACGGCACCAATCTCGACGATCATTATTTCGACGACGTCGTGCGCTTCGGCGCCCGCCTTCAGACAGAGCATGGCAGGCTTGCCGAAAGCGAACTCGCGCTTGCCGACAGCGAAGCCTTGGCGATGGGAAGGCGTCTTGGCGCCGAACTGCTCCAGCGTCTCGGCGATCTGGATCCAGACCGTGTGTTTGCCGTTCGCGGCGGCGTCTTGAAGGCAATCAAGGCGCTGGCGGCTCCGCGCGATCCCGACAGCCTCTTTCTGCAGCTTTATCCCGACGTGCAGGCCCTGGCGAAGGAGCTCGATGCGCTTGCGCCCGAAATCGTTGCGGTCGCAAAACGGCTTCGCGCCATCGGCAAGGCCTATGCGGCGCTCGGCCGTGATCTCGCCGCACACATCCTGGCGGCGCGCTTCCTGGTCGATCATATCGGCGGAGTTCAGTTTTCCGATCGCGAACGGCAGGCGCATTACACCTCGCAAGCCGACGCGATCGAGACGAGGATTGCCAGCCTGTCGGCGACGAAGGCCACGATCGAGATGAGCACGCATACCGTTGCCGGGCTCGCGCGGCACGTGGACGCGCTCGGACACGCTGGCGATGGCCTGTTGCACGAGGACCTGCCTGCCTGGCATGCAGCCTATTCCGCGGCGCTGACGGCGGCCCGAAGCGCGCAACCGCCAGCGCAGGCTGGCATCAGATCACTGCTTCGCGACATTCATGCGCGCATTCTTGGAAAACTCAGATCGGAGGGATGATAATGACGACATTCAAACTGCACAAGCCCGAGGAAGAAGTTCGACGCGTCGGCTTCGTCCTTCAGAAACAAGGCATTCACGAGCGCATTCCCGCCCAGGTCGGCATCAACATCGATGTCTCGGGCTCGATGACCGACCTTTTCAAATCTGGTGTGGTCCAGGCGGCGCTCGAGCGTATTCTTCCCGTCGCTCTTTATTTCGATGACGACGGGCGTATCGATACTTGGGTGTTTTCCAATCAGGAGAGGATGGCATCGATCGCACCGGCCACCGCCAAAAATTACGAGGGTTACGTCGAGCGTGAAATCATCGGCAACGATGCGCTGAAAGCCGTACTTTGGGGTGGCACGGATTACGGACCGGTCATCCGCTCGAACCTGATGACGTACGGTTTGATGGAAGAGGAGGCGGCTGGCGGCTTGCTCGGCATGATCTTCGGCATGAGCCGCGATACATTCGGCGAGGAGACACGGTCGGGCATTCCGGCGATCAATTACTTCCTCACCGATGGCGAGAATGCCGACAGAGATGCAGCCTGGGCCCTGCTGCAGAAGGCCGAGCATGCCGAATCGCAGATCTACTATGTCATGGTCGGTGTCGGTGACGAGCGTTTCGACTTCTTGCGCAGCGCGGCCGAGCAATTTCCGAATGTCGGCTTCGTCAGCGTCAAGGATCTTGGGGAGTTCGTCGGCAGCGACGACGCCTATGAGAAACTGCTACCGGCGGAGCTCTGCACCTGGCTCAAGCACGAGCATGACGACGAGGACGACGATCACCATTGATGGTTGCTGCTCAACGCTCGGCGGGCTGATAGCGCGCCGGCGCCGCACCGTCAGGCGGTCGCCTTCGCGGGGATGAGCGGGAGCTTGGCGGCGGCGGCGTAGGCGCGGACGGCGTCGCCGAAAGCGGCAAACAGCTTGTTCGAAGGCCTGTCGGTTTCGGCCCAGTATTCCGGATGCCATTGCACGCCAACGGCAAAGGCCTTGGCGTCGATGACGGAAACGGCCTCCACCGTGCCGTCCTCGGCGCTTGCCTCCACCTGCAGCCGCGGTGCGGTTCTGGCGATTGCCTGTCGGTGCAACGAATTCACGCGGACCTCGCCCGGGCCGAGAATGCCTGCGATGCAGGAGCCTTCCTTGACGTAGACGCTCTGGCGAATGGCGTACATGCCGTCGCGGTCGACGCCTTCCGGCCGGCGGTGGTCTGAGATGCCCGGCTGCTCCTGGATCTCGCTTGCCAGCGAGCCGCCGAGCGCGACATTAAGCTCCTGGATGCCACGGCAGATGGCGAGCAGCGGAATGGCGCGGTCGATGGCGCGGCGGATGAGCGGCAGGCTGGTGGCGTCGCGGGCGAGGTCGAAGGGACCGTCCCTATCGCTGGCATCGGCACCGTAGAGCGAAGGATGCACGTTGCTGGCCGAGCCGGAAACCAAGAGGCCATCGACACGGTCGAGGATCGCGTCGGTATCGTAGCCCTCCTCGAAGGCGGGGATGATGAAGGCCATAACGCCGGCCGCAGTCAATGCGGCACTGAGGTACTGATGTTGTACGGCGTGCCAGGTCGCGCCGTCGAAGCTGCGGATATCTGCAGGAATAGCAACGATTGGTTTCGTCATATCAGCCCCGATAAAATCTTTCTGCACATCGTTTTGCCGCCAGAACGGCGGTCAAGTCAACGCTTGGCTGTGTCAGGTGACCAAAATGCGGCGGAAGCGCTGCCGCGGCTCCGGGTTCGCTGCTAAGCCGCTGATTTTGATGGATGCGTGCCCGTTGTCCTATTGCCGTCTTGATGCCAAAGGCTAACAGACTAACGCTTGAATCGCGGCTCTCGCCATGCTTAGCTTCCCCTCGCTGCGGATAGGGGTGAAGATTGCCCGCGCAGTGCCATCTATACGGGAGGTTTTTGATGGATCGTCGTTCGTTTTTCAAGAAGGCGGGAACCGCCGGTGCCGGCGCGGTGGCCGCAACGGCATTGGCCGCGCCTGCGATCGCGCAGGAGAATCCGAAGATTGCGTGGCGCATGACGTCGTCGTTTCCGAAGAGCTTGGATACGATCTATGGCGGCGCCGAGGATATCGCCAAACATGTCGCCGCGGCGACAGACGGCAATTTCACGATCCAGCCTTTTGCTGCCGGTGAAATCGTGCCCGGCCTGCAGGCCGTCGATGCGGTTGCCGCCGGTACGGTCGAGGCTGCCCATACGACCTCCTATTATTTCGTCGGCAAGGACCCGACCTATGCCATCGGAACAGCCATTCCGTTTGGCCTGAACAGCCGCCTGACCAATGCCTGGTATTACGAGGGCAACGGCAATAAGCTGATGAATGAATTTTATGCCACACAGGGTATGTATGCGCTGCCGGCCGGCAATACCGGTGCGCAAATGGGCGGCTGGTTCCGCAAGGAAATCAATACGCTAGATGATCTCAAGGGCGTCAAGATGCGCATCGCCGGCCTTGCCGGCCGCGTCATGGAGAAGGTCGGCGTCATCCCGCAGCAAATTGCCGGCGGCGACATCTATCCGGCGCTGGAAAAAGGCACGATCGATGCGGCGGAATTCGTCGGTCCCTATGACGATCTGAAGCTCGGCTTCCACAAGGTGGCGAAGTATTATTATTATCCCGGCTGGTGGGAGGGCGGCCCGACGGTGCATGGATTCTTCAATCTCGAAAAATGGAGCAATCTGCCGAAGCATTATCAGGCGGCGCTGACCGATGCCTGCGCTTTCGCCAACACCAACATGCTGGCGAAATACGACACGAAGAACCCGACCGCGCTGAAGCAGCTCGTTGCCGAAGGCGCGACGCTGCGCCCGTTCAGCCAGGAAATCATGGAAGCCTGCTTTCAGGCGGCAATTGGCATCTACAGCGAAATCTCGGGCACCAACCAGTATTTCAAGAAGATCTACGACGACCAGACCGCCTTCAAACGCGACGCCTATCTCTGGATGCAGCTTTCGGAATACACTTTCGATACGTTCATGATGATCCAGCAGCGGGCCGGAAAGCTCTGAGAGCTTCCATCGGCGCATTACACGAACGCATACCAAAACCCCGGATCACGCTTGGTCCGGGGTTTTGTTTTGGCTCTGTTACTTGGTGGGGTTATTTGGCGGGTAGAGGCGGTGCTTGCGGCAGGCCGAGTGGCGGCAGGGTCAGGCCGGGGATCTGCGGCGAGCCATTGCCGCCGCCCAGCGGCGGCAGGCCGAGCTGGCCGCCGAAGCCCGGGACTTCGATCTTGATCGAGTTCGGGTCGACCTTCGGACCGTGATCCAGCCAATAGGTTACCGATTGCGGCCAGAAGATCACGATCGCCACCAGGATCAGCTGCATGCCGACCCAGGGAAGGGCGCCGATATAGATATCGGAGGTCTTGACGTCCTTGCCGGCGATCGAGCGCAGGTAGAAGAGCGCGAAGCCGAACGGCGGATGCATGAAGCTCGTCTGCATGTTGACGCAGATCAGCACGCCGAACCAGATCAGATCGATGCCGAGACTGGAGGCGACGGGGGCGAGCATCGGGATGACGATGAAGGCGATCTCGAAGAAATCGAGGAAGAAGGCGAGCACGAAGATGAAGATGTTGACGAAGATCAGAAAACCGACCGGGCCGCCGGGAATGCCCGACAGCATATGCTCGATCCAGCGCGAGCCGTCCATGCCCTGAAACACCAGGCTGAAACAGGTGGAGCCGATCAGGATCATCACCACCATGGATGTGATGTGCGTGGTCGATGCCATCGCCTCGCGGATCAGCGGCCAGGTGAGGCGGCGATGCAAGGCGGCGAGCGCCATGGCGCCGACGACGCCAAGCGCGCCTGCTTCCGTCGGTGTCGCAAGGCCCATGAAGATCGTGCCGAGCACCAGGAAGATCAGCACGATCGAGGGCACCATGCCCATCAGCACCTTGATGAGCAGTGCCCAGTTGAAATCGCCGCGCACCTCTTTCGGCAGCGGCGGCATCGATTTCGGCCGGATGATCGACATCACCAGGATGAAGAGCACGAAGATCGTCACCTGCAGGATCGAAGGGCCGATCGCGCCCAGATACATATCGCCGACCGACCTGCCGAGCTGATCGGCAAGAACGACGAGCACGAGCGAGGGCGGGATGACCTGGGTGATCGTGCCCGAGGCGGCGATGACGCCGGTGGCAAGGCGTGGGTTGTAGCCGTAGCGCAGCATGATCGGCAGCGAGATCACCCCCATGGTGATGACGGAGGCGGCCACCGTGCCGGTGATTGCGCCGAGCACCGCGCCAACGAGGATGACGGCATAGGCGAGGCCGCCGGGTATGCCACCGAAGAGTTTGCCAGTGCCTTCGAGCAGGTCTTCGGCCAGCCCGCAGCGCTCCAGCACCGCACCCATGAAAGTGAAGAAGGGGATGGCGAGCAGGAGGTCGTTGGAAATGATGCCGAAGAAGCGCAGCGGCAGCGCCTGCAGAAAGACTTCGCCAAAATGGCCGGTGACGATGCCGATGATGCCGAACAACAGGCCGACGGCGGCAAGCGAAAAAGCGACCGGGAAGCCGTAGAGCATGAAGATGACCATGCCCAGGAACATCGCCGGCGGGATGATACCGAAATCAAACAAATGTGTTTCTCCCAGCCCGCGTTACTGCAGCGGCTTTTCGTAGGTCATGTCGATGCTGATATGGCCGGTAATGGCTGCGATCCGCTTGATCAGTTCGGAAACGCCCTGAAGGGAAAGCAGCGCGAAACCGGCGACGAGCACCAGCTTGACGGGCCAGCGGATCAGCCCGCCGGCATTGCCCGAGATTTCTCCCTGTTGGTAAGAAAGCGCAAAGAAGGGCCAGCAGACCCAGGTGAGGAAGACGCAGACGGGGATGAGGAAGAGGATCAGGCCGACGATGTCGATCCAGATCTTCGCCTTGTCGGAAACCGAACCATAGATCAGATCGACGCGGACATGCTCGTTGTTGCGCAGCGCATGCGAGGCGCCGAGCATGACGACGAAGGCGAAGAGATACCATTGAATCTCAAGCCAGCCGTTCGAACTGTAGTTGAAGGCATAACGGACGATGGCGTTTCCGGCGCTGATCAGACAGCAGAGCAGCACCATATATTCGGAAATTTTGCCCATGACGCGGCTGACCCGGTCGATCAGCCGACTGGCGGCCAGGAATACCGACATTCGCCTCCCCTTGTTCTTGTCCTGCCGGTTTTCCAGCAGTTTTCCCTCTTGCAATCGATGTAGACCACGGCCTTTGAAATTGGAAGGATAAATGCCTGGCGTTGGAGTATAGTCTTAGATGCGCCGGTTGGCCGATATGACCGCCGAATATTTCAACAACCCAGGCGTGGACGAATATTTCAATAATCTCGCCATAAGGCTGCAATAACGCGCGTAGGCTGTGCTGTTCATCCTGTGGTTTTAGAAAATTTGACCAAATGTTTGATTCCATTGAAATCAATTTTTAAAGGGTTGGGCTTAGAATTCCCGCGCACAGGGAAAGTGTGGATGAAGCCAGATAACCCGAACAGGGTCCCTTTAGATGTCTATCTGTCGTTTGTGAGTTCCCTGTCCGGGAACCGCATGACGCTTTTTGTTGGCGTGATCGTGCATATTGCTACGTGCCTTGCCGTGGCCGCCAAAACGCAATCCTCCGTCTATATTCCGCTGTCGGTTGCCTTTCTTCTGGTTTTCAGCGTTCGCATGGCCATCTTCCGACGGTTCGATCGTGTCGACAAGGAGAGCTTGTCGCATGCCGGAATCGAGCGCTGGGAGCGGATTCTGGTCGCCAGTGGGGCTTGCACCACCGCCCTGCTTGGCTTTGCCAGCGGCTACGCCATCTTCGTCGTGCACGATTCCTTTGCCGAACTTGCCTGCATTTCCGTCACCATGGCGACCATGGTTTCCGTCGTCGGCCGCAACTACGGCTCACGCTTCGCAGTCGATCTCCAGACGTTCTTCTGCTGCCTGCCGATGATCGTCTGCAGCCTGCTGGCTATGGATTTATATCGCGGCCTGCTGTCGATCTTCCTCATTCCCTTCTGGCTGACGACGCGAGCCATGGCGAACGGTGTGCGCGAGTTCCTTTATGAGAATGTCATCGCGCGCCGGGAAATCACCATCATCGCCGACCGCTTCGATACAGCGCTCAACAACATGCCGCATGGCCTGGTCATGGTCGATGCCGAAAACCGTATCCAGGTCGTCAATCGCAAGGCCTGCGAGCTTCTGAAGATAGGCGCGCCGGAGCGGCTGAAGGACCGCGACCTCGGCGCCGTCCTGCGTTACGGCGCGCGCTACAGTTTCATGGACGCCTCGCAGCCGGAGCTCATCCTGCGCCAGCTCACCCAGGTCGCCGAAGGCAACCTGTCGCGCACCCTCATTCATTTTCCCGAGGGCCTGTCTCTGGAATTCTCTGCCAGCCGAAGGGCTGACGGCGGCGCCGTACTGATTTTCGAGGACGTTTCGAGCCGCGTGAAGGCGGAGCAGAAGATCATGCACATGGTCCGCTTCGATGCGCTGACCGGCCTGCCGAACCGGGAATATTTCGGGCAGCTGGTGCAGGACTATCTCGCCAAACATCAAAGGAAGTCCGGGCCGCTCGGCTTCATGGTTCTCGATATCGACGAATTCAAACATGTCAACGACATGCGCGGCCATATCACCGGCGATCATCTGCTCTGCGCTATCGCCGCACGCGTCAAGCAGGCCTCCGGCAACGCCATTCTCGGCCGGCTGATGGGCGACCAGTTCATCCTGTTCTTCCCGCACGCGAAGGACCCGGCCTTGCTCGACGTCGAGATCCGCCGCGTGCACGCCGCGATCCAGGGTCATTACGAGGTCGATGAGCTGACCTTCCTCGTCTCGCTCAGCGCCGGCTACGCGATCCTCGAAAGTACCGCGTTCGCGATGGACGAATGGAGCGTCAAGGCGGATCTTGCCCTGTTCGAAAGCAAGTCGCGCTTCAAGGGCGGCATATCAGGCTTCGAGCGGGAGATGGATGGCCGCTATATCGAGCAGCAGAAGCTGAAGGCGGATCTGCGCGATGCGGTTTCGGCGCAGGCGCTGCATCTCGTCTTCCAGCCGATGTTCCGGGCCGATGGTTCGCGGATCGAATGCGCCGAGGCGTTGGCGCGCTGGGTGCATCCGGAGAAGGGCTTGATCCCGCCCGATGTCTTCATCCGGCTCGCCGAGGATATGGGCATCATCTCGGACATCACCCGCTTCGTCCTGTTCAAGGCATGCAGCGAATGCATGAACTGGCCGGACCATATTGCCGTCTCGGTCAACCTTTCGGCGCGGGACCTCAGGGATGCCGACATTCTCCAGGTCGTCGCCGATGCGCTTGCCCATTCCGGCCTCGATTCGGCGCGGCTGCATCTCGAGGTCACCGAAAGCTGCCTGATCGACGAGCCGGCGGCGGTGCGCGCCATTCTGGCGGAGCTCAGGGCCCGCGGCATCACCATCGCGATCGATGATTTCGGGACTGGCTTCTCCAGCCTCAGCTATCTCGACACGCTGCCGCTTGATATCGTCAAGATCGACCGCTCCTTCGTCCGCAACATCGTCGAGGATAACCGCCGCCACAAGCTCCTGCGCGGTACGGTCCATCTCGCCCGCGAACTGGGGCTGAAGATCGTCATCGAGGGGGTCGAGACCGAAGAGCAGCTCGCTCTGCTCAACAAGCACCGCAGCACTGATCTGGTGCAAGGCTATGTTTTCTCTCAGCCGGTGCCTTCCCAGAATATCCCGCTATTGCAGCAGGGCATCGGCCGCCGCCCCGTTCAGCGTCGGCGCAACAAGGTCGCCTGAGCGCTCTGCTACGGCCGCTTTTCCGCTGACAATCCTCCGCGCCGTTAACCTTAATACTTTATAAACGGCCCGAATTATCGGATTTTCTTGCCTAAATCTCGCCGGCATATGATTAATGATCCGTTAACGAGCGGATCGAGAAAATGTCAGAGACACTGTTCAAGCGTAGCGATTTCAGCGCGAAAATTTTGGAAGTTTTGGATCATGTCGAGTATCGCCGCGTCGAAAGCAGCGAAGACATGGAGCAGGTGGAACGCCTGCGCTACAAGGCCTACAAGGCCCACGACGCGCTGTCGCTTGCCCCGGGAGGCCTATTGGATGATGTCGATTTCGACAGCCATGCCTATATCTTCGGCCTGTATTATTATGGGGAATTGGTCAGCACCATCCGGGTTCATTATGTGACACCCGAGCACCGTATCAGTCGGTCCGGAGAGGCCTTTCCCGAGGCGATGGATGAGCTTTTGGACGCCGGGCTGACCTTGATCGACCCCGCGCGTTTCGCGGCCGATCCCGAGCTCACCGCCGATCTGCCCTGGGTTCCCTATCTGACGCTGCGGCCGACCATCGTTGCGGCAGCGTATTTCAGGGCGGACCGCGTTCTTCAGTCCGTCCGGCCCCCACATGCCGCCTTCTATAAGCGGGTTTTCTATGCCGATACCATTGTGCCGGGCCGACTGGCGGAGAGTTACGGGGTTGACGTGACGTTGATGGCGACGAATGTGATCGAGGTCGGGCGCAAGCTGTTGACGCGCTACCCCTTCTTCATCTCCAGCGCCAGCGAGCAACGCATGATGTTTTCGCGCAATCCCAACGACACATTGCCGCCGCTCACCATCATTCCGACGGCGCGCTTCGTGCCGCAAGGCGAACTCGGCACCGACCTGCCGCTCTGATTTCTTCTTCTCTCACCGGGCTAGCATCTGAGTGAGAACAATGAGGGCGGCAACAATATCCGCAGTCGTCGCCCCTCATGCTTTTGCCGCCTGGAAATAGCTGGTTTTGAAGCCTAAAGCGCGTCGTATCAAATTTGATTCATGCGACGCGCTTTAAGCCTTTGTTTTATGCATGTCGTTGTCCCGGAACCGCTGCACACTTCCCGGCGACATGCATTAGCTGCGGCATTCTCATGCATTGCGCTTTCGCCTGTCATTGTGTAATTCCTGCAGGCAGGGACTTCCCTCGCGGGGCGGGGGAATCAGGCAGCGCAGAGGCATTTCAGGGAGACGATATTTATGGCCGAACATCATACCGGACCGGTCGAGACCGGCGCGCCGATGGATTACAAGGAACATGAAAACACCTACGACATGTTCATTGCTGCCGCGAAATACGGCTCGATGCTTCTCATCTGCCTCCTGCTTGCGATGACCGCCGGTTTCTTCGGCGGCGCCGGCCTCCTTGGCGGCCTCTTCGTCTTCATCATTCTTCTCGCCATTGGCATCTTCCTGTTCCGCTGATCGCAGCAAGGGGAGGAGGGGCTTCTCCGAAACTTTGTGACTAAAGCGCGTCGCGATCTTTCAGATCCGCTCCACGCGCTTCAGGTCGTTATTTTTGCGCATGTCGTTATCGCAAAGCGCCGTATAGTTTTGCACGACGACATGCTTTAGGTGCTTGGCCCGCGCAGGAAAGCCTGCGGCGGTCCGGCTGACCCGGAGGAGGGGGCAGTTGGGCAATATCGTTTTCGTTGCAAGGGAAATTGTGGGCGAGGAGACGCGTGTCGCGGCCTCCGCCGAGACCGTGAAAAAAATGAAGAGTTTCGGCTTTGACGTTGTCGTCGAAGCCGGTGCCGGTGCGGCTTCGCGCATTCCGGACGGAGAGTTCGAGGCAGCTGGCGCCAGGATCGGCAGTTTTGCCGATGCTGCCTCGGCCGACGTCGTGCTGAAGGTGCGCCGCCCGAGCGAACACGAAATCGCAGGCTATAAAAGTGGCGCCGTGGTCATCGCCATCATGGATCCCTATGGCAATGACGAAGCCATCGCAGCTCTGGCAAGTGCCGGACTTTCGGCCTTCGCGATGGAGCTGATGCCGCGCATTACCCGCGCCCAGTCCATGGACGTGCTTTCATCCCAGGCCAATCTCGCCGGCTACCAGGCGGTCATCGAGGCGGCGGCGGTCTATGACCGCGCCATGCCGATGATGATGACGGCTGCCGGCACCGTGCCGGCCGCCAAGGTCTTCGTCATGGGCGCCGGCGTTGCGGGTCTTCAGGCGATTGCGACGGCGCGGCGCCTCGGCGCGGCGGTCTCGGCCACCGACGTCCGCCCGGCCGCCAAGGAGCAGGTTGCCTCGCTCGGCGCCAAGTTCATCGCTGTCGAGGACGAGGAGTTCAAGGCGGCGGAGACGGCCGGCGGCTATGCCAAGGAAATGTCCGCCGACTATCAGGCGAAGCAGGCCGCACTCGTGGCCGAACATATCGCCAAGCAGGATATCGTCATTACTACCGCGTTGATCCCGGGTCGCGCGGCGCCGCGGCTGGTTTCGCGCGCCATGCTCGCAGCAATGAAACCGGGCGCGATCGCCGTCGACCTCGCAGTCGAGCGCGGCGGCAATATCGAGGGCGTCGTTGCCGGCGAGATTGCCGATGTCGACGGCGTCAGGGTGATCGGTTTCGCCAACATGCCGGGCCGCGTTGCGGCCAGCGCCTCGGCGCTCTACGCCAAGAACCTCGCGACCTTCCTCGAGACCATGGTCAACAAGGAAAGCAGGAGCGTCGTCGTCAACCTCGACGATGAACTCGTCAAGGCGACGATGCTGACCTATGCCGGCGACGTGGTTCATCCCGCCTTCGGCGGCGCGAAGAAGGGAGATCTCTGATGGCCAGTGAAGCAATGGACAGAGCGCTGGAGCAGCTCGACCAGGCGGTGACTGCCGTCGTCACGGCAGCCGCCCACGCACCGGAAGCGGCAAGTGCTGCGACCGGCGGGGCAATCGATCCGTTCGTCTTTCAGCTGGCGATCTTCGTCTTGTCGATCTTTGTCGGTTACTACGTTGTGTGGTCGGTGACGCCGGCGCTGCATACGCCGCTGATGGCCGTCACCAATGCGATCTCCTCCGTCATCGTCGTCGGCGCGCTTCTGGCGGTCGGCATCTCCACAAGCGGACTTGCGACCGGCTTCGGCTTCGTCGCCCTCGTGCTCGTCTCGGTAAACATCTTCGGCGGCTTCCTCGTGACGCAGCGGATGCTCTCGATGTACCGCAAGAAGGACCGGTGAGGATCTGATGACCAATATCGCAGCTTTCCTCTATCTCGTCTCCGGCGTTCTCTTCATCCTGGCGTTGCGCGGCTTGTCGCATCCGGCCACCAGCCGTAAGGGCAATCTCTACGGCATGATCGGCATGGCGATCGCCATCCTGACGACGCTGGTGCTGGCCACGCCGAATTTCGGCGGCTTCGTGCTGATCGTCCTTGGACTTGCCATCGGCGGCAGCGTCGGCGCCTATATCGCCCGCACCATCGCCATGACCTCGATGCCGCAGCTCGTCGCCGGCTTCCATTCGCTGGTCGGTCTGGCCGCCGTGCTGGTCGCGGCTTCGGCGCTCTATACCCCTGCCTCCTTCGGTATCGGCGAGATCGGCTACATCCACACCGAAGCGCGGGTCGAAATGGCGCTCGGCGTGGCGATCGGGGCGCTGACCTTCACCGGTTCGATCATCGCCTTCCTGAAGCTCGACGGACGCATGTCCGGCAAGCCGATCCTGTTGCCCTACCGGCATGTGATCAATGCGAGCCTGCTCGTGCTGATCGTGCTCTTCATCATCGGGCTTGCCGCCACCGAGAGCCATTTCGACTTCTGGGCCGTGGTGGCGCTGTCGCTGGCGCTCGGCGTTCTGCTGATCGTGCCGATCGGCGGCGCCGATATGCCCGTCGTCGTTTCGATGCTCAATTCCTATTCGGGGTGGGCTGCGGCTGGCATCGGCTTCACGCTGGGCAATCTGGCGCTGATCATCACCGGCGCGCTCGTCGGTTCCTCCGGGGCGATCCTCTCCTACATCATGTGCAAGGGCATGAACCGCTCCTTCGTCTCGGTCATCCTCGGCGGTTTCGGCGGTGAGATGGCATCGGGCGGGCCCGACACATCGGACAAGACGGTCAAGCTCGGCTCGGCCGAGGATGCCGCCTATCTGATGGCGAATGCATCGAAGGTCATCATCGTGCCGGGCTATGGCATGGCGGTCGCCCAGGCCCAGCATGCGCTACGAGAACTCGCCGACAATCTCAAGAAGAACGGCGTCGAGGTGAAATATGCGATCCACCCGGTCGCGGGCCGCATGCCCGGTCATATGAACGTGCTGCTTGCCGAAGCGAATGTTCCCTATGATGAAGTCTTCGAGCTCGAGGACATCAACTCGGAATTCGCCCAGGCTGACGTCGCCTACGTCATCGGCGCCAACGACGTCACCAATCCGGCGGCGCGCGACGACAAGACCTCGCCGATCTACGGCATGCCGATCCTCGACGTCGACCGGGCAAAGACCTGCCTGTTCGTCAAGCGCTCGCTCGGTTCAGGCTATGCCGGCATCGACAATACGCTGTTCTACAAGGACGGGACGATGATGCTGCTCGGTGACGCGAAGAAGATGACCGAGGATATCAACAAGGCGATCGCGCATGGATGACGCAGATACAGCCGCTCAGCTCGAACGCGGCCGCTTCGCTCAGGTTTCACCCGGCACCAACGTTATCTTCTCGACGCCGATGGCGAGGTTCAGTCCTTCCTGGGCCTGAACATTCAGTGGCTGCAGCATGAAAGCCTTGTTGGTGCCGCCGGCGATCACCTTGGCGCCGCCGCCAGCTCCGATGCTCGCATCGGCGCCGACCCCGTAATATTCGCCGGCCAGCGCGAATTGCGGCATATCCGTGCCGGTCTTTGCCAGTACCTGCCAGATCATCACGGTCTTGCCGGTCTGGCCGAGATCGATGCCGAATTTCTCGATCTTGCCTGCGTAGACCGCCTTGGCGCCGCCTGATGCCGGGGTATAGGTGCAGATGAGGTTCTTCTGCGAGGTGACGATCAGACCTTGACCGCCATCCGATCCACAGATCAAACGGCCAAGCGCGACATAATTTTCCGCGCCCGCCGGGCTTGCCCAGGCAGCGGCCGCCAGAGCCACCGCTGTGATCATCGTTTGTTTGAACATGGTCTTTCTCCTTGGGAATGACCTGTTCGAAACGGGTAGAGGTGGCGAATGTTCCTAGCTTATTCCCGCTCCAGCGTGCCACGCTGTGCCGTCAGCACCCATAACAGGCCTTCGGGCCGAAAATCGACCTGCACCGTGCCGCGGAAGGCGGAGGCGGCATGGGCCTTGATAACGGTCGTGCCGAAGCCAGAGCGCGATGGCTCTACGACCGGCGGGCCGCCGCGCTCCTCCCAACTGAAGCGGAGCAGGGCATCCGGCTTGTCTTCCTCCGCGACATCGCGCCATTCGAAGCGGACACGGCCTTGCGGGACGGATAGCGCACCGTATTTCACCGAATTGGTGGCAAGTTCATGCAGGGCAAGACCAAGGTTCTGAACGGCATCCGGCTTCAGGATGAAATCTTTTCCTGTGATTTCGATCTGTTCGCGCGATTGCGGGAAGGCCTGCAGGTGGATGTCGACCACCCGCCGCAGCGACACGCCTCCCCATTGCTCGCTGGTCAGGAGCTCGATCGAACGCACCAGCCCCTCGAGGCGGTCGGCGACGGCGGCCTGGAAGGTCTCGACGCTGTCGGCTTGTTTGGCGAGCTGGCGCATCATTGCCTGGGCTAGCGTCAAAAGGTTCTTGGTGCGGTGGACAAGCTCGTGCATAACGAAGCGCAGCCGGTCCTCGTTTTGACTGCGATCGAAGGAGGCGTTCGACAGGGCGATCGCTACCTGGTTCGCCTCGATGACGCTGGTTTCGACCGGCGAGACGATATGGCCTTCGCCCATGCGGTTCGCCATTCCGGCAATATCGCGGATGGTGGTGCGCACCTGCCGTGCGACGGCATAGGCGCCGAGCACGGCGACCAGCAGAAGGGCCACGCCGCCGATGATGAGGAAACGCCAGGTGCTGAGGATCGACGCCTGAGCGATCGGTCCCCAGATCACCGTTTTCCACGACCAGCCGGGAATCCTGGCATAACCGAGCAGCATGTGTGGCAGGATCGCCTCGTCCTGGAAGACGCCGCGTGGAGCGGTGAACGCCGGCAGGATGCGCGGATCGAAGGGCGTGCCGGGTTCGAGATTGGCCGGGCCGGTGGCGGCGACCACGTGGCCGCTTTGATCGATGACAGCGGCCGACCAGCCGGGAGCAAGGCCCTCGGTTGTCACGAGCTTGCTCAGATCCTTGGCATCCTGGGTGATGATGAGGGCTGCGACGGGATCGTTCGCCCGCGGCAAGGTGACGTTATACACCCAGTCGCCGCTGATGCGGCCGCGAAAGACGTCGGAAGCCTCGATTCGGCCGGAGGTCATGACCGACTGGAGGGCGGTGATGTTCGCTACCTCGCCGAGTGGCGTGCCGAAGGCTCGGCGCGTGTTCAGGAGTTGCTGGCCGGTGCGGTCGACGGCGATGACGAACAGCGTATTGTCTCGGAGGGCGGTTTCCGTGCGCTCGTGGAAGGCGGCAAGATTACCGTTTTCGAGCTCCGGTGAGCTCGAAAGCAGCCGCAGCGTCGTCGCCATGTCCTGAAGCTGACGGTCGATGATCCGCGAAAGGGCGAGTGCATCCTGGGCCGTCTCGCGTCTCAGCGTCGAACGCTGGTTGTCTTCCAGCTGCAGCAGAAGCAGCGTCACAAAGGCGAAGATCGGCAGGGCGATCGCCACCGCCATGGCGACGAGGTAAGTGCCGATCGAGGCTTTGGGAAAGAACAGCGCGACGATCTTCATCTGTTGCGCCACATCTCATGCGCTGGCGAAAGACAACAGAGTTCGCGAGCGGTCAGGAAAGCAAAGATCCGCATCTCTCGCAAGCCGCCCTCAATAAGTTTCGAACACCCGATAGCAGGCTATCGAAGCAGCGCCATGTTAGGGGGAGCAAGAGCAGGTTGCAACATACTATGATATGTCATCGAGGACGACGAGCCCTGCGGCGGCCGATTTGCCCGCCGCCCAGCTGATGTCCTTAGCCGGCGGAAGCACCGACGCGGGCGAGACCGTCGCGAGCTGGCTGGTACTTCGGATCGAGGCCGACGGCGTGACGATAGGACCGGGTGGCCTTCGCCTTGTCGCCGCGGCGTTCGTAGACGAGCGCCTGGTTGGCCCAGGATTCGGCAATGTTGCCGTTAAGCTCGATCGCGTGGTTGAAATCGGCAAAGGCGTTGTCGTTGTCGTTCAGTGCGATGTAGGAAATGCCGCGGCCATTATAGGGCTCGGGCGAATTCGGCGCGAGCGAGATCGCCTTCGAGAAATCGTCGATCGCCTTATCCTGCTGATTGCGCTTCTGATAGATCAGGCCACGATTGTGATAGGCACGGCCATCGGTGGTGCCAAGCTGGATCGCCTTGTCGAAATCGTTGAAGGCCTGATCATCCTGGCCGGCCGTGCGGTAGACATTGCCGCGGCCGATATAGGCGACGTCATAGCTCGGATTGATCTGCAACGCGGCATTGTAATCGCCGATCGCCTGGGCCTGCTGACCCATGTTGCGATAGACGAGGGCACGATTGGCGTAGGCCTGGAAAAACCGTGGATTGATCTGCAGCGCCGTATTGAAATCATTCAGAGCCGGACGGAACTGGCCGGCGCGGCCATAGGCGGAGCCACGGACATTGTAGCCTTCGGGATCCTTGGGATTGGCGTTGATAACCGCCGTCAGCGAGGCGATATTCTCTTCCGAGCCCTGCGCCTTGTCGATGCGGATCACCGCATCCGAGGTATTGGTCGTCTCGCAGCCGGCGAGGGCGAACATTGCCGCTAGCGCCAAAGCGGGCAGGAATGCGGTTTTCTGCAAGCGCAAAGCGCGGGACGGATTGAAGGTGTTGACAGCCATTCGGGCTCGATTTCCCCATGCGGCATATCCGGTGCGCGGATATGCGATCTTCAGCGGCAAACTAAAAAAGGCGGCGGCGAACCCATCGCCCCCGCCACAATGCATCTGAAAACGTCGAAAAAACGACGGCAACGCTCAGTGTGCGACCAGACCTTCGCGCTGGGCGCGCTTACGGGCCAGCTTGCGAACGCGACGAACAGCCTCGGCCTTTTCGCGAGCACGCTTCTGCGACGGCTTCTCGTAGTAGTCACGCATCTTCATTTCGCGGAAAACGCCTTCGCGCTGCATCTTCTTCTTGAGAACGCGGAGAGCCTGATCAACATTGTTATCGCGGACAAGTACCTGCACGAGAATCACGTTCCTTTGGTTGGTTGATGCCGGCGGCGGCGCAGCGCCAGGGGCAAAAATATAACGTTCGCGCGGCCGCAGCCTTGCGATTGGTCATGCCAGATAGCAGATCGGGTTTAGGAAGTCCAGATGGATATGGGAAGCGGGGTGGAAAAATCCCGCTTGCCCTATCAGGTCAAGATCCGGCTCTGGCGCGACTTCGTCCAGCGCGGCGATCTCCTCCATGAGAGCGGTCCTGGCCCGGAGGCGATCGTTTACCCGGATGCATGCGCGAATGGCATTTGGACCGAAAGCGGCGTAGCCTATCGGCAGGTGCGAGCCGTTCTGCCGGCCGTCGAGGGAACACCCGGTGAGATCATGACGCGCGTCCAGCAAATCGGTGTCGCTATCGGCCTGGCGATCGTGGCTCTGCTGACGATCCTGCGGGCAGGCGATCCCGCGATTTTCAAGCTGATCCGCGGCGTGACTTTCGACGAATATCAGCGTCTGGTTCCGAGGACCTTCGAGCCGATGCCGGTCCGCGTGATCGACATCGACGAGGCCTCGTTACGGGAATTCGGTCAATGGCCATGGCCGCGGGACCGTTTGGCCCTGCTGGTGGACCGGCTTTCGCAGATGGGCGCTTCGGCCATCGCCTTCGATATTCTTTTCGCCGAGCCGGACCGGCTGTCGCCGCGCAATGTTGTCAGCGAGGTTGCAGGCGTCGATCCTTCCCTTGCCGAGAAACTGCCTGATAATGACGAAATATTCGCCCGCTCGATTGCCGGCAAGCCCGTCGTACTCGGCTTCGGCCTTTCCAACGAGGGCCATTATCGGCCGCCTGTGAAGGCGGGTTTCGCCTTCACAGGCGAAAGCCCTGTCTCGGCTCCTCCCTATCTCGGCGCCTCGACGCCGCTCAGGCCGCAATTGGAGGCCAATGCGGCGGGGCTCGGCCATATCAGCCTCAACCCCGGCAACCCCTCGCCGGTGGTGCGGGCGGTTCCGCTGTTCCTGACCGACGGCGAGCAGCTCTATCCAAATCTCGCCATCGAGGCCCTGCGCGTCGCCCAGGGGGCGTCGACCTATGTGCTATCAGGCGCGCCCGATCGCGCCGGCATTATGACATCGGCGAAGATCGGCGATTTCGTCGTGCCGCTGACGGCGGCGGGCGAACTCTGGCTTTATGTCAGCCCCGACCGGGCTGAGCGGTACATATCCGCCCGGCAGATGCTTGCGGCCGAAGGGGCTTCTCCCGAGGTCGCGGCTGCCATTAACGGCAGCATCGTCTTCGTCGGCACATCGGCGGCCGGGCTCCAGGACATCCGCGTCACGGCGCTCGGCGAGAACGTTCCTGGCGTTTCGCTGCATGCGCAGGCCGTCGAGCAGATCCTCTCCGGCCATTTCCTGTCGCGGCCCGACTGGGCGGACGGGCTGGAAATCCTTGTCATCGCGGTGCTCGGATGCCTTCTCGTCGTGGTGACGACCTTCGTCAGCCCGGCCGTCGCGCTGATCTGCGGCCTGTTGATTACGGCAATGGCGCTCGTGGCATCCTGGGTGTCGTTTCTTTATGCGGGGCTTCTTTTCGATCCGCTGGCGCCGATTGTCAGCGGATCAATCATCCATTTTGCCGCGACCTCATTCCGGATCCTGGTGATCGACCGGGAACGGCGGGCGGTGCGGCGCGCCTTCGGGCATTATCTTTCGCCATCGCTGCTCCATCGCATCGAGCATACCCGCGATGCATTGCGCCTCGGCGGCGACGACCGTGAACTGACGGTCATGTTCGTCGATGTCAGGAACTTCACCGAGATCAGCGAGCGGCTGGCACCGACGGATGTCGTCGCATTCCTGAACACGTTGCTCGATGCGCTGAGCCGCCATGTGGTGGCCAATGAAGGTACGCTCGACAAGTTCATCGGCGATTCGATCATGGCGTTCTGGAATGCGCCCATCGATGTGGCCGATCATCAAACCAAGGCGGTCCGCGCAGCGCTTGCCATGCGTGAAACCCTGGCCGAGTTGAACGCCGGCGACGCTTTCGGCTTCGGACCCGGACAACAGGTCGGGATCGGCATCGGCATCCACACCGGCCTCGCCTGCGTCGGCAATATGGGCGCCAAAACGCGCTTCAACTATTCGGCGGTCGGTGATGCCGTCAACGTCGCGGCGCGGCTGGAATCATGCTGCAAGGAAGTCGGCTTCGACATTCTGATATCCGACAGCACGGCAAGGTCGGTGCAGGGAATGGCGCTGATCGAGGCTGGCGCCATTCCGCTCAAAGGAAAGAGCATCCGAACGCAGATCCTTGCCGTTGTCGGCGACGAACGCGTTGCCACATCGGCCGAATTTTCAGCCCTTGTTGTCGCCCACCAGCAGCTGATGCAGGCCCTGCTTGCGCATTCGAAGAACACCCGCAAGCTTGTCGGCGCAGCAAAGCTCAGGGCGGCGGGGGTGATCGACGGCCTGGCGGAATTCTATCGGCGGGTATCCGGCAGGACCGATCATTTTCGCGAGGTGAGTGATCGGTTCGAGAAGAGCGCGGCCGACTGAACGGGTCAGCGGTTGCGATTGAAACCCCAGCCCCCGTCGTGATGCCGATCCCTGTCGTAATCGTGATCGCCATCGTGATTGCCATCGCGGTCGTGTCCTTGATGATCCTGGTCATTCCCGTGATGCTGGTCGTGGTTCCCGGGCCGGTCGTGATCATCATGACCATCATGCTTGTCGGGACGATCGGGCCTGTCATGATGCGGCCTGTCGTGATCTGGCCTGTCATGATCTGGCTTGTCGTGATGCGGCTTGTCCGGCTTGTTCGGCCGCTCCTTCTGCGGCTCGGCCTGCCTCTGCGGCGGATCCTGCCTTTTGGGAACTGGCGCAATCGCCGGCGGAGGCGGTTTTCTGTCTTTTCTTTCCGGCGCGGCTGACGCCATATTGCAGCCGCCGATCATGCCGATGCCGCCTGAAAGCCGCTGATTGCCGGAGAGAAAGGGGAGCGCGCGGGGATTTCCGAGCGTATCGAGAATGCTGGGATCGACCCGGCGTGCCGCCGACATATTGCCGTTCGGCTTGGCCACCACGCAATCGCAGCGTTGCTGCAACTGCCGGCAGCCGCCCGGGCCGCAAAACCGAGCCGCGCCATTCAACAGGACGACGGCGGTCGTGCCATCAGGGCCGACGTAGAAATCGAAAGCGGTGCCGCGCACCCCGATCGTGCCGGCGGGCGTCAGGATCTGGTAGGCTGAGGAGTTGGAACTGCCGCTCACCCAGCGGAACGTACCCTTTGCCGCTCTGATGGTCAGTTTCTTGACCGATTGGGAATCATCGAAGACATATTTGTCGATCACGACCGACGAGCCCCAGCCCACTGCGAGCTTCGTGCCGTCACGGAACAGGAACTGGCCAAGTCCCGATGGGGATGTCTTGATGCGTTCGTTGCGATGGACGCTGGTGTCGACTTCGATCGGGCCGCTCTCTCCCGTCACCTCCGTCTTGATGACGACAGCTTGGCCGACCGGCTCGGCGGCGAGTGCCGGTTGCGCGCCAACAACCACAATGCAAAACGCCTGGAGTAATGAACGCCGACCCCACATGATACAGGAACCCCGGAAACATAAGGTGAATTAACATTTTAGTAACTGGTTGTCTTCTCGCCCACTTGGGCTAGGACCGGGCGGCTGGCCGAGGAAAGGTCAGCTTTGCCTTATCCCGCCGAACGGCTTTCGCAAGCAGCGCACGATGTCGTCTGAAAACCGCGCCGTTTTCGGCATCATGTCGCTTAGTGTCAAAAGCAAAGCTCTCGCGCGTCGCAAAACAACCGTTGTGCCGCATTTGGATTTGCGATTTGTATGGGCGCGGAGAACAGCCCTTTCCTGAAGGAGAAGAAGGCGGATGCGGAAATATTCGGTTTTTGCCGTGGCGAGGGAGGCCCTTCGTGGCCACAAGGGCTGGGAGAAGCAGTGGACTTCGCCGGAGCCGCGCGCCGAATATGATGTCATCATCATCGGCGCCGGCGGCCACGGGCTGGGTGCTGCCTACTATCTCGCCAAGGAGCACGGCATCACCAATGTGGCGGTGATCGAGAAAGGCTGGCTCGGCGGCGGCAATACCGGGCGCAACACCACCATTATCCGCTCGAATTATCTCTACGAAGAGAGCATGCACATTTACGAGCATTCGATGAAGCTCTGGGAAGGGCTTTCCCAGGAGCTCAACTACAACGTGATGTATTCGCCGCGCGGCGTGATGATGCTCTCGCACAATATTCACGACCAGCAGTCGTTCAAGCGGCATATCCATGCCAACCGGCTCTACGGCATCGACAATGAATGGCTGACGCCGGAGCAGGCGAAGGCCTATTGTCCGCCGCTCGATATCTCGGCCAGCGCACGTTATCCGATCAACGGGGCAGCGCTGCAGCGGCGCGGCGGCACGGCGCGGCACGACGCGGTCGCCTGGGGTTATGCGCGCGCAGCCTCAGACCGCGGGGTGCACATCATCCAGAATTGCGAAGTGACCGGCATCCGCCGCGGCCCCGATGGGCGCGTGACCGGGGTCGAGACCTCGCGCGGCTTCATCGGCGCCAAGAAAGTCGCCGTGTCGGCGGCCGGCCATACGACGACAATCATGAAGATGGCCGATGTACGCGTGCCGCTGCAATCGAGCCCGCTGCAGGCCCTGGTCTCCGAGCCGTTGAAGCCGATCTTTCCGTGTGTCGTCATGTCGAACACGGTGCATGCCTATATCTCCCAGTCCGACAAGGGAGAGCTCGTCATCGGTGCCGGCACCGACCAGTATAATTCCTATTCACAGACCGGCGGCTTGCAGATCATCACCCACACGCTCGACGCCATCTGCGAGCTTTTCCCGATGTTCCGCCGCGTCAAGATGATGCGGCAATGGGGCGGCATCGTCGACAATACGCCGGATCGTTCGGCGATCCAGTCGAAGACGCCTGTTCCCGGGCTCTACGTCAATTGCGGCTGGGGAACCGGCGGGTTCAAAGCGACGCCGGGCTCGGCCAATCTCTTCGCGCATCTGATTGCTCGCGATGAGCCGCACAAATTCAATGCCGGGCTGACACTGGAGCGTTTCCGCAGTGGCCGGCTGATCGACGAGGCGGCGGCGGCGGCGGTGGCGCACTGATGACGAATATCATGACTGAGATTTTGTGGGGCGTGCCATCCTCGCTTCCCACTCGGATGCTCGCTCCTTTCGTCGCTCACCCCCTCATCCGCCTTTCAGGCACCTTCTTCCCGCTGGGGAGAAGGGGAGGAGAAGGAAATCACACATGCTGCTGATCCATTGCCCTTACTGTCAGGAAGAGCGCTCGGAGCTTGAGTTCCGCGGTGCCGGTGACGCGCATATCGTGCGGCCCGCCGATATCGCCTCGATCTCGGACGAGGAGTTCGAGGCCTATTTCTTTATGCGCGACAATCCGAAGGGGCTGATCTTCGAACGCTGGCGGCACATCCATGGCTGCGGGCGCTTCTTCAACGCGGCGCGCGATACGGTGAGCGACAAGTTCATCGTGACTTACAAGGCGGGTGAACCGAAGCCTGAGATCGGTGCGGCGGCCCAGCAGCATGCGCCTGTCGAGACATATGAAGCCGTGGAAGGAGAGGCGCAATGAGCGGCGTGAACCGTATCGTCGGCAAGGGGCGCCTGACACCGGCCAAAACAGCGCGCTTCAGCTTCGACGGCAAGACCTATACGGCGCTCGAAGGCGATACCGTCGCCTCGGCGCTGATCGCCAACGGTGTGCATCTCGTCGGCCGTTCGTTCAAATATCACCGGGCCCGCGGCATTCTGTCGGCAGGGGCCGAGGAGCCGAATGCGCTGATCGACGTTGCCCGCGATACGGCGCGCAAGCAGCCGAACGTGCGCGCCACCGTGCAGGAAGTTTTCGACGGCATGATCGTCACCTCGCAGAACCGTTGGCCGTCGCTTGCCTTCGACGTCGGCGCGGTCAACAACCTGATGTCGCCGTTCTTCGCCGCCGGTTTCTACTACAAGACCTTCATGTGGCCGCGTGCCGCCTGGAAACATGTCTACGAACCGATCATTCGTCGCGCCGCTGGTCTCGGCGTCGCGCCGACGGAAGAGGATCCCGATCATTATGCCAGCCGCTATGCCCATTGCGACGTGCTGGTGGTTGGCGCCGGCCTTGCCGGGCTTTCAGCGGCGCTGGCCGCTGCCGAGAGCGGCGCCAGGGTGATCCTGTGCGACGAGCAGGCGGAAGCGGGCGGGGCGTTGCGTTACGATACCGGCGTGACGATCGACGGACAGGACGGCAATAGCTGGGCGCAGAAGGCCGTGACTCGCCTGAAGGCTATGGACAATGTCGAAGTGCTGGTCCGCACGACCGCCTTCGGCTACTACAACCACAATTTCGTCGGTCTTGCCGAGCGCGTCACCGATCATATCGCCAAGCCTTCCCGCGATCTGCCGCGCGAGCGGTTATGGCAGGTCCGGGCCAAGCGGGTGATCCTGGCCACCGGCGCGATCGAGCGGCACATGGTATTTCCGAACAACGACCGGCCGGGCATCATGCTGGCCTCGGCGGGGCGGATGTATCTCAATCACTACGGCGTCGCCGTCGGGACCAAGGTCGGCATCTACACGGCGCATGATTCGGCCTATGAGGCCGCTTTCGATCTGAAACGATCCGGTGTGTCGATCGCCGCCATCGTCGATAGCAGGCAGGCGCCGGGAGCGGCGGTGCTGGAAGAGGCGCGAGCGCTCGGCATCGATGTTCTGGCCGGCCAGTCGGTCGTCAACACGTCGGGACGGCTGCGCATCTCATCGATGACGGTGGCGCGCAACGGCGGTGGTTCGCCGCGCAAGATCGCGGTCGATGCGCTGCTGGTTTCGGCCGGCTGGACGCCGTCGGTGCATATGTTTTCGCAGTCGCGCGGCAAAGTGGCCTTCGATGCCGAAAGCCAACGTTTCCTGCCCGGCTCCTATGCGCAGGACTGCCTCTCGGTCGGCGCCTGCAACGGCACCGACGACCTGCAGCGGACGATCGAAGAATCGCTTGCCGCCGGCGAGCTGATGGCGCAGGCCACCGGCGGAAGCAGCGGCGAGAAGATCGCAATTTCGGCCGAGCAGGCCTATGACTGGACAGGCGGCATGATCGGCGCTGCCGAAGGCGCCGGACCGAAGACCAATGCCAAGGCCTTCATCGATTTCCAGCACGACGTCTGCGCCAAGGATATCCGCCTTGCCGTGCGCGAGGGCATGCATTCGATCGAGCATATCAAGCGCTTCACGACCAACGGCATGGCCTCCGACCAGGGCAAGCTCTCCAACATGCACGGCCTGGCGATCGCCGCCGAAATGCTTGGCAAGGAAATCCCGCAAGTCGGGCTCACCACTTTCCGTGCGCCCTATACACCGGTCACCTACGGCACGCTGATCGGCCATTCGCGCGGAGAGCTGTTCGATCCGACGCGCAAGACGCCGCTGCACGACTGGGAAGAAGCCCACGGCGCGGTCTTCGAGGATGTCGGCAACTGGAAGCGCGCCTGGTTCTATCCGCGGGCGGGCGAGACCATGCATGAGGCGGTCGGCCGCGAATGCCGGACGGCACGCGAGGCGGCAGGCATCTTCGATGCCTCGACGCTCGGCAAGATCGAGGTGGTGGGGCCGGATGCGGCGAAGTTCCTCAACCTCATCTATACCAATGCCTGGGACACGCTGAAGCCCGGCAAGGCCCGCTACGGCATCATGACCCGCGAAGACGGCTTCGTTTATGACGACGGCGTCGTCGGACGGCTGGCAGACGACCGTTTCCATGTGACGACGACGACAGGCGGTGCGCCGCGCGTTCTCCATCACATGGAAGATTATCTGCAGACGGAATTCCCGGATCTGAAGGTATGGCTGACCTCGGTGACCGAGCAATGGGCTGTCATTGCCGTGCAGGGACCGAAGGCGCGCGACATCGTCGCGCCGCTGGTCGAGGGGCTCGATCTTTCGAACGAAGCCTTCCCGCATATGAGCGTTGCCGAGTGCACGGTCTGTGGCGTGCCAGCACGGCTTTTCCGCGTCTCCTTCACCGGTGAAACCGGCTTCGAAATCAACGTGCCGGCCGATTACGGCCAGTCGGTGCTCGAAGCGGTCTGGGCCAATGCCGAGCCGCTCGGCGTCTGCGTCTACGGCACCGAGACGATGCATGTGCTTCGCGCCGAGAAGGGTTACATCATCGTCGGCCAGGATACCGATGGGACCGTAACTCCCGATGACGCCGGACTTTCTTGGGCGGTCTCGAAGAAAAAGACGGATTTTGTCGGCATCCGCGGGCTGAAGCGGCCGGACCTAGTCAAGGATGGGCGCAAGCAGCTCGTCGGCCTTATCACCAACGACCCGAAGCTGGTGCTCGAAGAAGGCGCGCAGATTGTCGCAAGCCCGAACGAGCCGAAGCCGATGACCATGCTTGGTCACGTCACATCGGCCTACTGGTCGGATAATTGCGGCAGGTCGATCGCCTTCGCGCTCGTCGCCGGCGGCCGGGCGCGGATGGGCGAGACGCTCTATGTGCCGATGGCGGACCGGACGATCGCCGTCGAAGTGACGGATATGGTGTTCTTTGACAAGGAAGGAGGCCGCATCCATGGCTGATGTTGCAATTCGCAAACCGGCGCTTGCCGGCCGTCTCGGCGGTTCCGCAACGGTGCGGCTGACGACCGCACCCACTGCAAGCCGGGTGGCGCTGCGCGCCCCGGCGGAATCGCTTGCCGCGCTTTCCTCGGCGCTCGGTCTATCCGTGCCGACCGCCCCGAAAACATCGGTCCGGGCCGGCGCCCGATCGGTGCTCTGGATCGGGCCAGACGAATGGCTGGTGATCGACGAGGACGGCGCCGATCTGATGACAGTGCTTTCGCGCGTGGGCGCCGTGCATTCGGCGACCGACGTTTCTCACCGCAATCTCGCGATCATCGTCTCGGGGCCGGGTGCGGAAAAGACGCTTGCCGCCGGCTGCCCGCAAGATCTGTCGTTGTCTTCTTTTCCGGTCGGAGCCGCGTCGCGCACGATCCTCGGCAAGGCGGAGATCGTGCTTCTGCGCACGGAAGAAGACACGTTCCGGGTGGAGTGCTGGCGGTCGTTTTCGGATTTCGTCTTCGGGCTGCTCAACGAGGCGGCTCATGACGCCGGCCATTGAGCCCGTACGGATCCCGGCTTCGTAAGTCTCATTCAAGGGATAGGTGAATGCTGCACCATGCCTCCCTCGGCGTTTCCGATATCGAGCGGTCAGCGGCATTTTACGATGCCGCCCTTGGTGCCCTCGGCTATGTCAGGGTCTGGGATGACATGAGGCCGGGGCAGACGGGACAGGCGGTCGGCTACGGCCTTCCCGGCGGCGGAGACAAACTGGCGATCAAACATCGGCCGGATGGCCAGCGTCCGGCCGGCCCGGGTTTTCATCTGGCCTTTGCCGCCCCGAGCCGCCAGGCGGTCGATCAGTTCCATGTCGCGGCAATCGCACATGGCGGCGGTGACAATGGTGGTCCAGGCTTGCGCGCCCACTACGGCGAACACTATTATGCGGCGTTCGTGATGGATCCGGACGGGCACGCACTCGAAGCCGTCTGCAATTCGGCCGAGTAACAAGCCGCGTTTCGCTCAAACGTCCTCGGGACGGTCCTTGGGGTCGAATTGGATAATGGTGATCCATTTTGCCGTCAGCGCCGGCTTCTTCTCGTTTTCGATTTCGATCGAAACGTCATAGGTGGTCATCAGCATGCCGGCGCCGCGGAAGCGGGCGTCGGAAAGCAGGAAGCGACCACGGACGCGGGCGCCGCTTTTCACCGGCGTCATGAAGCGGACGCGATCGAAACCGTAATTGATGCCCATGGTCTGCTCGCGCACTTTCGGCAGGCAATTGTAGTTCAGCGTCGACAGCAGAGATAGCGTCAGGAAACCGTGGGCGATGGTGCCGCCGAAAGGGCTCTCCGCCGCCGCGCGCTCAGGATCCACATGAATGAACTGATGGTCGTCGGTTGCCCCTGCAAAAGCGTCGATCATCGTCTGGTCGACGGTGATCCAATCCGAAAGGCCCGTTTCCATGCCGATCAATCCCCGCACGTCGGAGAGTGAAATTTCCGTGACCATAAATTCCTCGTGAAACAAGCCGCCGGCCCAAGCCTTATCGTGCATTTGTGACGATTGCGACAAGGATTTGCGCAAGCGAGAGGCGGCGGTCAATTTTCTACGAAAAAGGCGACGGACCGCGGCTCGACGGTTGCGCGGTCGCCGATTTTCTTCGCGCCCTCCGGTGTCAACTGGCGCCAGCCCGGCTCGGCCCCGGACGGCAGCGTGAAAAATTGGCGATCCCCCGAACGGTTGAAAAGCACGGCAAGCCGGGTCTGCCTGCCGCGCAAGGAGCGGTCGCCGGTCGACAGCAGCATGCCGAGCGTGGAAAGCGACGGCGTCTCCCATTCGACAACCGTCATCGGCTCGCCGGAGAGCGAAATCCATTCGACATCGCCGTTTCCTGACAGCAATCCCGTTTCGGAGAAGGCGGTGAAGCGGCGACGCAGGCCTGCGACGAAGGCGGTATGGGCGACCAGACCTTCGTCCAGCGCCTTCCAATCCAGCCAGGTGATCTCGTTGTCCTGGCAAAAGGCGTTGTTGTTGCCGTGCTGGCTGCGGCCGCCCTCGTCGCCCGCCGTCAGCATGATGCTGCCGCGGGTGGCAAACAGCGTCGATATCAGCGCCGTCACATCGTCCCGGCGGCGCTTGCGGATCGTCGGATAGACGGTTTCTCCCTCGACGCCGCCATTCCACGAGTGGTTCTCGTTGTGGCCATCACGATTGTGTTCGCCATTGGCGTCATTGTGCTTTCCGGCGTAGGAGACGAGATCTGTCAGCGTGAAGCCGTCATGGGCGGCGAGGAAGTTGACGCTACGCGTCTGCCTGCCGTCGTTGCGGGAGAAGATGTCGGAGGAGCCGGCGAGTGCGGTCGCCAGCGCGCCGGTCTTCCAATCGTCGCCGCGCCAGTAGCAGCGCAGATCGTCACGAACACGATCGTTCCATTCGAGGAAGGAGCTGGGGAAATTGCCGAGCTGATAACCGCCCGGGCCGATATCCCAGGGTTCGGCAATCATGATGCGGTCGGCAAGCACTTTGTCGGCGAGGATCGCGGCAAGCGTTCCGCCGTCGCGCTCGAAGCCTGTCGCGGTGCGGCCGAGAACCGGGGCAAGATCGAAGCGAAAGCCATCGACGCCGGCGTTCAACACGAAATGGCGTAGGCTATCAATGATGAGACGCCGGACCTCTGGATGGTCGCAGGCGAGCGTATTGCCGGTACCGGTGTCGTTGACGAGCTCGTTAGGGCTGCTGTGGGCGTGGCGATAATAATGCAGGTTGTCGAGACCGCGCAGCGATAGCGTCGCGCCGTAACGGTCGCTCTCGCCGGTATGGTTGAAGACGAGATCGAGGATGACGGCGATGCCTTCGGCATGGAGGGCCGCGACCGTCTGGCGCAGCTCGGCCATGCCGCCGGGGGCGAGCCGCGGATCGAGCGCCATGAAGGCGACGGGATTGTAGCCCCAGCCATTGGTGAGGCCGAGCGGCGGCAGGTGGCGTTCGTCGATCCAGGCGGTTATCGGCATCAGCTCGACGGCATCGACACCGATCCGCTTCAGATGGGCGATGACGGAGGGATGGGCAAGGGCAGCGACCGTGCCGCGCTCGGCCTCCGGCACGTCGGGATGGAGAATGGTGAAGGGCCGTACCGCCACTTCATAAATAAAGCCGCCCGGTTTGAAGAGCGGCTTGCGGATTTCGGCAGGCGTATCGGTGGTGACGATCGCCTTCGGCATCAGATCCTGGCTATCCTCGCCATAGATGCCGAGGCGGGGATCGTAGCGGAACGGCCTATCGATTTCCTTGGCGTAGGGATCGATCAGCAGTTTGGAGGGATCGTACCAGAGGCCGTTGTCAGGGGCGTAGATACCGTCGGCACGATAGCCGTAGCGAGCCCCCGCCTTCAGCCCGTCGACAAAGAGACGGTGGGTGTAGTTGCTGTCGCGCGCCATCGGCAAGCGCGCGAACTCCCTGTTGCCGTCATCCTCGAAGAGGCAGAGTTCGATTTGTGCGGCATGATGCGACCACACGCCAAATTCGACGCCGGTCTCGAAGACGATCGCGCCGCTTTGCGCCGAACTGTTCCCCCGCATGTTCCCCCCGGATCAGGTGATCACGGTTGGCGCATCGCGTCCCGTGCGTTCACGAATGCTGGCAATGCTTTCGGCGGCCGCAATCAGATCGGCGAGCGCTTCCTGCGTTTCGATGTTGTGGCGAGTCGAATCCGGCTCGTAGCGCTCGATATAGACACGCAAGGTTGCGCCAGACGTGCCGGTGCCGGACAGGCGGAAGACGACGCGCGAGCCGCCTTCGAAGAGCACGCGGACACCCTGATGCTCGCTCACCGATTTGTCGATAGGGTCGTGATAGGCGAAGTCGTCAGCCTTTTCGACCTTCAGGCTGCCGAAGCTCTTGCCGGGCAGGGTGGAAAGCTGGCTGCGGAGATTGTCCACAAGGCCGTTCGCCGCATCGGTGTCGAGACCTTCGTAGTCATGGCGCGAATAATAATTGCGGCCGTAGGTCTGCCAGTGCTGGGTGACGATATCGGCGACGCTCTCGCCGCGCACGGCAAGAATGTTCAGCCACAGCAGCACGGCCCAGAGGCCGTCCTTTTCGCGGACGTGACTGGAGCCGGTGCCGGAGCTTTCCTCACCGCAGATCGTCGCCATGCCGGCGTCGAGCAGGTTGCCGAAGAACTTCCATCCGGTCGGCGTTTCGTACATGCCGATGCCGCGCTTTTCAGCGACACGATCGGCCGCGCCCGATGTCGGCATCGAGCGGGCGATGCCGGCAAGGCCGCCGGAATAGCCGGGAGCGAGATTGGCGTTGGCGGCCAGAATCGCCAGGCTGTCGGAGGGCGTGACGAAGATGCCGCGGCCGATAATCAGATTGCGGTCGCCGTCGCCATCGGACGCGGCGCCGAAATCGGGCGCGTCATCGCCCATCATCTCATCGAAGAGTTCTTTGCAGTGAACCGGGTTGGGGTCCGGATGATGGCCGCCGAAATCCGGCAGCGGCATGAAGTTGCGCACCGATCCCAAGGGAGCGCCAAGGCGATTTTCGAAGATTTCCTTGGCATAGGGGCCGGTGACGGCGCTCATCCCATCGAAGGCAATGCGGAAGCCGAGGCTGATCAGGTTGCGGATGGCGCCGAAATCGAACAGCTCTTCCATCAGCGCGGCATAGTCCTCGACCGGGTCGATGACCGACAGGATCGTGCCGCCGGGAAGCTCGTCCTTGCCGATGCGGTCGAGATTGACGTCGGCGAAATCGGCGATCTTGTAGCTGTCGATCGTCTTGGAGCGTGCATAAATCGCGTCGGTGATCTTTTCCGGCGCCGGGCCGCCATTGTTGATGTTGTATTTGATCCCGAAATCTTCGGTCGGACCGCCGGGATTGTGGCTGGCGGAAAGAATGATGCCGCCGAAAGCCTTGTACTTGCGGATGATGTGGGAGGCGGCCGGCGTCGACAGAATGCCGCCTTTGCCGACCATGACCTTGCCGAAGCCGTTGGCGGCGGCCATCTTGATCGCCTTCTGGATGACTTCGCGATTGTAGTAGCGTCCGTCGCCGCCGATGACGAGGCACTTGCCCTGAAAGCCTTCCAGTGAATCGAAGATCGACTGGATGAAGTTCTCCGCATAGTTCGGCTGCTGGAACACCGGAACCTTCTTGCGCAGGCCCGACGTCCCGGGCTTCTGGTCCAGATAGGGCGTGGTGGGTACAGACTTGTTCATTTTAGTTCACATGCCTTTCGAGACGAGGCTTGAATAGAGGGCAGCGTAGCGTTCGGCGCTCTTCTCCCAGGAGACATCCGATTTCATGCCTTGCTTTTGCAATTGGGTCCAGAGTTTCCGGTCCGCGTAAAAATGCATTGCACGGCGGATTGCCTGTAGCATGCCCGTTTCCGTCACAGGTGAGAATTGTATGCCGGTTGCCACTTTCGCCGCAAGTGCGGCGTGATTGGCGTCGATCACCGTGTCATTCAGTCCGCCGGTGCGGGCGACGATCGGCACGCAGCCATAACGCAGGCCGTAAAGCTGGGTCAGGCCGCAGGGTTCGAAGCGCGAAGGGATGATGATCGCATCGCAGCCGGCCTGCATCAGATGCGACATCGGCTCGTTATAGCCGATCGAGACGCCGATGCGGCCGGGATGGCGGGCGGCGGCGGCCAGCAACGCGCCTTCAAGTGCCGCTTCGCCGGAGCCGAGCACAACGAGCTTGCCGCCCATGGCAACAATCTCGTCGGCGACGTTGGCGACGATATCCATGCCCTTCTGCCAGGTGAGACGGCTGATGACGCAGAAAATCGGGGCGTCGTCATTGTCGAGATGGAAGAATTCGGCGATCGAGCGACGGTTCTCCTCGCGGTTCTTCAGCGTCGTCGCGCCGTAATGGGTGTGGACGACGGGATCGGTCGCCGGGTTCCAGATATCGGTGTCGACGCCGTTGACGATGCCGTGCAGATTGTCGATGTGGCTGGCAATGACGCCCTCGAGCCCCATGCCGAATTCCGGCGTCAGAATCTCGTCGGCATAGGTCGGGCTGACCGTCGTAATCGCATGGGCGGTCTGCAGGCCACCCTTGAGGAAACCGACAGTTCCGTAATATTCGATGCTGTCGGTGGCGAAGGCATGGGCGGGCAGGCGCAGGCCGGGAAAGATCTCGGACCCGAACTGGCCCTGGAAGGCGATATTGTGGATGGTCAGCACGCTCGGCAGTTCCGGCGTCGGATAATAGCGCATGTAGACCGAGGTCAGCGCCGCCTGCCAGTCGTGGGTATGGACGAGATCCGGCCGCCAGCCGGGCAGCAGGCCGGCGGCGATCTCGGAGGCGGCGAGCGATAGAGCGGCGAAACGCCGCCAGTTGTCGGGATAGTCCTTGCCGAGCGGATCGACGTAGGGGCCGCCCGGCCTGTCGTAATAGGCCGGCGCATCGAGAATGAGCAGATCGAGGCCCTCGTGCTGGACCTCAAGTACGGTCGCCGGCTCACCGAGCAGGTCGGGGAGTTCGAGCATGACGACCGGGTCGCGAATGACCTTCATGACGGCGGGATAGCCGGGCAGAAGGGTCTTGGTCTCGACCCCGAAGGCTTGCAGAGCAATCGGCAGGGCGCCTGACACATCGGCCAGGCCCCCTGTCTTGATCAAAGGGAAGACTTCGGATGAAACCGAAAGAACTTTCATAAGTCAGATATCCAGCTTGTCGATCATCGGTTGGGTGATCAGGCAGATGCCGCTTTCCGTCCGCCGGAAGCGCTTGGCGTCGAGTTTCGGATCTTCACCGACGACCAGGCCTTCCGGAATGACGACACCATGGTCGATCACCACATCCTTGAGCTGCGCCCGCCGTCCGATCTTCACGTTCGGCAGGATGACCGCTCCTTCCAATTTGGAGAAGGAGTTGGCCCTGACACCGGTAAAGAGCAGGCTGTTGTTGAGGCTGGCGCCGGAGATGATGCAGTCGCCGGAGACAACGGAGGAGGTGGCCGAGCCGCGGCGATCCTCGTCGTCGTGGACGAATTTCGCCGGCGGGGTGATCTCGGCATAGGTCCAGATCGGCCAGGACTTGTCGTAGATATCAAGCTCCGGAACGATCGCAGTCAGGTCGATATTGGCCTGCCAATAGGCGTCGATCGTGCCGACGTCGCGCCAATAGGGCTCGTGCTCGAAATCGGAACGGACGCAGGACTTGGCGAAACGGTGGGCGACTGCCTTACCGTTGTTGACAATATAGGGGATGATGTCCTTGCCGAAGTCGCGGCTGGAGTTCGGGTCGGCGGCGTCTCGGCGCAGCGCATCGAGCAGGAACTTGGTGTGGAAGACGTAGATGCCCATCGAGGCGAGGGCGAAATCCGGCTTGTCGGGAATGGGCGGCGGATCGGCCGGCTTCTCGACGAAGGCGATGATCTCGTCTTTCTCGTTGACGTGCATGACACCGAAGCCTGTCGCCTCCATGCGTGGCACTTCCAGGCAGCCGATGGTGACGTCGGCGCCGGAATCGACGTGCTGCTGCAGCATCCATTCATAGTCCATCTTGTAGACATGGTCGCCGGCGAGAATGACCATGTATTCGACACCATAATCCTCGATGATGTCGATGTTCTGATAGACGGCATCGGCTGTGCCTTCGTACCACTGCGTTTCAGAAACGCGCTGGCTGGCCGGCAGGATATCGAAGCTCTCGTTGCGCTCAGGGCGAAAGAAGTTCCAGCCGCGCTGCATGTGGCGGATCAGCGAATGCGCCTTGTATTGCGTGGCAACCCCGATGCGGCGGATGCCGGAATTCAGGGCGTTCGACAGGGCGAAATCGATGATGCGGGCCTTACCGCCGAAATAGACGGCCGGCTTGGCACGCCGGTCGGTGAGTTCCTTAAGACGGCTCCCCCTGCCGCCGGCCAGAACATAAGCCATTGCATCGCGGGCAAGTGGCTGAACGCGCTTCTCTACCATTTTCTCCTCCCACCAGTCACTAATTTTCAGGTTCAAGCATGATTGTCGCCAAGGGCGGCAAGGTGATCGAGCAGGTGATGTCGCCGCCGGCATCGACGGCCTGCACGCGCCCGCCATTGCCCTTGCCGCTGCCGCCGTAGATGTCGGCATCGGTATTCAGGATTTCCCGCCAGCGGCCTGCGGAGGGCAGGCGGATCGTGTAGTTCTCGCGGTAGACGGGGGTAAAATTGGTGATGACGGCGACCGGCTTTTGGCCCGGCGACTTGCGCAGCCAGGCAAAGACCGAATTCTGGTGGTCGTCGGCGACGAGCCATTCAAAACCTTCGCCCTCGCAATCGCGTTCATGCAACGCCGGCTTGCTGCGGTAGGTGAAATTGAGATCGCGCACCAGGCGCCGCATGCCCTCATGCATGCGATACTGCAGCAGGTTCCAATCGAGCGACTTCTCCTCGCTCCACTCGCTCCACTGGGCGAATTCCTGGCCCATGAACAACAGCTTCTTGCCGGGATAGCCCCACATATACGCGTAGTAGGCGCGCAGATTGGCGAATTTCTGCCAGTCATCGCCCGGCATCTTTGCGATCAGCGAGCCTTTGCCATGGACAACCTCGTCATGCGAGAGCGGCAGGACGAAATTTTCGGAATAGGCGTAAAGCAGGCCGAAGGTAAGCTCGTTGTGATGGTGTCCGCGGTATATGGGATCGCGGCTCATGTAGCTCAGCGTGTCGTGCATGAAGCCCATATTCCACTTGAAGCCGAAGCCGAGGCCGCCTTCATGGACCGGCTGCGAGACCTTCGGCCAGGAGGTCGATTCCTCGGCAATGGTCATGACGTTGGAATGATTGCCGTAGATGCGGATGTTGAGGTCCTGCAGAAAGCGGACCGCTTCGAGGTTTTCGTTGCCGCCATATTCGTTCGGGATCCATTCGCCGTGTTTGCGCGAATAATCGAGATAGAGCATCGAGGCGACGGCATCGACGCGCAGACCGTCGAGATGGAATTTCTCGGCCCAGTAAAGCGCGTTGTTGACGAGATAGGAAACGACCTCGGTACGGCCGAAATTGTAGATCGCCGTGCTCCAGTCCGGGTGGAAGCCCTTGCGCGGGTCTTCGTGCTCGTAGAGTGCCGTGCCGTCGAACCAGCCGAGGCCGTGCTCGTCGGTCGGGAAATGCGCTGGCACCCAGTCGAGGATGACGCCGATGCCGACCTTGTGGCAGCCGTTGACGAAACGGGCGAAACCTTCCGGCTCGCCGAAACGAGCGGTCGGTGCGTAGAGACCTGTCGTCTGGTAACCCCAGGAGGGGTCGTAGGGGTGCTCGGTGATCGGCAGGAATTCGATATGGGTGAAGCCCATGTCGTCGCAATAAGGGATGAGGCTGGAGGCGAGCTCGTCCCAGGAAAGCATCGTGCCATCGTCCCGGCGCCGCCATGAGGCGGCATGCACCTCGTAGATCGAGATCGGCTGGCGGCGCTTGTCGGTCTCGCGCCAGTGCTTCAGATGAGCTTCGTCATCCCACTCCTGTTCCAGATCGGCAGCGGTGATAGAGGCGGTCTTCGGTCGGAGTTCGCTGCGGCGGGCGAAGGGATCGGCCTTCAGCGGCAGCAGCACGCCGTCCTGGCCGCGGATTTCGAACTTGTAGGCAACGCCGATCGGTACGTCTGGGGCAAAGATTTCCCAGATGCCGCTATCGGAGCGGAAGCGCATGACGTGGCGGCGGCCATCCCAATTATTGAAATCACCGACGACAGAAACGCGCTGCGCATTCGGAGCCCAGACGGCGAAATGGATGCCCTGGGCGCCATCATGCTTGATGAGGTGGGCGCCCATCTTGTCGAACAGGCGCAGGTGTGAGCCTTGGCGGGCAAAATAATCGTCCATCGGCCCGAGCACCGGACCGAAGCTGTAGGGATCGGTGACAGCCCATTCGGCATCGCCGCGCCGGGCGCGGTAACGCACCGGCTGGAGCTTGGTGAGGGAAACCGGGCCGGCGAAGACGCCGTCGGCATGGAGCTGTTTCAGTTCGCCGATGACGCCGCCGTCGAGCGTCATCGCGGTGACTTCCTCGGCACCCGGGATGAAGCACCGGGCGACGAAGGCATCGCCTGCCTGGTGTGCACCTAGGACGGCAAAGGGATTGGAATGCGAGCCGGCAAGGATCGCCGCGATTTCATCTGCCGAAATTTCCCAGGAAAGCTTTACCTCAGGGACGGTTTTCGGCGTTTTCATCCGGCTCTCCAGATTTCGTCTGCATATTGCCTGATCGTACGGTCGGAAGAGAACCAGCCCATCCGCGCCGTGTTGTTGATTGTCTTGGTGTACCAGGCGGACTGGTCGGTCCAAATCTGATCGACTTCGCGCTGCGCCTGGGCGTAGGCGTCGAAATCGGCAGCGACCATGAACCAGTCGTGCGAATAGATGCCGTCGATCAGCGCCGTGTAACGGTTGCGGTCATCGGGCGAGAAGACGCCGGAGCTGATGGCAGCGAGCGCCTGGGCGAGTTCGCGCGAGCCCTCGATGATGGCGCGGGGATTGTGACCATCGCTGCGGACCTTTGAGACCTCGTCGGCCTTGAGGCCGAAGATGACGATGTTGTCCTCGCCGACATTGTCGCGCATCTCGACGTTGGCGCCATCGAGCGTGCCGATGGTCAGCGCACCGTTCAAGCCGAACTTCATGTTGCCGGTACCGGACGCTTCCATGCCGGCGGTCGATATCTGTTCGGAGAGGTCGGCGGCCGGAACCATGACTTCGGCGAGCGAGACATTGTAATTCGGCACGAAGACGATCTTCAGCAGGCCGCGCACCGACGGATCATTGTTGATCGTGCGGGAGACGTCGTTGATCAGTTTGATGATCAGCTTGGCGTTGTAGTAACTCGGCGCCGCCTTGCCGGCGAAGAGTTTCACGCGCGGCACCCAGTCGAGCTCGGGATGCGAGCGGATCTGGTCGTAGAGCGCGACGGCTTCGATGATGTTCAGCAGCTGACGCTTGTATTCATGGATGCGCTTGATCTGGATGTCGAATATCGCCGACGGATCGAGCTTCACGCCCATGCGGCTGGCGACCAGGTTGGAGAGCGCCACCTTGTTCGCCCGCTTTACCGCTGCGAACTTCTCCTGGAAGCTCGGATCCGAAGCATGCGCCTCGAGCGGGCGCAGCTTCTCGGCGTCGTCGAGGAATTCGTCGCCGATCGCCTCGCGGATCAGGCCGGTGAGACCGGGATTGCACTGCTGCAGCCAGCGGCGCGGCGTGATGCCGTTGGTCTTGTTGTTGATGCGATTGGGATAGAGTTTATGCAGGTCGGCAAAGACCGTGACCTTCATCAGGTCGGTGTGCAGGGCAGAGACGCCGTTGATCGAATGCGAGCCGACGAAAGCAAGGTTACCCATGCGCACGCGGCGGTCGCCACTTTCATCGATCAGCGAGATCGAGCGGATTTCCCCGTCGGAGAAGTTTTTGCCTTTGCGCGCGTCGATCAGAATCTTGGCGTTGATCGCATAGATGATCTGCATGTGGCGCGGCAGCAGACGCTCGAACAGCGGCACCGCCCAGCTTTCCAGCGCTTCCGGCAGAAGCGTGTGGTTGGTGTAGGAGAAGGTCCGGCGGGTGATATCCCAGGCCTGGTCGAAATCCATCCCGTGTACATCACAGAGCAGACGCACGAGTTCGGCGACCGAGACGGCGGGATGGGTGTCGTTCAGCTGGATCGCTACCTTGTCCGGCAGCGAAGTGAAATCGTCATATTGCTGCAGATGACGGCGCAGGATGTCCTGCAGCGAGGCTGAGGAGAAGAAGAATTCCTGGCGCAGGCGCAGTTCCTGGCCGGCCGGGGTGGCGTCGGCAGGATAGAGGACCCGGGTCAGGCTTTCGGCCTTGTTGCTTTCGCGCAGCGCCCCGATGTGGTCGCCGGCATTGAAGGCATCGAGCAGGATCGGATCGATCGGCTGCGCCGACCAGAGGCGCAAGGTGTTGACGCGCTTGCCGCGCCAGCCGACGGCCGGCGTGTCGAAGGCGGCGGCGATGACGCGCTCGGCCGGTTTCCAGACGTAACGCGGCTGGTCGTCATGGGTTGTGATGAATTCGACGGCGCCGCCGAAGCCGATTTCATAGGCGCTCTCGCGGCGCTCGAACTCCCAGGGATTACCGTGGGCGAGCCAGTTTTCCGGCAGCTCCACCTGCCAGCCGTCGGCCAACTGCTGGCGGAAAAGGCCGTGGACATAGCGGATGCCGTAGCCATAGGCGGGGACGTCGACCGTCGCCATGCTTTCCATGAAACAGGCCGCCAGACGGCCGAGGCCGCCGTTGCCGAGGGCGGCATCCGGCTCCAGGCCGGCAATGACGTTGACGTCGACGCCGAGCGAGGCGAGTGCATCGCGCACCTCCTCCATCAGCCCGAGGTTCGAGACGGCATCGCGCATCAGGCGGCCGATCAGGAATTCGAGGGAAAGATAATAAACGCGCTTGGCGCCGGTCGCGTAAACTTCGCGGGTGGAGGCCATCCATCTGTCGATGATGCGGTCGCGCACCACCAGGATTGTTGCCGTCAGCCAGTCATGCGGCTTTGCCACCTTGGCATCCTTGCCGATGCGGTAGGTCAGGCGTTCGATGATTTCTTCGGCGAGAATTTCCGGCTTTGAGCTGCGCGGGGCGGGGGAGGGGATAACCGGCTTGGAAACGGTGTTCATTGTCAGGTCTCGCCAATTTTAATTTGGTTTCAGGATGTTATGCCTGATCTAATCGATTTGTCGCTCGCATCGACGACAGTTTATGCATCGTTACTAAGCACTTGCAACAAAGGATTTGGACAAACGAAAAAATTGCGAAACCTTCATATTCACAGGGTTCAAGGGGGTTGATTTCAATCGCTTTTCCCGATCAGATGGATGGGATAGCGATAACGAAAAGCCGCCCCGGTTTGTTCCGGAGCGGCTTTTTGGTTCCCGTTTCTCGAGCGTTTATCAGTTCGTCAGACGTGTCATCTGTGCAGAGGCCTTCGCTCCGATCGCCTTGAAGGCGGCAAGCAGATCTTCCATTTTTTCCGCCTGGAAATAATGGGCGTCATCGGAAGCGCAATAATGCAGCAGCGCCTGTCCGCCCGCGGGCGCCATGAAGGCGATCGTGTAAATTTCGATGCCCTTGGATTTCGCGGTGTCGCATGTTGCCTTGGTCAAGGTGTCGTATGAACGGCCGTAGCTGCTGTCGTCGTTGTTGTCGCCATCGGTCATGAAAACGATGTACTTCTTGGGTACTTGCCCGGTCTTGAGCTTGTGAGCTGCGTCCTCGGCGTCATTGCCCGCGGCGTTCTTGGCGGTCAGAGATGTGTAAGCCGTGTTCACTGCGCCGCTTGAATTCGTGCCGCCTCCCGATTGAAGCGCGTTGACATAACTCGTGACAGCGGTGATCCCCCAAGCGAGCTTGCTCGGCGCGTATTGATTGATATCGTAGGATACGGCGCCGGTGCGCACATATTCGGCATTGGGATCAGCGCTGTTGAGCTGGCTAAAGAGACTGCCGGCGGCGATCTTCAGCGCCTCTATCTTGGTGTAGTAATTTGCGCGGCTGCCGGTGCATTTGTCGTAAACCCACTTATTATTCTTGCTGTTGTAGTGGAGGTTGCAGTCGTAGGTGAATGGTTCCGTCGGATCATCCACGTTGACGGTTTCGGTAGGATCTCCCATCGACCCTGATTTATCGAGCGCGAGATACATCGAGAGCGAGCCCTGGGTTTCCGAATGGCCGCCGACGGTCGTGCTTGATGTCGAAAGATGCTGCGTGCTGAAACCGACCGCCTGCATCAGCGGGTTGACGGTGAGGTCGTAACTTGGTGAAACCGTCACCTGATAGGATGTCGATTTGCCCGACGTCGTTGTCTTGATATCGACGCCTGTCGCGCTCTTGATATCGGCGCTGCTCTGCAGGTAATTCGCCATTTGTCCGGCGACGAAATTCCGCGCGAAGGCCTCGGCCTGCGAAGTCTGGATCGTGCCGTTCGCCAGCGCGGTCGCGGTTGCGAGCGCGGCGGAATCGGCGGCTTCCTGCAATTGCTGTTTGGAGAGCAATATATCGCCCACCTGGATCGCCATGCCGGCTGCACCGAAAAGAACGGGCAGCAGGATCGCCGTCATCATACCGAAATTACCGCCACGGTCGCTGAACATGCGACGCAGGCGGGGATGCAAAAAAGAGGTGCTCATCATGTTCACCCGAAATAGACCCTGTGGGTGACATTAGGCACGCTCCTCCTTTCCGTTGTCCTTACGACGTCAATACAATTTTAACGAATCGGCGGATTCTTCCAGTTTTGGGATTATTTCAGCGGGATCACGTCGACCGCCTGGTCGGCGCGTTGGCCGCCATAGCTTTTCAACACGCCGATGACGGGGACGACGTCGGAATAGTCCCGGCCGTAGGCGACGACGATGTGGTCGGTGCCGGCGGCGATGTTGTTGGTCGGGTCGAGCTCGATCCAGCCGATCGTCTCGCCGCACCAGACCCGCACCCAGGCATGCATGGCATCTGCACCTTCCAGCCGTTCCTTGCCCGGTGGGGGGATGGTGCGCAGGAAACCGGAGACGTAGCCGGCCGGAATGCCGAGGCTCCGGAGCGCCAGGATCATGATGTGTGTGAAATCCTGGCAGACGCCGCGCTTCAGCGTGAATGCTTCGAGCGGCGTCGTGTCCACCGTCGTCGCCTCGGGGTCGTAGGTGAAATTCTTGTTGATGCGGGCACAGAGCGCATGGGCGATCTGCATCGCCGTCAGATCAGGCATGGCGCAGCTTCGGGCATAGTCGCTGATCTCGCGCGCTTGGGTCAGGCGCGGGCTGTCGCCGAGGAAGTGGTGCGGCGAATCCGGCGCCAGCGACCAGATGCCTGATATCTCCTCCGGCAAGTCGGCGAGCAATGGCGAGAAATCGGCGGCGATCGGCTGGCTTTCCACCTGCACGCGGGCCTGCATGCGAATGTCGAGCGTCTCGTGCGGCGCGCGCAGCATGAAGGAGGTGGCGGGATGATCGAAGAAATCGACGAAATGCGACTGCTCCTCTGGCGTCGGCGAGATGGTGATCGAGCCGGCGACCAGCCGTTGCCGGTTGGTCAGTGACAGCGGCATCAGGCGCATGATGTGGCGGGCGCCGGAGGCCGGCACGTCGTAGCTGTAACCCATCCGAAGCGAAAGATCGTAGAGCATTGATGTCACCCGAGATAGGTCTGGGCGAGCAGCTCGGAAAGCTGCTCCAATTCGCGTTCGAGCCGTTGATAGACCTCGACCCCCATGCCCTCCGGCGTCATCACTGCCAGGCCGGAATGGAGCCGCATCGCCTCGCGGTAGAAGGGCGACATCTGGCCGTTGATCAGGGCGTTCGGCAGTTGCTCGACCTCGTGGTGGATCTCGTTCACCTGGAAGAGGACCGAGCGGGGGTTGAGGGGGTCGAGCGCCAAAAGGTCGGTGACGGTCAGCCTCGCCGTGTTGACGTTGTAGCGGCGGCGGTGGGTCATGACGCTGTCGCCGATCTCGAGCAGCATGTCGAGCGCGCCGTCGGGTGCTTCCGGGCCGGACATGTGGCCGAGCAGCCGCGTCATGTGCAGGCCGCGCTCGATATAACGGCCGAGCGAGAGGAAGCGCCAGCCCATGAAGCGGTACATGTTCTCGTGCACCAGCCCGGCGAAGCCCGCAAGCTTGCGCAGAAGGATGGTCATCGCGTGACTAGCGTCATCGCCTGCAGCGACGCTGACATGGAAACGGCGGGCGGTCTTGGCGAGATCGTTGAGGGCGAGCCAGCCATCCGGCGAGAAGCGGTCGCGGATGTTGCTTGCGGAATAAACGGCGCTGTCGATGTGGCGTAAAAGCGTTTCGGGCACGGCCTCGGCGGTATCGATATCGACAGCCGTGAGATACTCGGAGACGTCGGCGAGCAGCGGCTGGCTCGGATCGGCAGCCTCGGCATAACGCGCATGCCAGGCGCGCAGGATGCGCAGCGCCCCTTCGGCGCGCTCGATGTAGCGGCCGAGCCAAAACAGATTGTCGGCCGCCCGGCTTGGCAGGCTGCCCGGCATGTTGCGGGTGAAGCTGCCTTCGGCCGGCAGCAGAGTGTGGCGCTCGACCGGCTTGTCGCTGACGATCCAGACGTCGGCGGCCGCCCCGCCTGACTGCATAGCGATCGCCGCGACATCGGCGCCAGAGCCGATGCGGGCAAAACCGCCGGGCATGATCTGCCAGCCGTTCGCGGTGCGGGCGGCGAAGACGCGCAGCGACATCGGCCGCGGCACGAGCTTGCCGTCCACCCAGGCGGGCGTCGTCGAGAGCGTGACGACCTCCTGTCCCACAAGTTTCGGTCCGTCCGAACTCAGCCAGTCGGTGATGGAATCCTTGGCGGCCGCACGCAGTGACGAGCCGAGCACGGATTCGCCGCTGTCGTCGAAGAAGGGGGCGCGGGAATAGGCCGGGCCGATCACCATCTTCTCGATATTCTTTGCGACGTGCTCGCGCTCTTCCTCCTGGCCGCACCACCAGGTGGCGATCGATGGAAGTTGCAGATCCTGCCCCAGTAGACGGTGACAGATGGTCGGCATGAAGGCCAGAAGCGCCCGGGTTTCGAGAACCCCCGTACCGAGCGCATTGACGATGGTGACGCTTTCGGCGCGCAGCGCTTCGACGAGGCCGGGCGTGCCGATATGCGAATTCTGGTTCAGCTCCAGCGGGTCGGCAAAGGCCGAATCGAGACGGCGCCAGAGCACGCCGATCGGCTTCAGGCCGGCGACGGTGCGCACCATGACGCGGCCCTTGACGACGGTGAGGTCCTCGCCCTCGAGCAGCATGAAGCCGAGATAGCGGGCGATGTAGGCGTGCTCGTAATAGGTCTCGTTGGCGGGGCCTGGCGTCAGCACGGCGATGCGGTCGTCGCCCGAATGTTTCATGCCCTGCAGCGCGTCGCGGAAGGCGCCGAAGAAGGAGGCGAGGCGGTGGACCGGGGTTTCGGCGTAGATATCCGAAAAGGCCCGGGTCGTCGCGACGCGGCTTTCCAGCGCGAAACCGGCGCCCGACGGCGCCTGCGTCCGGTCGGCCAGCACCCACCAGTTGCCGTCCGGTCCGCGGCCGATCTCGAAGGCGCAGAAATGCAGATAATGGCCGGAGGCCGGCCGGATGCCGGCGAGCGGGCGTTGGAATTCGGGATTAGCGGCCATCAGCGCCGGCGGCAGCACCCCTTCCTGCACCAGCCGGTTGTCGCCGTAGATATCGGCAACGATCGCCTCGAGCAGGTCGGCGCGCTGGACGAGGCCTGCCGACAGCGTCTGCCATTCGCGCTCGTCGATCAGCACCGGAATATGCGAGATCGGCCAGGCGCGTTCGCCGGTGCCCTTGCTGCCATAGGCACGGTAGAAGACGCCGGCATCCCGGAGATAGCGGTCGGCGCGGGCGAAACGCTCGGCGAGATCCTTTTCCGGCATTGCGCTCAGATGCGACAGGAAATTCTTCCAGACCGGGCGGACAACACCTTTATTGTCGACCATCTCGTCGGCGGTGCCAGGAAGCGGCTCATAGTCGAAGGCCGCATCCTTGCCGATGCGGTCCTCTGCTTCTCCCCTGCGCTCAACTGCCGGCCTCTTACCCATCAAAACCCAAGCCTTAAACCCCCGGCCTTAACCTCAGCCTCAATCCCCCGGCTTCAAATTCCGGCGGGCCGCCTCAGATCCAGCGTTAGCGGGAATTCAAGAGAACCCGTCTCGGCGCGCGGGATATAACCACCCGCCGTATGTCCCCACGGCTCGAAGCGGGCGAGCCGCCTTGCTTCCGCCTCGTTGCCGTTGACCGGGAAGGTGTCATAGGTCCGGCCGCCCGGATGGGCAACATGATAGATGCAGCCGCCGATCGAACGCTTCGACCATGTATCATAAATGTCAAAAGTCAAAGGCGTGTTGATCGGCAAGACGGGATGCAGGCCGGAGGACGGCTGCCACGCCTTGTAACGGACGCCGGCGACCGATACGCCGGAGGTGCCGGTCGGCGTCAGCGGCAGAGTGCGGCCATTGCAGGTGACGGTGTAGCGCGCCGCATTGCTGGTCTCGAGCCGCACTTGAAGGCGCTCGACGGAGCTGTCGACGTAACGGGCAGTGCCGCCCGGCGCACCTTCCTCGCCCATGACGTGCCAGGGTTCAAGCGCCTGGCGCAGCTCCAGTTTGGAGCCTTCGTATTCGACCTCGCCGCAGAAGGGGAAGCGGAATTCGAGCTGAGCCTTGAACCATTCCGAACTGACGTCGAAGCCGTTTTCGCGAAGGTCGGCAAGCACGTCGAGGAAATCGGCCCAGACGAAATGCGGCAGCATGAAACGGTCGTGCAGAGTTGTGCCCCAGCGGACGAATTTGCCATCGACCGGGTTGACCCAGAACCGGGCGATCAGCGCGCGGACCAGCAATTGCTGGGCGAGCGACATGCGGGCGTTCGGCGGCATTTCGAAGCCACGGAACTCGATGAGGCCGAGCCGTCCGGTCGGACCGTCCGGCGAAAACAGCTTGTCGATACAGATCTCGGCGCGGTGGGTGTTGCCGGTAACGTCGGTCAAAAGGTGGCGGAACAGGCGGTCGACGAGCCAGGGCAGCGGCTGCTGGCCGCGGCCGGGTGCAGCGATCTGCGCCATGGCGATCTCCAGCTCGTAGAGGCTGTCGTGACGAGCCTCATCGATGCGCGGCGCCTGGCTGGTTGGGCCGATGAACATGCCGGAGAAGAGGTAGGAGAGCGAGGGGTGCCGCTGCCAGTGCAGGACGACGCTCTTTAAGAGATCGGGACGGCGCAGGAACGGGCTGTTGTTCGGATTGGCGCTGCCGACGACGACATGGTTGCCGCCGCCGGTGCCGGTATGACGGCCGTCGATCATGAACTTGTCGGCGCCAAGCCGGGTGTCACGCGCCTCCTCGTAGATCGCCGTAGTGATATCGACGCAGTCCTTCCAGTTCGAGGCCGGATGAATGTTGACCTCGATGACGCCGGGATCCGGGGCGACGCGGATGACATTGATGCGCTCGTCCTGCGGCGGCGGGTAACCTTCGATGTGGACCGGAAGCTTGAGCTCGGCGGCGGCGTTTTCGGCAGCGGCGATCAGCTCGAGATAATCTTCGATGCGCTCGACCGGCGGCATGAAGACGCAGAGCCTGCCGTCGCGCGGCTCGACCGACATGGCGGTGCGCACGGCCCCGCGGAGTTCACCGAGCGTCTGTTCGATCCGGCCGCGATTGCCCTCGTCGGCATTGAACGAGGCTTCAGGCATGGCGCGGCCGGCCGGTACAAAGACATCAGGCAGCGGTTCACGTGGGATCGTCGGATCGGCGGGGTGGATATAGGGATAACGCGCCGGGGGAACATAGGGCAGTGTGCCGAGCGGCAGGCGGTAACCGATGGGACTGTCGCCCGGGACGAGAAAGATATTGCCGCGGCGGGTGCGCCATTTCTCGCTGACCCAGACGCGGCTTTCAGCCGCCTTGGCGTTCCATGCTTGAACCGGGAGGATGTAACCCGTGGGGACGGTAAGGCCACGGGCAAACACCCGGGCGATGCGGTTGCGTTCTTCGGGATCCTTCAGCTTCGAATTCGACGGATCGACGTTTTCGGGAAGGCTGCCTTCCTTGATGATCCAGTCGGCTGGATCCTCATAGGCCGGCTGCACCATGTCAGGCTTGATCGCCAGTTCCTTTGCGATCGCCGTCAAAAACTTCTCGGCATCCTCGGCGGTGACGCCGGTATCTTTGCCTTCGACAGCCACCAGATCGAGGTTCTGCCAGACCGGCTTGCCGTCGCGGCGCCAGTAGAGCGAGAAGGTCCAGCGCGGCAGGCTTTCGCCCGGATACCATTTGCCCTGGCCATAATGCAGGAAACCGCCGGGGGCGAAGCGTTCGTGCAGCCGGCGGATCAGGCTGTCGGCCTTTTCGCGCTTGGTCGGGCCGACGGCGGCGGTGTTCCACTCCTCGGACTGGAAATCGTCGATCGAAACGAAGGTCGGTTCGCCGCCCATCGTCAGATGCACGTCCTCGGCTTCGAGGACACGATCGACCTTCTCGCCGAGTTCGTTGAGTTCGTCCCAGCTTTCATCGGAGAAAGGCTTGGTGATGCGCGGGTGTTCGGCGACGCGCGAGACCTTCATGTCGAAGGCGAATTCGGTTTCGGCCTCGCCGAAATAACCGCCCGAGATCGGCGCGGCGTTGCGATAATGCGGCGTGGCGGCAAGCGGGATGTGGCTTTCGCCGGTCAGCAGCCCAGACGTCGGATCAAGGCCGACCCAGCCGGCGCCGGGCAGATAGACCTCCGCCCAGGCATGCAGGTCGGTGAAATCGACTTTGGTGCCGGAGGGGCCGTCGAGTGCTTTCAGGTCCGGCGTCAGCTGGATGAGGTAGCCGGAGACGAAGCGGGCGGCAAGGCCGAGATGGCGAAGGATCTGGACGAGCAGCCAACTGGTGTCGCGGCAGGAGCCCTTGGCGCTTTCAAGCGTCTCCTCCGGCGTCTGCACGCCGGTTTCCATGCGGATGACATAGCCGATCTGCCGCTGCAGGCGGGCATTCAGGCCGACGATCATATCGACCGTCGGCTGGTCGGGCGACCAGTCGAGCGTCGGCAGCATTGCCTTCAGGCGGGGACCGGCCGGTTCCGGCGTCATATAGATCGAGAGATCTTCCTGGATCGTCTCAGGGTACCCGAAGGGCCACTTGGTTGCCTCTTCCTCGACGAAGAAGTCGAAGGGATTGTAGACCGTCATGTCGGCGACGAGATCGACCTCGATCTTGAACTCCGTCACCGGGTCCGGAAAGACGTAGCGGGCGAGGTAATTGCCGTAGGGATCCTGCTGCAGGTTGACGAAATGGTTGGAGGGCGTGACCTTCAGCGAGTGGCTGAGCACCCGTGTCTTCGAATGCGAGGCAGGTTTCAGTCGGATGATCTGTGGGCCGAGGCGGATCGGTTTATCATAAGTGTAATGGGTCAGATGATAGATGCTGGCTTTGATCGACATATTTCTCTTTTATCCGGCGCGCATCGTCGTGCGGCTTGCTGTTCCCGAAATCAGTGTGTGCAATGCAGCGAAAGAAAGCAAGCTGGAAAGGTCACCGGCATAATTCCTTAAATCGGAATCGATTTAAGGAATTATGCCGCGATTCAAAATGCTACGGCGTCCTTAGCGCGTCCGAAAGACGCGCGGCGTTGTAGAGGCTGAAGGCTTTTATGCGGCCTTGGCGAAGGTGACGGCCGCCTTCAGGCCCCTGCCATCCGGGCCCGGCTCCAGCGTCAGGTTGGCATTGAAAAGATTGGCGATTTCCTCGACGATCGGCAGGCCGAGGCCGGCGCCCGGCGCACCTGTCTCATTGCCGCGCGAAAAACGCCCGCGCACCGCCTCCAGCTTGTTGCGTGGAATGCCGGGGCCGTTGTCCTCGACTTCGAGGCGGATCGTCTCTGCTGCTGCGATGATGCGGACGGTGACCTCAGCTCCCTTGCCGGCATAGGCGATGGCATTTCCGGCAAGGTTGCGCAGCATTTCGCCGATGAGCAGCGGCTCGGCGCGGATCATCGCCGGGCTTCCGCCCTCGAAACCGAGATCGATGCCGGCGACGGCAGCCGTCGGGATCTGCTCACCGGTAATTTCCTGGGCGATGGCGGCAAGATCGATGGCGGAGGCGGTCAGTGCTTCCTTGGCGGTGGCCGCGTCGATCTTTGCCATCAGGAGAAGCTGGGCGAGGATGCGCTCGGCATGCGCCACCGCCTGATCGCCCTTCAGAGCTGCCGCCTGCGCCTCCTCAAGCGAGCCGGCGCGGGCAGAGAGAGCAAGCTGGGTGCGGATGATCGCCAGCGGCGTGCGCAGCTGATGGCTGGCATTGCCGGTGAAGTGGCGGAGCGCATCGAGGGCCGATTGCAGGCGGACCATGAAGCTATTCACCGTATCGACCAGCGGCTGGACCTCGCTCGGCACCGTCTGCTCGATCGGATGCAGATCATCGGGGCTGCGTTCGCCGATGGCGTCGCCGAGTTTGTAGAGCGGACGCAGGGCCACCGTGACTGAGATCCAGACAATGACGGCGGCACCCGCGATCATGAAGGCGAGGCGGAGTGCCGAGCGAACGAGGATTGCTTGCGCCAGCTGCCGTCGGCCAATGGTGGTTTCGGCGACCGTCACCACGAAGGGCACGGAGCGGATGCCCGTCGAGGCGGAGCGTTCGAGTGTGGCGACGCGGATCGGCTCTCCGCGGAAGCTGTCGTCGGCGAAGGCGGCGGCATTGGCGGGTGTCTTCTTCAGGACCGGCAGCGACTGGTAACCGGTGATAAATTTGCCCGGCGGACCGTCGACGCGGTAGAAGACGCGGTCCTGCGCGGCCGAGGTCAGCATTTCAAGCGCAACATAGGGGATATCGACCTGCAGGGTGCCGTCTTCGGCAACGACGACGCGTTCGGCGATCGCCAGCGCGGAGCCGGCGAGCACACGGTCGGAGACGATGTTCGAGGTCTGGACCGCCTCGCGATAGGTATCGGCGAGCGCCAGCGTGCCGATGACCGCTGTGGACACAAGTAGCCAGAAGAGCAGCCGGCGCCTGAGGGAATAGGCGGCTTTCATGAGGCCTCGGGAAGCTTGTCGAGATAATAGCCGATGCCGCGGGCGGTCTTGACCGTCAGGCCGTGCGGTGAGAGACGTTTCCTCAGGCGGCTGACATATTGCTCGATGGCGTTTGCCGAAATGTCGTCGTCGAAGGCCGTCAGCGACTGGATGATCGCCTCCTTGGCGACGACCTTGCCGGCCCGCATGAAAAGAATTTCGAGCAGCCCAAGTTCGCGGGCGGGAATGTCCAGCGGCGTGGCGCCTGCCGAAAAGGCTCGGGAATTGAGATCGAACGAGATGCTGCCAAAACTGACAGTCGCCGAGCGCAGGCCTGCCTGGCGGCGCAGCAATACGCGCACGCGGGCCTCGAATTCGGCGATGTCGAAGGGTTTGATCAGATAATCGTCGGCACCGAGATCGAGACCCTTCACCCGTTCTTCCGGCGTACCGCGTGCGGTCAGGATGAGCACGGCTGCCTGGTTTTGCCGGGCGCGCATGGCGCGCAGCACGTCGAGCCCGTCCATCTCGGGCAGGTTGAGGTCGAGGATCACCAGATCGAAATTTTCAGCGGCGATGACCGCATTGGCGGATGCGCCGTCGTGAACGACATCGACGGCATGGCCCGTGCCGCGCAAGATCGCCGACAGGCCGTCGGCCAGCGCGATATTGTCTTCGGTGAGCAGGATGCGCACGGATCTCCCCCTGTTTTTCAAAGGAGACTACAGAGGTGGGGGAGCGATGTCACAACGATTTTGAATATCGGGATTTTGAAGATTGGGATTTTCAAGATTGGGTGAACGCCGGGAAAGCCCGGCGTCAGCTTCCGGTCCTTTCGATCCGTTCGCGCTGCGTCAGTGCGGCGTTGAGGAGTTTCTGGAAACGGGGATCGTCGCGGATGTTGTCGAGATCGGAATCATTGTTGAACCATTTGATATGGTAGACGGAGCTGTTCGGCAGCAGCCTCTCAAGGAGATCGATCGCCTGGTCGGCATCGCCGAGGACGGAATAGACGCAGGCGAGATTATACTGCGCGACGATGTCGTCGGGATCGATGGCGATGGCGCGGGCGGCCCAGTCGCGCGCCCTGTTGATATCGCCCATATGCGCAAGCGCCAGCGCGCCGCGATGGGCCGGGCCGGAATTTTCCGGATTGACGTTCAGCGCGCGTTCGGCGCGCAGCAGGCCGAGGCGCGCCCAGTTTTCCGTATCCAGCAGACGGCCGAGCGAGCGGTAGGCGGACATCAGGTGGATCGGTGAGACGTAGTCGTCAGGACGGATCGCGGCGGCGCGGGTGAAATATTGAACCGATTCGGCAAAATTGCCGTGCATGAAGAAGAACCGGGCATAGTGGAAATTCGCCTCGAAGAGGTTCGGATCGAGCGCCAGGGCACGTTCGAACGCGGCCGCGGCCCTGTCGTCATAGCCGCTCTGATGCAGGGCCAGGCCGTGCGAGGCATGGGCCTCGGGAAGGTCGGGATCAAGCGCAAGCGCGCGGGCGCTCATGTCGAGGATGCGCCTCAGCGGCACGTCGTCAGGTGCCCAATCGCGGATCGCCGCGTCGCAATCGGCGATGCCGGCATAGGCGCGGGCATAGTCGGGGTCGAGTTCCACCGCCTTGCAGAACATGCGCCTTGCGAGCTGGAGATAGGATTTGGTCCAGGTGTGGGAAAGCTGACGGCCCCGGAGGTAATAGGTATAGGCCTCGACATTGGCGGTCGGCTCAGTGGCGATTGCCTTTTTCTCCTCCGGCAGCAGACGCACCTTGAGCTGGCCGACGATTGCATGGGTGATCTCGTCCTGGATGGCGAAGATGTCGGTGAGGTCGCGGTCATAACGTTCGGCCCAGAGATGATCGCCATTGGCGGTGTCGATCAGCTGGCCGGAAATGCGCACGCGATTGCCGAAGATGCGCACACTTCCCTCGAGCACGTAGCGCACACCAAGTTCCTGGGCGAGCCGCTTCACCTTCACCGATATGCCCTTGTAGGTGAAAATGGTATTGCGCGGCACGACGTGCAGGCTGGAGATCTTGGAGAGATCGGTGATGATGTCTTCGGTGATGCCGTCGGAGAAATAGTCCTGGTCGGCATCGCCGCTCATATTGGTAAAGGGCAGCACGGCGATGAAGCAGGTATTGCGGTTCTGCGCGACCAATTTCGCCGAGGAGGGCGGCGCCAGGGTGACGGTATAGACCTGAACCGGCTGCCGGATGTTCTTCAGCATATGCTCGCCGATGAATTCGAAGCCAAGATTGAGCCGCGCGCCGACCTGATCGCGCACCGAGGCCGATACGGCGATGCCGCCCGGCGCTGCGATACGCTCAAGCCTGGCGGCAAGATTGACGCCGTCTCCGAAGATGTCGCCGTTCTCGACCACGACATCGCCGAGATTGATGCCGATCCGGAATTCGACGCGTTCGTCTTTGGGCACGTTCTCGTTGCGGGCGGCCATGCTGCGCTGGATTTCGGCGGCGCAGGCGACCGCATTCACCACGCTCTGGAATTCGGCAAGGATGCCGTCGCCGGTGAGTTTGACGATCCGGCCCTTGTAGTCTGAAATCCGAATGTCGACCAGCTCGCAGCGATGGCGGTTCAGCGCCTGCAACGTGCCGGATTCATCGATGCCCATCAGTCGGCTGTAGCCAACGACATCCGCAGCGAGAATAGCGCTCAGTCGTCGTTCCATGACCCCTCCCCAGGATCTTCCCAGTTTAGTCCAGCTTTTTATAGAGTTTTTGTCGCGTAGAGTCGTCCCCCGAATAGAAATTCGGGCGAATTCGACGTTTTGACACGGCAGCGCGACCATATAGCGTCGCCGATCTTCATCAATACTCTGAATGGGTGAAGGATGATGCTTGTCGCTAATCCTTTGTGATGAAGGGTCGATTCTAATCGGAGAAATCGGGGTTTTTTGCTTTGGCCGATGCTTCCGGGGGTCGGTACATAAAACCGATCGCCGGTCGATTTTAGGCTTGAGCCGGACCCACGGGGCATAACCTAGAAGACGATTCGCGATCGTATCCAACGCGGTATGAATGCGATTCACGGTTGCTTCGGCGGTTGCCGTGACGCCGGCGCCGGTTATTGTGGTGATGTTTCATGCGCGGCGGAGATTTTGGATGACAGGTTCGGCCCGGAATTTTCTGGAGTTTTACGATATTCCGGAGGCCGGGCTTCGGTCGATTATCGCGCGCGCCGGTGAGTTCGCCAAAGCCTGGGATGGAAATGCGATGCCGCAGAGCCTTGCGGGCAAACGCGTTGCGCTGATTGCCGATGACGGCGGCTGGCGCAATACGACTGCCTTCGATCTCGGCATTCAGGCAATGGGCGGCATCTGCGTGCATGTGCCGATCGGCTTCAATGCCCGGGAGGAGACCGGCGATCTTGCGGGTTATCTCGGCAACTGGTTCGACATGCTGGTGATCCGCACAAGGGAATTGGCGACGCTGAAGGCGGTGGGGGCAGTCGCGCCGATGCCGGTCATCAATGCGCGCACCCGTTCCAACCACCCTTGCGAGACGCTCGGCGACCTTGGCTATATCAACAGCCGGCGCGGCTCGATCGACAGGTTGAAGGTCGTTGGGGTGGCGGCGGATGCGAATATCCTGCGCTCCTGGGTCGAAGCGTCGATCGCATTGCCGGTCGAGGTGGTGCAGGTCTATCCAGAGCGCTGGCACATCCGTGACGCCGCGCTGCTCAACAGGCGTTTTCGCGTGAGCACCGATATGGGCGAGTTGCTGGATGCCGACATCGTCATCACCGATTCATGGCCGGGTGACGTCGCCGGAGACGCGCTCGCCGGCTATCGGATCGGGACCGATCTGCTCGATCGGCTGCGGAAGGATGCGATCTTCCTGCCGTGCCCGCCGGTTAGGCGCGGCGAGGAGGTGACGACCGAAGCGATGGAGCATCTGCTGTGCCAAAGCCGCGCCGCCAAGGCTTTCCTGCTGCATGCACAAAACGCCCTGATGGAATGGATCCTCGCCTAGTTCCACCGCCCTTGCTCCTCCCCGCGCCCTCAGGCATTGTTACGGCATGAGGAGAGTTTTGATCTTGCTGCTGGCGTTCTGGCCGGGCTTTGCGCTCGCCGAGCAGGCCTTCTATCCGGCGAAATCGGGCAAGGCCGATGCGCCGGTGCTGACGGTTTATTCCTCGCTCGACGAGCCGTTGGCGCGGCCGATGATCCGGGGATTCCAGGAAGCCAATCCCGACGTCGCGGTCAAATACGAGGACATGCTGACCGGCGATATCCACGACCGGATCGTCAGGGAGACGGATGCCGGCAAGAAGACCGCGGATTTCGCCTTTTCCTCGGCGATGGACTTGCAGGTGAAGCTGTCCAATGACGGATATGCGCAGGTCAGCAACCTGCCGATGAGCGCCGCATGGCCGAAATGGGCGAACTGGCGCAACACCGCCTATGCGCTGACCTTCGAGCCGGCGGTGTTCGTCTATCACAAGCCGAGCTTTGCGCATGAGCCGGTGCCGAGCTCGCGGGCGGAATTCGTCGATTACCTCAAACGCAAGGGCAACGACGTCTATGGGCGGATCGGCACCTACGATATCGAGCGCTCCGGCGTCGGGTTTCTTTTCATGGCGCGCGACCAGGAGCAGTTCGGCGACATATGGTCGGTGATCGGAGCGATGGGGGCTGCCGGCGTCAAGCTCTATTCAACGAGTTCGGCGATCCTCGAACGTGTAGCCGACGGGCGCTTCGTGCTCGGCTACAATATTCTCGGCTCCTATGCGGCCGACTGGGCCTCGCGGTTTCCGGATGTCGGCATCGTGCTGCCGAAAGACTATACCGTGGTGATGTCGCGGATCGGGCTGGTGCCGCAGGCGGCGGCCGAGCCGGAACTCGGCCGGCGTTATCTCACCTTCTTCATGTCGAGGGAAGGGCAGACGATCATGGCGCGCGAGCTACAGATCCCGGCCGTTAGCCCCGAGGTGGCAGGGGAAAATACCGCCAATACGCTGCAGGAACTGCTCGGCGCCCAACTGCGGCCGGTGCCGGTCAGCCCCGGGCTGATGGTTTATCTCGACCAGGTGAAACGGGCGCGGCTGATCGCGCATTGGAACGAGGTCCTGCGGGCACAGTGAGGCGTTCAGGGTTCGGCTGGTTCACACATGGAACCCAGGACTTAGGCCCGCGCCTGGTAATTACGGCAAAAAAGTGGCCTCTTCTCCTGGATATCTCCCCGATGTCAGCTAAATGACAGCTTGTTGTGGTGGCTTTGGCTACTTCTTCTCCGTGGAGGCGGAGAGCTGAAGCCTTGGGAGGTATTCTGCTCGTCATTCAGGACACTTGCGTCCGCTGGCCGGCCATTCCTCCCGATTCCCAGAGAATAACAGGCGGTTCGCTCAACCGCCGACGGAGGAAACATCGTGAAGCATACTTTCATCGCAACCCTGCTTGCCGCGACCATCGCGCTGCCGGCCTATGCGGCCGACTACACCATCATCGCGCCGGCTGCCCCCGGCGGCGGCTGGGACCAGACGGCCCGCTCGCTGCAGACCGCGCTGCAGCAGGAGAAGATCTCCGGCAACGTGCAGGTCCAGAACGTTCCAGGTGCCGGCGGCACCATCGGCCTTGCGCAGTTTGCCAGCCAGGCTGCCGGCAACCCGAACTCACTGATCGTCGGCGGCTACGTCATGGTCGGCGCGATCCTCACCAACAAATCGCCGGTGACGCTCAAGGAAGTCACGCCGATCGCCCGTCTGACCGGCGAGTATGAGGCCGTCGTTGTTCCTGCTGCGTCCGAGATCAAGACCATGGCCGATCTGGTTGCGGCGCTGAAGAAGGATCCGGGCGCCGTTTCCTGGGGCGGCGGTTCGGCCGGTGGTACCGACCACATCACCGTCGGCCTGATCGCCAAAGCCTCCGGCGTCGATCCGACCAAGATCAACTATGTCGCCTTCTCCGGCGGTGGTGAGGCGCTCGCCGCCATTCTCGGCGGCCAGGTGACAGCCGGCGTCTCCAGCTACAGTGAGTTCGAATCGCAGGTGAAATCCGGCACGCTCCGCCTTCTCGCCGTATCCAGCGACAAGCGTATCGACGGTGTCGATGCCCCGACGCTGAAGGAAGCCGGCACCGACGTCGTCATCCAGAACTGGCGCATGGTCGCCGCTGCTCCCGGCCTGTCGCCAGAGCAGGTGGCAAGCGTCACCGCCGATTTCGAGAAGCTGCATAGCTCCGCCACCTGGCAGGAAACTCTGAAGACCAAGGGCTGGGCCGACACCTATCTGTCCGGCGATGCCTTCAAGGCGCAGCTCGAGAAGGATGTCTCCGCCACTGAAGGCATTCTTAAAGATATCGGACTTGTTCAATGAGCGAGGATAACACCTCCTCGGCAACGACACGCCGCCCTGATTGGGCGGCGTTCATCATTGCCGTTTTCCTCTTCGTCATCGCCGGCGTGATGGCCTGGGATGCCTCGCATCTGAAGACGATCGCACAATACGACCGCATTGGCCCGGCGACAGTACCTCAAGTGGTGGCGTTCGGGCTGTTCTGTCTCGGGATCTGGACTGCCGCCGAAGCCTGGCGCGGCGATTTTCCGGAACGCGAGACGCAGGAAGTGGCGCCCGTGATCTGGATCGTCGCCGGCCTGGCCGGCCAGATGCTGCTTCTGCGCGTCGCCGGCTTCTCGATCGCGACCGGTATCCTCTTCGCGCTGACGGCACGCGGTTTCGGCAAACGCAAGCTCTGGATCTCGCTGCCGCTTGGCATCGTCCTCAGCTTCGTCGTCTGGGCGATCTTCTCGCAGCTGCTGCAATTGACGCTGCCGGCCGGCCCGCTCGAACATCTGTTCTTCTGACCGCGCGGGACGCGCTGTCAGCTCTTTTGATTTTGCGCGGCGCTTGACCCCGAAATCGCGTGGTCGGGAACGCCGCTTGGGACACCAAGATGAGCACATTTGAATTCCTATGGCAGGGTATCCTGGTTGCGATGCAGCCGATGAACCTGGTTTATGCGCTGGTCGGCGTGACGCTCGGCACCGCCGTCGGCGTGCTGCCCGGCATCGGCCCGGCACTCACCGTGGCGCTGCTGTTGCCCGTGACCTATAAACTCGATCCCGGCGGCTCGCTGATCATGTTCGCTGGCATCTACTACGGCGGCATGTATGGCGGTTCGACGACATCGATCCTGCTCAACACACCGGGTGAAAGCGCCTCGATCGTCACCGCGCTCGAGGGCAACAAGATGGCGCGCGCCGGGCGCGGCGGACCGGCGCTGGCGACAGCGGCGATCGGCTCCTTCGTCGCCGGCCTGATTGCCACGCTCGGGCTTGCCTTTATCGCTCCCTATATCGTCAAGCTGGCGCTGATCTTCGGGCCGCGCGAATATTTCGCGCTGATGGTGCTTGCCTTCGTCACCGTCTCCTCGGCCTTCGGCGATTCTGCATTAAGAGGGCTGACGTCGCTGTTCATCGGTTTCGCGCTCGCCATGGTCGGCATCGACCAGCAGACGGGGCAGGCGCGGCTTTCCTTCGGCATTCCCAACCTGCTCGACGGTGTCGAGGTAACGACGCTGGCGGTGGCGATGTTTGCGATCGGCGAGACGCTTTATATCGCCGCGCAGGGCAACCGGATCGCGGAGAAGGTCGAGGCGGTCAAGGGTTCGCTATGGATGACCGCCGAGGACTGGGCGCGCTCGTGGAAGCCCTGGCTGCGCGGCACGCTGATCGGTTTCCCGATCGGCGCGATGCCGGCGGGCGGCGCCGAAATCGGCACTTTCCTCTCGTATGCGACCGAAAAGCGGCTGGCGAAGAACCCGGAGGAATTCGGCCATGGCGCGATCGAAGGCGTGGCCGGTCCGGAAGCTGCGAACAACGCATCGGCCGCCGGCACCCTGGTGCCGCTTCTGACCCTCGGCCTGCCGACGACGGCAACCGCGGCGATCATGCTTGCCGGCTTCCAACAATACGGTTTGCAGCCGGGGCCGCTGCTGTTTGCCACCAATCCGCAGCTCGTCTGGGGGCTGATCGCCAGCCTGCTTATCGCCAATGCGATGCTGCTGATCTTGAACCTGCCGATGATCGGGCTCTGGGTGCGGTTGCTGACCATTCCGAAGCCGTGGCTCTATGCGGGCATCCTGCTGTTTGCGACGCTGGGCACGATCGGCGCCAATCCATCGGTGTTCGAGCTCGGCATGCTGCTCACCTTCGGCCTGCTCGGCTATGTGATGCGGCTCTTCGGCTATCCGATCGCGCCTGCCGTCGTCGGCCTGATCCTCGGACCGCTTGCCGAGCAGCAACTGCGCCGGGCGCTGGCGATCAGCCAGGGCGACGTCACGACGCTGGTGATGTCGCCGATCGCGGCAGGCCTGCTCATCGCGGCGGCGGCGGCCTTTCTCATTCCGCTGATCCTGCGGCTTCGCGGCAGGGGCCAGGTGCTGTCGCAGCTGGCGGCAAACGAAGACTAAAAACTAAAAGAAAAAGACGACCTTACCCCTCCCTTGAGGCCGGCCATGGAGACATGCGCCGGCCTCCAATTTTTGCATAGCGGGGGTGATTTTCTGTGCATTGTAGACGTGTATGCGCGATGCCATCTATAAATGGTCAATCAAAGCAAGAGGAAATGGACAATGTCCGCCATCCGCAATTCAGTCCGTACAGGCTTCTTTGGTCGCGCATTTGCCGTGCTTGGCGCCGCAAATGCCGTTAGCGCTGCCGTTGAAGCCGGCCGCCGGCCGCGTGCCTCCGACCTCAGGGAACTCGGCATCGACCCGACCTCCTTCGGTCAGGTCTCCCGCTAACACTTCAAGCCATGCACGAATGAATTAGCCCGCAACCGGATGGTCGCGGGCTTTATTTTTTCTGAAGGCGTGCCGCGGTGCCGAGCACCGCGGCTTGCAACATCAGGCGTGAAGTTCTTCCTGCCCGGCGGCGTGATCTTCCGCCCGCTCGCGCTTGTTGTGGCGAATGGACGACCAGAGCGACAGGCCGATCAGCGCCGCGCCGCCGAGCCCGGTGATCACCTCGGGGATGTGCACCAGGGTCTGCGTATACATGATCACCGAAAGGATCAGGATGGCATAGAAGGCGCCATGCTCGAGATAGCGGTATTCGGCAAGCGTTCCCTTTTCCACCAGCATGATCGTCATCGAGCGCACATACATGGCGCCGATGCCGAGGCCGATCGCGATGACGAAGAGGTTCTGCGTCAGCGCAAAGGCGCCGATGACGCCGTCGAAGGAGAAGCTGGCATCCAACACCTCCAGATAGATGAAGGCGCCGAGGCCGCCCTTGGCGGCAGCGCTCATCGTCTGCTGCGAGGCATCGAGCAGTCCGCCGACCACCTCGACCGCGAGGAAGGTGAGCAGTCCGTAGATGGCGCAATGGACGAAGACGGTGGCTTCCTCGCCGCCGATCAGCCAGGAGAAAACCAGCATCAGCGCCAGCACGAAGGCGATCTCGATGCCCTTGATGGTGGCGGAGCGCGCCATCACCCTTTCCAGGCCTGGAAGCCAGTGGATTTCCTTCTTGTGGTCGAAGAAGTAGTTGAGGCCGACCATCATCAGGAAGGTGCCGCCGAAGGCTGCGATCGGCAGATGCGCGTCGTTCATGATGCGGGCATATTCGGCCGGCTCGCGGGCGGCAAGCACCAGAGCATCCCAGGGGCCGATCTGTGCCGCGATCGCGACGATCGCCAGCGGGAAGACGATGCGCATGCCGAAGACGGCGATGATGATGCCCCAGGTGAGGAAGCGTTTCTGCCAGACCGGCGTCATCTCTTTCAGCTTGTTGGCGTTGACGATGGCATTGTCGAAGGACAGCGAGATCTCCAGAACTGCAAGCACCGTGCAGATGAAGAAGACTGTCGCCATGCCGCCGATCGTGCCCGTGGTCTGCCAGCCGAGCACGGCGCCAAGAACAAGGCCGAGGGCGGTGACGATGAAGGCCCAGCGGAAATAGCTGAGCGAAGATGTGTGGGTCACGGGCTGGTTCATGGCCGCACCTCGCGGCCGCAAATCATGGTGGCGAGGGTGGAGAGGGAAAGACGCGGCATGCCACAACGGGCATGCGGGTCAGGCATGGTGAGCTTGTTCATCGATGAAAAATCCGCCGGCTAAGCTGCAGGCGGTACCGACATCACGAGAGCGCCGTAAAAACTCTCGCCAGAGGGGCCCGGCACCAAAACTCCCCGTCAGCCGATGTCTGGCAGGCTGCGGGATAGGCTCTAGGTAATGAGCTTCTCCGGCCAGTCAAGGCCGGCCGCCACATTGAGATCGGACAATTTTTTTGGAACCATACGGGTGCCCGGCCGTTAGGCTCTGGTTGAGCTTAAAAAAGGAGGCCGATGATGCACACTTCGACCCATATTCCCGACAAACGCACCGAGGCGTCCGACCGCATGAAGCGGGCGAAGCCAAACCGCATGCAGAAGGCGCAGGTGTTGCCGCCGCATCATGTCGACCTGACGCTGACGCCCGGCGTCTATCACGACATTCACGTGCCGGCCCATGTGACCGGTGCGGATCTTTCCAAGGGTGGTCCCGACATCAAGAGCAATGCAGAGACCAAGAAATAACCAGCATTCCGGAAGGCTCTTTTGCGCACTGACGGCAGATTTGAAACAGGGTGAGAACAATATGACGATCAACTTTGTGCCCCGCGAGATCTTCATCCGGCACGAGAATGAATGGCAGGCCGTACGCGAGGCGGCGGACGAGCGCATCAATATCCGCAAACGGGAAAAGCCGCTGGCCGCGTCCGTCGGTGGCGCGACACCGGTTGCAAAAAACGATCCTGCAGCCGCACCCTCCGAATGAGCAACAGACAATCACGCAGATACAGGCGCCCGGTATGATGCCGGGCGTCTCGTTTTCGACTGGTCCTCATCCCGATCGACATGCCGTGCGGAATTGGAGCCGAGCCGTTGTTTGAGCTTCCAGAAGGCGAAGAGCACGCAGGCGGCGGCCAGCGTCGTGAGAAGGCAGTCGGCCGATACGGGATTTGTTCGGCTTTTTCCCCTCAGGCGTTTCGATTCCCCCACCGGCTTCTCCGATGCCGGCCGGTGCCTAAATGTCATTTGAGGTAAAGATCGGCGAACAAGACATCATCCTGTCGCCGCGCCAACCTTTCAGAAAGGATTGGGCGGCGATAATCCCTGCCTCACGGGAATCGGACAGATGGCCAGGACAGCGACACGCGGCCGCCGCAAGGCGCCGGCGAGAGGAAAGAGCAAAGCGAGCAGCAGTGGCGGATTGCTGCCCTGGGCAGTAATCGGCATCGCCGCGATCGGCGGCATTGTCGCCCACGACCATTGGAAGAGCATTCAGCCGATGTTTGCAGGGCAATCGGCGTCGATGACGCGGGAAACGGCGGAGCCGAGACCTGCCGTCAGGAAGGACGTGTCGCCGAAGCAGGTGGCGCTTGCCACACCCTTGCCGAAAGCCGTACCGCCGGCGCCGCAATCGCAGCTGCTGCCGCCGGCGACGATCCCGACGCCGGTCATCCAGCCGGTCAAGGCGGTGCCGTCCCCGCTTACCCCTGCCAATCCGGAAACCGGGACGGTCGCGTTCGGTTATTGCGGGCAGGGCGCCCATATCAATTGCGTCGGCGATGGCGGCGTCTTCTGGTACAAGGGCGAGAAGATCGTGATCGCCGATATGGCAAGCCCTGTCGTCGACCAGGCGCGCTGCGATGGCGAACGCAGGGTCGCCTTTGCCGCCAAGTCGCGGCTGCTGGCGCTTCTGAACGCCGGTCCCTTCACCATGAATGCCGCGGGCAAAGCCGAGCCCTCAGGCGCGCCGCGCGTCGTCTCGCGCGACGGGCGCTCTTTCGGCGCGCAGCTGATCAATGAAGGGCTGGCGCGCAAGCCGGGCGCTGCCGGCGGCGCCTGGTGTGCCTGACGGCCAGAGCATTTCCGTTTTTCTTCGAATCACGGAATGCTGTGCCTCTTTGTTTTCACGCAATCTCGGGTTTTCACTCAATCCCGGACGTAAAATCGCCGCGCACTTTTGCTGGAACTGCTCTACTTTCCCTTTTTCACCAGTTTGCCGCCGGTGCGGAAGCTGCCGGCAAACGAGGAATCCTTGCTTTCGGCAGTGCATTCGATCGCGATCGGCTTGCCGGCATAGGGATTGCCGAAAGTGCAGAAGCCGGCGACCTTGACCTCCCCGGTCATCTTGTTGCCGACACCCGTGGTGACGAGGCTGAGCGGCAGGCGGGCATTACCGTTGGAAGCGGGCTTGATGCCGCTACCGTCGCCCTGGAACCCAAGCGCCTTGCCATCCGACGTGAAGATGAAGGTCACCACCCCATTGGCGAGGGTGACGCTGGCAAGTTCGTTCTTGCAGCCCTTGGTGGCATCGAACTTGGCGACAACAAGCTTGGCGCATTTGCCGGACAGCGTAATGACCCCCGGAGCCCCTGGAAACGTCTCTACAGGAGCTTGCGCGGCAGAAGCCGGCAGGGCCAGGGCGACGGAAAAAATGGCGGCGGCAACAAACGCGGATAACTTCATTTCGATCTCAAACCCCATGTCCTGGCGAGGCGAATCACACCTCTCAGCCTCGATTCGCCATGGCATGGCTCTGTGTCCGAATTTGGTTCCATTGTCCCCGCGGCACAAAGATACCATGGCCGCCGGGCCTGCCGGCGATCGATTGCAAGGTCAAGCAATGGGATTGGCGGCCGGACATCGAAAAAGGACCGATGTGACGCGACGATGGCAAGGCGCTCATCGAGCGCCTGCCGTCTTGGACGCACTTCTGGTCAAGGGGAATGGGCCCAGGCAGGGAAATCCAGGCCCATTCTTTCCCGATCGGAGGTCAGTCAGATCAGGAATTTGTAGCTGCCGGTTTACAGTTCCCCGCGTCTTTTAAGACGCACAGAGGACGCTGCAGCACTTTGAAGTGCTGCAGCCTTTTATTAGAACGCGCGCTGCAGGCGGAAGTAGCCCGAGGTTACGTCTTCAGCATTGTCCGGATCGAGGTACTGAACCGAAACCTTTGCCGAGAGGTTTTCAACGATCTGGTAGTCGATCGTTACGCCGGCCTTCCAGGCGCTGACGTCGTCGTTGAACTCGCCAGCAGTGACACCGTAGTTGTCGTAGTACTGAACAGCCGGGGTAATCTTCAGCTTGTCAGTCGCCTTGATGGCGTATTCGGCCGCGATCGCCCATTCAGCCTTGTTGTAATAGGCGTTCGGGTTCGTTGCGTAGACAACTGCGAGGCCGAGCGTGCCCGGACCGACAGCAACCGTACCCATAGCGCGGACGGCGCCTTCTTCGTTGTCGGTGTCGTAACCGGCAGTGATCTGGTAGCTGAATGCACCAGCCTTGCCGCCGAGACCGACTGCAACGCCGACGTTGTTGGCGGTTTCGCCATCATAGAACGGGCTGTCTTCCAGCTCGTCGACGCTGATGCCAGCGTAGAAAGCGTCGGTTTCGTACTGATAACGGATGGAGTTATGCAGCGTGACCGGCGAACCGATGTCGTCGGTTTCGCCTGAGAGGCCGTCATCCCACCAGCTGTAGAACAGACCGGCGCGGAAGCCGGCGATGTCGATATAAGCGGAGTCGAGCTGAGCCTTCTGAGCGGTTGCGTTGTCAGCATTGAACTGCATGACGATGACGCCGGTCAGCGGACCGTATTCGGTGTCGCTCTTGGCGGTGAACTGAACCTGGCCGCGCGTACGGGCGTCCCAATCCGAGTCGTTGGCGACGGAACCGCCGCCGCCGGCGCCGATCGAGCTGGCGTGCGGAGCAACGTCAACCTGGAAACGGATGTAGCCGTTGATCTTGAGGCAGGTTTCGGTGCCCGGGATGTAGAAGTAGCCGGTGCCGTAAGCGTCGCAGACGCGGACATATTCAACCGGTTCCGGTTCGGCAGCAACGATAGCGTCGGCAGCCTGAGCGCCGGATACTGCTGCAAGTGCAGCAGCGGAGCCGAGAAGAAGGCTCTTAATGTTCATGGAATAACCTCCAGTTCAGATGCAAGAGGATGAAGACCGTTGCCATCGGCAGTCCCTACGTATCTTCATCCCGTGTGACCGAAGCGGCACCCTTTAGCTTGGCGCCTGCCTCGCCGCGGAAATTACATAGGCGATGCTGCGCCGCAACGAGATTGTCGATCATGACAGTAGGCTCGGTCAGCTATGTTGCTGAAATAACACGCGTTTTGTCACAAACCCGTCATCTCTCCGTCACAAAACCGGACTTCCGGATGCTCGAGCAACGAGGGGCTGAATCCCAGCGAGTGATGTGCAATTGATGATCGTGTGAGCACGCCCTCATATGCGGCGCGTCATGACTGCCATCTGCACGGACCAGCCAAGGCCGACAACATGGTTTGCCGGGACAGGCCATGTCGATGTCGCCTCGAGAAGCGACGAAGGTCCGGCATCGGCAAAAATAAATTGGATGGAGACCGAGAAAATTCACCAAACAGCGGCTTGGCGAAATCCCTTGTGGGGCAAGGGGATCGGATGGTGGGCGTGACAGGGATTGAACCTGTGACCCCTACGATGTCAACGTAGTGCTCTCCCGCTGAGCTACACGCCCATCCGATGGCGGCGGATAGATCACAAAACCTTTGGAGCCGTCAATAGGCTTTTTGCAGTTTTGTGACGTGCCGCCCGGCAAGCCTTACGCGGCAAGCATCTTGTTGACCTCGTCGACGAGATCGCGCAGGTGGAAAGGCTTGGAAAGGACCTTGGCATCCTTCGGCGCCTTCGAATCAGGGTTCAGCGCCACCGCCGCAAAACCGGTGATGAACATCACCTTCAGGTCGGGGTCGAGTTCGGTGGCGCGGCGCGCCAACTCGATGCCGTCCATTTCCGGCATGACGATATCGGTCAACAGCAGCGAAAACGGCTCCTCGCGCAGCCGGTCGTAGGCGCTGGCGCCATTGTCATAGGAAAGGACCTTGTAACCGGCCTTTTCGAGCGCTTTCACCAGGAAGCGGCGCATGTCGTTGTCGTCTTCTGCGAGAAGTATCTTCTGAGTCATCAATCCAGACCGCTGATCAATAAGTTTTTGGTGGGCTGCCAAGCGTTTACACTAGTCTTCACCCGGTAAACAACCGGTGAATTGCCCGTGCCCGACCGCCATCCCTGCTACATAGTATGGACTTGAGGCCGGGCAACTGGCAACATGGGCAAAGCAGTCAGTTCATGACATGGTAAAGAGGGCCGAAAGTGCCGGAAATACGCGAATACGAGCTTTTTGAGGTTCATGAGCCCGTGTCGCAGACCATCCCTTTCGTCTACAACTCCCCCCATAGCGGCCGTATTTATCCACCGGAATTTATCGCGCAGTCCAGGCTCGAGGGTATCGCCATCCGTCGTTCCGAGGATCACTATGTCGACGAGCTGTTCGGCTCGGCCGTCGCACTCGGCGCACCGCTGCTGGCGGCCAACTTTCCGCGCGCCTTTCTCGACGTCAATCGCGAGCCCTACGAACTCGATCCGCGGATGTTCGACGGGCTGTTGCCACCCTATGCAAATGTCAATTCGCTCCGCGTCGCCGGCGGGCTCGGCACCATCCCGCGTATCGTCGCCGAGAACATGGAGATCTATGCGCGGCGCCTGCCGGTGCAGGAGGGGCTCGACCGGGTCGAAGCGGTCTACAAGCCCTATCATGCGGCGCTGCGCCGGCTGATCGCGCGGACGCATGTGCAGTTCGGTTTCGGCGTGCTGATCGACTGCCACTCGATGCCCGGCAATGTGCGCGTCGCCGGCAGCACCGCACGGCCCGACTTCATCATCGGCGATCGTTATGGCACCAGCGCTTCGGCCGAGCTTTCGCGCGCGGCCATCGCCATCCTCGAGGAAATGGGCTTTGCGGCGATCCGCAACAAGCCTTATGCCGGCGGCTTCATCACCGAACATTACGGCCGGCCTTCGCGCGGACTGCACGCGCTGCAGATCGAAGTGAACCGGGCGATCTATGTCGACGAGGTGACGCTGGAGAAACGCGGCGATTTCGCCGTGGTCGCTGAGGCGGTCACGGCTTTCATGCAGCAGATGGCGGACTATGTCGAGAAGTTCGCCGGCGATCGGGCGCTGGCCGCCGAATAACCTCTGTCGATTATACCGACGTCTTTCCACTTGGTCTTCCCGGCCAAAAAAAACCGCGCTTGTAAGCGCGGCTAAGTCTAGGGAGGAAACACCCAAGGAGGGTATTTACAGTCAGAAGACTGTACAAACGACGCTACTATTGCATTGCACAAATGTCAAGCAATATATTGCGCTGCGACATCTTTGGGCAGTGGGCGCGTAATGGAAGCGATTGGAGGGTTCGTCGCAACCCTATCGAACTGCCTGCTGTGTTTGCATTCCCGCTGCTTTTCGTTATGAAAGCGTCACTCCCGCCAGCCAAACGGATCCCTCATGCTTCCTGACCGTTCGTTCTTCAACCGCCTGGCGGAAGCCGCCCGAGCCGAGACGCTGCCGCGCTTCCGCTCCGGTCTCGATGTCACGAACAAGCTTTCCTCCGGTTTCGATCCGGTGACGGAGGGCGACCGGGCGGCCGAACTCGCCATCCGGGCGCTGATCGAGGAGAATTTCCCCGGCCACGGCATTCTCGGCGAGGAACACGGCAATGTCGGGCTCGACCGCGAATATGTCTGGGTGATCGATCCGATCGACGGCACGCGTGCCTTCATCTCGGGCGTGCCGGTATGGGGAACCCTTATCGGCCTGCAGAAAGAGGGGCGGGCGATCATGGGCATGATCGAACAGCCGTTTACCGGCGAACGTTATTTCGCCGACCAGAACGGCTCGCTCTATACCGGGCCGGAGGGGGAGCGGCGGCTGGCGACCCGCCAGTGCGACACGCTTTCGAACGCCATCCTGTTCACCACCTCACCGCATCTCTTTAACGGCGAGGAGATGGAGAAATACCGCGAGATCGAGGGTCAGGTCCGGCTCTTCCGCTACGGCTGCGACTGCTATGCCTATGCGCTGCTTGCCGCCGGCCATATCGATCTCGTCATCGAAAACAGCCTGAAGCCCTATGACGTCGGCGGCATCATTCCCGTCATCGAGGGGGCGGGCGGCATCATCACCACCTGGGACGGCGGACGGCCGGAAAACGGCGGCTCGATCATCGCCGCCGGCAGCCGGGCGGTCTATGAGCAGGCGATCGCCGTCCTGCAGCGCTGATCCCAAGCTCGGTCGTGCCGATCGGGTGTCAGGTTCCGAGGGCGGCGACGTCCTGGTTTTCTTCGGCATCGCTGCCGGGAATGAAGGCGTGGAAGGCGGCAAGGGCTGCCGCGCGGTAGGTATCCCGTTCCTGGAAGATCTCGTGGCGGGCGCCGTTGATCGGCACCAGTTGACCGGCGCGGAAATAACGCGATAGCCGCTCCTGCGCCGTGTAGGGCACGACACCGTCACGGGTCGGGGCGATGACGATGGTCGGGATGGTGATCGAGAAGAGATGGTTGGGTGAGGTCACCCGGTCCATGGTGCGAAAAGCCTCGATCAACCAGCGGGCCGTCGGCGGCCCGAGCGTCAGCTCCGGATGGGCTTTCATCATCGCGACGTTGCGCTCGAAACGGTGTTCGTCCGAGGTCAGCGGATTGTCGCGGAAATCCGGCTCCTTCAGTTTCGACGTCAGCGGCAGGAAGCCGAGGCCGAGGGCGGTCAACGTGCCGGCTAGCGTTCGGATAACGCGCGGTGATGCCGACTGGCCGGTCAGGCCGATGAAGGGCGCCGACAGCACCATGCGATCGATACGGGTGGTAAGATAGGGGGCGGCCGAGAGCGCGATCAGCCCGCCTGTGGAATGGGCGAGCAGGTAGAAGGGCAGGCGTGTATCCGGCAGTACCACCTTTTCGAGGAAGGTGTCCAGATCGCGCTCGTAATCGACGAAGCGGCGGATGTGGCCGTGATTGCGGCGCTTCAGCAGCCGCGGCGAACCGCCTTGGCCGCGCATGTCGAAGGTAGCGACCCAGAGGCCTTTGGCCGTCAGGTCGCGGATCGTCTCGAAATATTTTTCGATATATTCGTTGCGGCCATGCAGGATGACGACAGTGCCCTTGGCGACCTGGGCGGCGGAACGGAAAACGGCATAACGCAGCCGGTGGCCGTCATGGGTTTCGAAGAACCCCTCCGTGCGGTTTTCCGGGGCGGGATTGTCGGGCGTCGAATAGAGAACCTGATCCATGACTTTGCCAATGCGCCGCTGCTGACTGCTTCGTCTTCAGGGATAACGCATGGCATCCGGCTTGGAAAGCGTTGGGGCCGCCAAGCCGCGGCCCGAAAAGGGCCGGCAGGAGCATGAGGTGCTCACAGCCGGCCGAGTTTGAGGCTGAAGAAGAAGGGACGATGCACTTCAGCCGCCGGGACCAGATTCACCCGACGTTGCGATCTCTAGGCTCATGCGCCTGAATGCGCTCCGAACCGGCCGTTCATGCGCGGTTCACGGGCCGATCGAGGCGAATCCGAAAGGGTCTTGAACTCGTCAAATCCCATCACCATCTCCTCTTTGCGGGTGCCGAAGAGGGCCCGCGCAACCGTCCCGAGGCCGCCAAAGATGGGGTTTCAGGGGCATTTCATCGCAACACGTCGCTTCCACAGGAGGACATCATGCGTCACGTAGACTTCTCTCCCCTTTATCGCTCCACCGTCGGTTTCGACCGGCTGTTCACCATGCTCGACAGCCTTGCCCAGCCGGAGCAGGCCCAGACCTATCCGCCCTATAATATCGAGCGCACCGGTGAAAACACCTATCGCATAACCATGGCCGTTGCCGGTTTCGACGAGACCGAACTTTCGATCGAGGCCCATGCCCATGTGCTGTCGGTGAAAGGCGAAAAGAACGAGGAACCTGCCGAAAGCGGCGAATTCCTCTACCGCGGCATTGCCAAGCGCGCCTTCGAGCGGCGCTTCCAGCTTGCCGACCATGTTGAGGTGACGGCCGCTTCGCTGAAGAACGGGTTGCTGCACATCGACCTTCTGCGCAACATTCCCGAGGCCATGAAGCCCCGCAAGATTGCGATCGCCGCAGAACCGATCGAGGCTCCGAAGGCCATCGAAGCGCAGATTATCAACGGCTGATTGTTTCCCCTTCGGGTAAAAGAGACGGCGCTCTCATCGGGGCGCCGTTTTTATTATGGCATTGCGGTTCAAGCCGGGCTCGCGGCTTCGTCTATTTCCTTTTCCGTCGCCCGGCGGGCTGCGGCGGCCGCGTATTTCTGAGCGATAACGGCGCAGACCATCAACTGGATCTGGTGGAAGAGCATCAGCGGCAACACGATCGCGCCGATCGACTGGCCGGCGAAGATGACGTTGGCCATCGGCACGCCGCTTGCGAGACTTTTCTTCGAGCCGCAAAAAGTGATGGTGATCTGGTCGGGCCTGTTGAAGCCCAGGCCGCGGCTGCCGAACATCGTCAAAACGAGGACAATTGCCAGCAGAACCATGTCGGCAACGATGACGACCGCGATATCGGCGATCGAGAAGGTATGCCACAGCCCCTCGACGACAGCTGTGCTGAAGGCGAGATAGACGACCATCAGGATCGAGCCGCGGTCGACCGGCATCAGGATCTTTTTCTTGGCGCGGATCCAGTCGCCGATCCAAGGCTGCAGGATCTGGCCGACAATGAAGGGGGCAAGCAGCTGCAGCAGGATCTGCTGCAGGGCGTCGAAGGAGAAGCCGCCATGGCCGCCGACCGAAAACAGCAGGCCGACGAGCAGCGGTGTCAGAAACATGCCGAAGATGTTGGATGCCGAGGCCGAGCAGATGGCGGCAGGCACGTTACCGCCGGCCATCGAGGTGAAGGCGATCGACGACTGTACGGTCGACGGCAGCACGCAGAGGAAGAGGATGCCGAGATAAAGCGGCTGCGGCAGGATGGTGTCGGGAATCAATCCGAGCGCCAGGCCAAGCAGCGGGAAGATGCCGAAGGTGGTCAGCAGGATGACGAGGTGCAGTCGCCAATGCAGCAGGCCGGCAATGACGACATCGCGCGAGAGGCGGGCGCCATGCAGGAAGAACAGCAGCGCGATGGCAAGATCGGTGGCGATGCCGAAATAACCCGCGAATGTGCCGTGTGCCGGAAGCAGCGAGGCGAGGATGACGGTGCAGACCAGCAGGATGGTGAATGTATCGGGCAGAAAGCGGCGCATGGCGATCTCGCGGCATGATAAAACAGTCATTGCTTTCTCGTCCATTGTGATCCAGGATGCAATGAATAACAGTTATCGAGAAACTGGATATTCATGCTCGACCTTTCGCAATTGCGCAGTTTCGTCGCTGTCGAACAGATGGGCAGTTTCACGCTCGCCGCAGACAGGTTGGGCCTCGGGCAGTCGACGGTCAGCCAACATATCCAGCGGCTCGAGGCTGCGCTTGGGCGCAAGCTGCTCGTCCGTGACACACATAAGGTGATGCTGACCGGCGATGGCGAGGCGCTATTGTCGCACGCGCGCGCGATGCTTTCGATCGCGGGGCAGGTGCAGTCGCTGTTTCAGAGCAACAGCCTGCGCGGCAGCCTGCGGCTCGGGGTGTCGGAGGATTTCGTCACCAGCCAGTTGCCGGCGGTGCTGGAGGATTTCGTTCGTTCGCATCCGTCGGTCGACCTGGAACTGACGGTCGCACTATCAGGCGTCCTCTACGAGATGCAGGACAATGGCGAGATCGACCTGGTGCTCGCCAAGCGCCGGCTCGGCGATGCCCGCGGAAAGCTCGTCTATCGCGAGCCGCTCGTCTGGCTGGCGCGTGATCCGGAGCGTGTGCTGGCCTCCGGCCCTTTGCCGCTGATCGCCTTTCCGCCGCCGAGCGTCACACGGGTAATCGCCTTGGAGGCGCTGGCGCGAAACGGCGTCGCCTGGCGGATCGTCTGCACCTGCGGGAGTCTCAGCGGATTGACGGCGGCGGCGCGGGCCGGGATGGGCGTGCTGGTGCAGCCGCGCAGCATGGCGCCCTCGGGCCTGAAAGAGATCGCTGCGGGTAAACTCCCGGTGCTGGAGGATGTGGAATTCGTGCTGGTGCCGCGCAAAGGGGCGGATCAGGCGCTGGTCTCGGCGCTGTCGGACGATATTCTGCAAAAGGTGAGGGGGCTGAGGTCGGGGTGAGGCACTGCCGTTTCGGCGGTCGATCAGGCGGCCAGGCACTTGAGGAAACCATCCACGTCCGCTTCCGTCGTCGCGAAGCTGGTGACCAGGCGGATCAGGGTTTCACTTTCGGAAACCAGCTCGGGCGTTGCCGCTGGGGTCGGCCATTCGTAGAATTTCGCGCCCTTTTCCTCGGCGGTTTTTGCCGCATGTTTGCTGACGACGGCAAAGACTTCGTTGGACGCGGTCGGCCAGGCGAGGCGCGCGGCGTTGCTTATGGCAATGCCGGCGCGCAGTCGATCGGCCATGCCGTTCGAGTGGCGGGCGAGATCGAGCCAGAGGCCATTTTCGAAATAGGCATCGAACTGAGCGGCGATGAAACGCGACTTGGAGAAAAGCTGGGCGGCGCGCTTGCGGATGAACGGCATTTCCCCGGCTTGATCCGGATTGAAAAAGACGATCGCTTCCGCGCACCAGCAGCCGTTTTTGGTGCCGCCGAAGGACAGCATGTCGACGCCGCGTTTCCAGGTCATTTCGGCAGGCGTAGCGCCGAGCGCGACCAGCGCGTTGGCGAAGCGGGCGCCATCCATGTGGAGCGGCAGGCTGCGCTTTCTGGCGATGGCGGCGATCTCGCCGATCTCCGGCAGGGAATAGACGGTGCCGATCTCGGTTGTCTGGGTGATGGTCACTGCGCTGGCGCGGCCTTGACGGACGGCATCTTCTGGAAAGCCTGCGATTTTGGCGACGAGCTTCGCTGGGTCGATCTTGCCGGCTTCGCCGTCGACGGCAACGAGGCGGGCGGAGCCGGAGAAGAATTCCGGAGCCCCGCATTCATCCTCGATCACATGAGCCTGCGAATGGCAGAAGGTGATGCCGCCGGGGCGCTGGACGCTTGCCAGCGACAGGGAGTTGGCGGCCGTGCCGGTGGCGACGAAGAAGACCGAAACGTCGCGCTCGAAGATCTCGGAAAAGCGGGCCGCGACCTTCTTGTCGAGGTCGCCGGCGCCGTAGGCGGCGGCAAAACCGGTCGATTCCATCAGCAATCGTTCGGCAATGGATCGATGGGCGCCGGCCCAATTATCGGAAGCAAAGAACATGAGGGGAAACCGTTGGAAGGGAAAGCTTGGCAAGTCGCAGCGGAGATTACGCCAAAGCTTCACGGGATCAAGGTTGCCGCTCGCGACACATCACAGAAATCGAACTACGCAATCAATAAAAAGAATAATCACGAATATTGTAATTTTATGTCGCGACGACCATTTCTCGGGCAATCTTCCGTCGCAAATTGATGTTTTTTAGCGGCGCGCTCTTGCGGAGCGAAGTGCTTTCTGGCATAGAGCTGATGAATTAGGACAGTGTTGCTGTCCTATTTTGGCCTTCACGGCCGAGGAGGCGCTGAAAACCCTGGAACAGATGGGCTTTCACGCTATAGTTCTTCCGAGCGTCAAGCCTCAAGTGGCGGCGCGCGGAGGCGAATGGCAGGCGCGGAACGCGACGGTTTGCTTTCCTTCAAAGCAGATGTCTGCGGCCGATCTTCACCATGCAGCAGCGCTGTCATGCGCCGAACCTATCTTCGGGTTGCGGCGCGGGACGAAAAGCCGCCCGCAGCCCCGCGGGCTTCGACAGGAGGAAAGATGATGACGAAGACGCCATCCATGGAATTTGACCGGTTCGCTGCTGCCGAGGTGCGCGCCACGGCCAATACGTCCAAATCCGCCTCCGGCCTGCCGAAGAAGCAGGGCCTCTACGATCCCCGCAACGAACACGACGCCTGTGGCGTCGGCTTCGTCGCGCATATGAAGGGTCAGAAGTCGCACCAGATCGTCAAGGACGGCCTGTTCATGCTCGAAAACCTGACGCATCGCGGCGCCGTCGGCGCCGATCCGCTGATGGGCGACGGTGCCGGCATCCTGGTGCAAATTCCCGACCGTTTCTTCCGCGAGGAGATGGCCGCGCAAGGCATCACGCTGCCGCCGGCCGGCGAATATGGCGTCGGTCATATTTTCATGCCGCGCGATGAAAAGCAGATCGAGCACTTCAAGAAGGTGATCAAGGACGTCATCGCCGAGGAAGGTCAGGTCTGCATCGGTTTTCGCGACGTGCCGGTCGACAATTCCTCGCTCTCCAAGGCGCCGGCCATTGCCGCAACCGAGCCGCATCATGTGCAGGTCTTCATCGGCGCCGGCGAGGATGCCGAAAACAACGACGAGTTCGAGCGTCGGCTGTTCACACTGCGCAAGGTGATCTCCAACCGCATCTATGACGAGTTCGACGGCGAGGAGAGCAATTTCTATCCGGTATCGCTGTCGTCGGCGACGGTGGTCTACAAGGGTATGTTCCTGGCCTATCAGGTCGGCGTCTATTACAAGGACCTGTCGGATCCGCGTTTCGAAAGCGCGGTCGCCCTCGTGCACCAGCGCTTCTCCACCAACACCTTCCCGTCGTGGAAGCTGGCGCATCCCTACCGCATGGTTGCCCATAACGGCGAGATCAACACGCTGCGCGGCAACGTCAACTGGATGGCGGCGCGCCAGGCGTCGGTGTCGTCGCCGCTGTTCGGTGAGGATATCTCGAAGCTCTGGCCGATCTCCTACGAAGGACAATCGGACACGGCCTGCTTCGACAATGCGCTCGAATTCCTGGTGCGCGGCGGTTATTCGATGGCGCATGCGGTGATGATGCTGATCCCGGAAGCCTGGGCTGGCAACCAGTCGATGGCCGCCGAACGCAAGGCCTTTTACGAATATCATGCCGCCTTGATGGAGCCCTGGGACGGGCCGGCGGCCGTCGCCTTCACCGACGGCAAGCAGATCGGTGCGACGCTCGACCGCAACGGCCTGCGACCGGCGCGCTACCTCGTCACCGATGACGACCGCGTCATCATGGCGTCGGAAGCCGGCGTGCTGCCGGTTCCGGAGGAGAGGATCATTCAGAAGTGGCGCCTGCAGCCGGGCAAGATGCTGCTGATCGATATGGAAGAAGGCCGCATCATCTCCGACGACGAGGTGAAGTCGCAGCTGGCGACGGCGCATCCCTATCGCAGCTGGCTCGGCCGCACCCAGCTTATCCTGGAAGAACTGAAGCCGGTGGAGCCGCGGGCGCTGCGCCGCGACGTGTCGCTGCTCGACCGTCAGCAGGCCTTCGGTTACACGCTCGAAGACACCCGCATCCTGATGTCGCCGATGGCGACGACGGGCCAGGAGGCGATCGGCTCGATGGGCACGGACACGCCGATCTCCGCGATGTCGGAAAAGCCGAAGCTGCTCTACACCTATTTCAAGCAGAACTTCGCGCAGGTGACGAACCCGCCGATCGACCCGATCCGCGAGGAACTGGTGATGAGCCTCGTCTCCTTCATCGGGCCGCGGCCGAACATTCTCGACCACGAGGGTGCGGCGAACGCCAAGCGGCTCGAGGTGCGTCAGCCGATCCTGACCAACGGCGATCTCGAGAAAATCCGCTCGATCGGTCATACGGAAGACCGTTTCGACACCAAGACGCTGGATTTCACCTATGATATCGAGCGCGGCGCGGCTGGCATGCCCGAGATGCTCGACCGGCTCTGCGAGCGCGCGGAAGCCGCCGTCAAGGGCGGCTACAACATCATCGTGCTCTCCGACCGCCAGATCGGGCCGGACCGGATCGCCATTCCTGCGTTGCTTGCCACAGCGGCGGTGCACCATCACCTGATCCGCAAGGGGCTTCGCACCTCGGTCGGTCTCGTCGTCGAGACCGGCGAACCACGCGAGGTCCATCATTTCTGCCTGCTTGCCGGCTATGGCGCGGAGGCGATCAATCCGTACCTCGCCTTCGACACGCTGCTCGACATGCATGCCAAGGGCGAATTCCCGAAGGAAGTGGATGCCACCGAAGTCGTCTACCGCTACATCAAGGCGGTCGGCAAAGGCATCCTCAAGGTCATGTCGAAGATGGGCATCTCGACCTATCAGTCCTATTGCGGCGCGCAGATCTTCGATGCGATCGGCCTGCAGTCGGAGTTCATCGACAAGTATTTCTTCGGCACCGCGACGATGATCGAAGGCGTCGGCCTCGAGGCGATCGCGGCGGAGACCGTCGACCGCCATACCGCGGCCTTCGGCGCGGATCCGCTGCTTGCCACGACGCTCGACATCGGCGGCGAATATGCCTACCGCATGCGCGGCGAAAGCCATGCCTGGACGCCCGATGCAGTCGCCGCCCTTCAGCATGCCGTGCGCGGCAATGCCGAGGACCGCTACCGCGAATTCGCCGATATGGTGAACAATTCGGCGCTGCGCATGAACACGATCCGCGGGCTCTTCAGCGTCAAGAGCGCCGAGGCGCTCGGACGCAAGCCGGTTTCGATCGACGAGGTCGAGCCGGCGGCCGATATCGTCAGGCGTTTCTCGACCGGGGCGATGTCCTTCGGCTCGATCTCCAGGGAGGCGCATACGACGCTGGCGATCGCCATGAACCGGATCGGCGGCAAGTCGAACACCGGCGAGGGCGGCGAGGAATCCGACCGCTACATGCCGCTGCCCGATGGTTCGATGAACCCGGAACGTTCGGCGATCAAGCAGATCGCGTCGGGCCGCTTCGGCGTCACCACCGAATATCTCGTCAATTCCGACATGCTGCAGATCAAGGTGGCGCAGGGCGCCAAGCCCGGCGAAGGCGGCCAGCTGCCGGGTCACAAGGTCGATGCGACGGTTGCCAAGACCCGCCATTCGACGCCGGGTGTCGGCCTGATCTCGCCGCCGCCGCATCACGACATCTACTCGATCGAAGATCTGGCGCAGCTGATCTACGATCTGAAGAACGTCAACCCGACCGCGGATGTCTCGGTCAAGCTCGTCTCGGAAGTCGGCGTCGGCACGGTTGCTGCCGGCGTTGCCAAGGCACGCGCTGACCACATCACGGTCGCGGGCTTCGACGGCGGCACGGGTGCGTCGCCGCTGACCTCGCTGAAACATGCCGGCAGCCCCTGGGAAATCGGCCTTGCCGAGACCCAGCAGACGCTGGTGCTGAATGGCTTGCGTTCGCGCGTCGCGCTGCAGGTGGATGGCGGCCTGAAGACCGGCCGCGACGTCATCATCGGGGCACTGCTCGGCGCTGATGAATTCGGCTTCGCCACCGCGCCGCTGATTGCGGCCGGCTGCATCATGATGCGCAAGTGCCATCTCAACACCTGTCCGGTTGGTGTGGCGACGCAGGATCCGGTGCTGCGCAAGCGCTTCAAGGGCGCTCCGGAGCACGTCATCAACTACTTTTTCTTCGTTGCCAACGAAGTGCGCGCAATCCTCGCCTCGCTCGGGTTTACCCGGCTCGACGATATCATCGGCGCCTCGGAGCTCCTTGAGAAGGACGAGATGCTGAACCACTGGAAGGCGAAGGGCCTCGATTTCAGCCGTATCTTCCACAAGGTTGATGCTGCCAAGGAGGAGACCTTCTGGACGACCCGGCAGAAGCACCCGATCGACGATATTCTCGACCGCGCGCTGATCGAGCAGGCACAGCCGGCACTGACCGCCAAGACACCCGTTGCCTTCGAGGTCGGCATCAAGAACGTCGACCGGTCGGTGGGCGCGATGCTTTCCGGCGAAGTCGCCAAGCGTTACCGCCACCGCGGGCTGAAGGAAGACACGATCAATGTGACGCTTCGCGGCACGGCCGGCCAGAGTTTCGGCGCCTTCCTGGCGCGCGGCGTCACCTTCAACCTGATCGGCGACGGCAACGACTATGTCGGCAAGGGGCTTTCGGGCGGAAAGATCATCATCCGGCCGCCGGAGAATTCGAGGATCGTGGCCGAGAACTCGATCATCGTCGGCAACACCGTGCTTTACGGTGCGACCGAGGGTGAATGCTACTTCCGCGGTGTGGCGGGCGAGCGGTTCGCCGTGCGCAATTCGGGCGCAATCGCGATCGTCGAGGGTGTCGGCGACCATGGCTGCGAATACATGACCGGCGGCGTCGTCGTCGTGCTCGGCGCCACGGGCCGCAACTTCGCGGCCGGCATGTCCGGCGGTGTCGCCTACGTGCTCGATGAGACCGGCGATTTCGCCAGCCGCTGCAACATGGCGATGGTCGAGCTCGAGCCGGTGCCCGAGGAGGACGACATGCTGGAGAAGCTGCATCATCACGGCGGCGATCTCATGCACAAGGGACGCGTCGACGTCTCCGGCGACATGACGCGCCATGACGAGGAGCGCCTTTACCAGCTGATCTCCAACCATCTGCACTATACGGGCTCGACCCGCGCCAAGCAGATCCTCGACAGCTGGGCCGACTACCGTCCGAAGTTCCGCAAGGTCATGCCGGTCGAATACCGTCGTGCGCTCGAGGAAATGGAACGCAGTCGGATGGGCATCGCCGCGGAATGATTTGTACTGGGGCATCCGTCACCTGCTGACTGAGGTGACGGATGACGAAATATCTCGACGACCCGTGTGGAGCCGACGGCGAAGGCTGTCTTGATCGCACGGATGTCTTGCAAGGGATATGATCCAATGACGGTCAAGACAAGCAACTCGCTCGGGCTACCGGGACTGACGATAGACAGATTGGCTGCGGTGAGGCGGTCATGAGGGTAAGGGACGAAAATATGGGTAAGGTAACAGGGTTTCTGGAAATCGACCGGCAAGTGGCGAAGTACCAGCCGGCGTCGGATCGTATCCGTCATTTCCGTGAGTTCACGATCCCGATGTCGGACCTGGAAGTGCAGAAACAGGCTGCGCGCTGCATGGACTGTGGCATCCCCTATTGCCACGGCCCCACCGGTTGCCCGGTTCATAACCAGATCCCCGACTGGAACGACCTCGTGTACAACAACAATTGGGAAGCGGCGATCCAGAACCTGCATTCGACCAACAACTTCCCTGAATTCACCGGGCGCGTCTGCCCGGCGCCTTGCGAGGAAGCCTGTACGTTGAATCTCGAGGATGCGCCGGTTGCCATCAAGACGGTCGAGCAGGCAATCGCCGACAAGGCCTACGAGCTCGGCTTCATCCGGCCGCAGCCGGCCACGGTGCATACGGGCAAGAAGGTCGCCGTGATCGGCTCCGGTCCTGCCGGCATGGCGGCCGCCCAGCAGCTCGGCCGCGCCGGCCACGAGGTGCACGTCTATGAGCGCGAGACCAAGCCGGGCGGCCTGCTGCGTTATGGCATCCCCGATTTCAAGATGGAGAAGAACTTCATCGATCGCCGTGTCGAGCAGATGAAGGGCGAGGGCGTCACCTTCCATTGCGGCGCCAATGTCGGCGTCGACGTCAAGGTCGAGCAGCTGTTGGCCGATCACGACGCCGTTCTCTACTGCGGCGGCTCCGAAACCCCGCGTGAGGCTGGCATTCCGGGCGCCGACCTTGCCGGCGTGCATGATGCGATGCCCTATCTCGTGCAGCAGAACCGCCGCGTCGGGCGCGAGAACATCGACAGCGTCGGCTGGCCGTCAGACCCGATCCTTGCCGGCGCCAAACACATCGTCGTCGTTGGTGGCGGCGATACGGCTTCGGACTGCGTCGGCACGGCGTTTCGCCAGGGAGCCGTCAAGGTCACCCAGCTCGACATTCGGCCGCAGCCGCCGGAGAAGGAAGACAAGCTTGCCGTCTGGCCCTTCTGGGCGACGAAAATGCGCACCTCCTCCTCGCAGGCCGAGGGCGCGGTGCGTGAATTCCAGGTGGCCACACTTGAATTCGTCGGCGAAGACGGCGTGCTGATCGGTGTCAAGTGCTGTGAGGTCGATGAACGCCGGCGGCCCGTTCCGGGCACCGAATTCGTCATCCGGGCCGATCTCGCCTTCATCGCCATCGGTTTCCGTGGCCCGTTCACCGGCAGCGTGCTGAAGGAGCTCGAGGGCAAGCTGACGCTCAACACCGACAAGCGCGGCTCGACCAACGTCGTCGCCAACGACCGCAACTACAAGACTTCGGTCGACAAGTTCTGGACGGCGGGCGACGTACGCCGCGGCCAATCGCTGGTGGTCTGGGCGATCCGCGAAGGCCGCCAGGCGGCGCGCGCTATCGACGAGGAATTGATGGGCTCGACCGTCCTGCCGAACTGACCGTCGGCGGCACAGACGCTCACAACACAAGAGCTCCGCCCTACGGCGGAGTTTTATCGTAAAGCGCTGCGTGTCCTGTCGACGCGCAAGGACGCTTTAAAGCGCGTCGGATCAAATTTGATTCATGCGACGCGCTTTAGCTCTTTGTTTTGATGCATGTCGTTATCCCGGAACCGCTGCACACTTCCGGGCGACATGCATTATCGCTTTGGACTATACCCGGGTGCGACCGCTTGACGCGCCGGCATTCGGCGCAAGCCTCAGGCAATACCGGGAAGCGAGATTTTCGCAGGACGCGGGCTCGGGAAGAGTCGGCGGCGACCGGAGCGGAGGTGCCATGCCGTTTCGGTGAAGGCATTTCACCATCGGCCGCGGGCGTTAGGGACATCGACCGCCGCGAATGTTCGACAAGGATTTTTCAAATGGTTTCTGCACTTGACAGCACGCGGCTGGTTTCTGCCCGATATGCGCTGAAAAACCTTCGCAGCTCCGATGACAGTTCGCAGGATACGCAGAGTTCGTCGGCTGCCGGTATCTTGAGCAGCTATGGGCTCGATCCGAGCTCCGCCTCGCTGCTTTCCAACCAGGCCCTGTCAGGGCTGCTCGACACGCTTTCATCCCAGAACGACACGTCCGATGCGACCGACACGACGGGCGGAAGCGCCGACGTGACCAGCGCCTCCTTCATGTCGATGCTGAAGAAGCAGCTGCAGGATGCGGCTGCGGCCGAAGGCGAGAGCGGCAAGGCCCACGACATGCTAGCCGCCCTCGAAGCGGGCACGCTGACCATCTCCGACCCGACGCAGGGCGTATCGATTGCTGCCTGGGACGTGGACGATGCCGATGAGGCGGAAACTCAGAGCAAGGACGGCAAGGAGATCGATGTCAGCGGCTGGAGCGACTTCCTCGATGCGCATCTGGAGCGCGGCGCCGACGGCGCTTTCGTCAAGGAAAACGGCAGCTATGTCGACCAGACGAACGACAGCAACGCCTTCTTCGGCCTGATCGGCTCGAACTACTATTATCTGAGCTGGCCGCAGGCGACGGCGACATAAACGGAACGACGAGCAAGGCTGGCGCACGCGGCCTTTTCATTTGACCGAGACTTCGGCCGCCGTCTTTGCCACCGGCAGGCGGTAATCATCGATGCGCCCAGGAGGCGCGGGCGTCATTTCGCCCTGCTCGACCAGCAGGTCGCGGGGCGACCGCGTCAAAGCCACAGGCGGCGGCCTTGCGCCGAGAAGCTCGGCGCCGCCGTCGAGATTGGGATCGGAGAGGCTGATCGGCACGGTGTGTTCGGCCGGATTGGCGGGAAGGCCGAGACCGGGCAGATTGCTGGAGTCGAGGCGAACCAGATCGGGGCTTGCCTGCGTGCCGAGAAGACGCCGTGCCGGTTTTTCCACATAGAAGGCGAGCTTGCGCCGACCGGCCTGGGTAAGGTTGATGCCATCGGATGTGCGCAGTCTGACCTGCTGGCCGTTCACATCCGAACCGGTGACGATGAAGTTGCTGTTTTCATCGACGAAACCATCCCAGATATCGACGAATTCACCACCGATGCTTTCGACCTGATTACGGTAGAGCTGGTTCATCTGGACGGCATCGGCCGTCATCTGATCGGATTCGAAGGCGGGAAGGCCGACCCAGAGCAGCGGGATCTTGCGGTCGGTAACTTGCCTGCCGAAGGAGAGAACACGGCGGCGGTATTCGGTAAACCAGCTATCGGTGCGGAATTTTTCCTTGGCCGTATCGGTCATCATCTGCTGGCGATCGTTGGCGCCGATCATCACGACGACCATTGCCGGCTTCAGCTCGTCGATCATCTTCGGCAGTTGTTCCGGCCAGTCGTAATAATCGTCGCGGACGAGACCCGATGAGACATTGCCGCGGGCTTCAACGACAACCCCCGGCGAGGTCTCGAAGGCGGCAGTGAGGCCGTCGCCAAGGCCGCTGGCCAGGAAATCGCCGACGATCAGGATCTTCTTGGCGTCGCCGAGCTTCTGCACCACCGGCTCCTCCTGCACGGGCGCGCGGAGCGGCGGCGCGGTGCGGGTGTTGACGACGGCTTTCTGCGACGGCGGTCGCTTGTGCTGCTGGCGCCTCGGCTGCGGGACGTCGGGGGCTTGCGGGCCGTCGTCGAGATAGCGCCGGCCGAGGAAGAAATCGAGGATCGAACGCCGCTGGTAGCGCTGCTCCTGCGCTTCCGCAATATGCACCGGCGCAAGGGCGCCGAGGCATAGCGAAGCGGCCGCCACGGCGAGCATGAGCCAACGGATTGGGGTTCGATCAGTTTTATTCGTCATGGGCAGTTCCGCATCTGCCGGCATCTTGCACGCAGGGTAGGCCAGCGTCCACTCCCGCTGCTATGTAGGTCACGGTTCTGCCAGTTGTAGGGCATATGCCGAAAAGTATGTGTGGTCTTCGGGCGGCATCATACCCTATTTCCTTGATTCAAAGGCGGATTCAGGTTCCGTTCGATCCGGTCGGGATCATCAGGTCTAGCGGCGTAGTGCGTTCAGAAGCGGCAGCGAGGGCTCGCCATCCGGCTGCATTCCGATGCGCGACTGCGCGGCTGAGATCGCCGCCTTCGAACCCGAGCCGAAATTGCCGTCGACCTCGCCATTGTAATAGCCGAGCGTCTTCAGGCGGGTCTGCAGCTCGAATTTCTCGGTGACGTCAAGGGCGCCGTCCGGGCGCGGCCAGCGCTGCTGCAGGCCGCCGTAGCCGGCGATCTGGTCGGCGAGCAGGCCGACGGCAAGCGCATAGCTGTCCGACGCATTGTAGTTCTTGATGGTGAAGAAGTTGGCGGTCATCAGGAAGCCTGGGCCGCCGGCGCCAGCCGGCATCTTCAGCATGGCCTTGGTGGTGCTCTCTCGGAAAGCCTTGCCGTTCGGGCGTGCCAGGCCGAGTGCCGCCCATTGGGCCAGTGTGTGGGTTTTGCCGGCCTGATTGGCGGCTGCGGCGGGAACGACAACCTCGTAGCCCCAGGTCTTGCCGGTGTCCCAGCCGTTCTTCATCAGAAGATTGGCCGAGGTCGCCAGTGCATCGGGCACCGAGTTCCAGATGTCGCGATGGCCGTTGCCATCGGCATCGACAGCATAAAGCAGGTAGCTTGTCGGAATGAACTGGGTGTGGCCCATGGCGCCGGCCCAGGAGCCGGTCATCTCGCGTGCCGGCACATCGCCGTTCTGCAGGATCTTCAGCGCGGCGACCAGCTGCTTCTTGGCGAATTTGGCGCGGCTCGGATCGGCATAGCCAAGCGTTGCGAGCGCCCGCGGCACGTAGTGCAGCCGGTCGTCCTTGTCGAGGATTGCGCCGTAATTCGATTCCATCGACCAGATGGCCAAGAGAATGGTCTTGTCGACGCCGAATCGCCGCTCGATCGCATCGAGCGTTCTTGCGTGCTTAACGGCCATCTCGCGGCCGATCTTGATCGTATAGGGATTGACACGGGAATCGACGTAGTCCCAGATTTTCGAAGTGAATTCCGGCTGGTAGGCCGCCTTTTCGAGCACGGTCGGATCGGGCTCGGTCACTCCGGAAAAGGCCTTTTGATAAGTTGCCTTACTGATGCCACTCTGAGCGGCAGTTTGGTAAAAATCCGCGATCCATTTCTGGAACCGGGAATCGGCTTTCGCGTTGTCAGGAACCAGCCCGACCTGGGCGGCGACAACGAGGGCGAGAGCAAGACCACGAAGGGAGTATTTGTGATTCTGGGCCATCGACAATCGTATCCGTCATCTTCAGTTTCCGGTGCAGCGGGGCATCATGTCCGCCCAAACCCGAGACTACAGGAACGGAGTCAACAAATTCTTTACCATGGCGATCCGCTGCGGTCACCATTTGCAAAACCGTAGCAATTCTATACTAGTTAAAGCTAAAAAGCTCCATTTCCAAGCGATATGATCGAACCAGGAGGCCGCGTGTGGCTCAACACAATAAAGTTCGTAAAGCAGTATTTCCGGTTGCGGGGTTAGGAACGCGATTCCTACCGGCAACCAAGGCTGTTCCGAAGGAAATGTTGACCGTCGTCGACAAGCCAATCATTCAATATGTCGTCGATGAGGCGATCGAGGCCGGGATCGAACATCTGGTTTTCGTCACCGGACGCAACAAGCACGTCATCGAAGATTATTTCGACATCCATTTCGAGTTGGAGCAGACGCTGCGCGAGCGCGCCAAGAAGGCCGAGATAACCCTTCTCGCCCAGCAATTGCCGAAGGCCGGCACGGTGAGCTTTACCCGCCAGCAGGAGCCGCTCGGCCTCGGCCACGCGGTTTGGTGCGCCCGCGAAATCGTCGGTGACGAGCCCTTCGCACTGTTGCTGCCCGATATGATCATGAAGGGCGACAAGGGCTGCATGAAGGGCATGATCGACCTCTACGGCCAGAGCGGCGGCAATATCATCGCCGTTGAGGAATGCGCGCCCGACCAGGCCCATAAATACGGCATCGTCGGCGTCGGCGAGGCGATCGGCGATGGCTTCCGAATCACCGGCATGGTGGAAAAGCCTGCCAAGGGGACAGCGCCTTCCAACTTCTTCATCAACGGTCGCTACATCCTGCAGCCGGAGATCTTCAAGATCCTCGAAACCCAGGAGCGTGGCGCCGGCAATGAGATCCAGCTTACCGACGGCATGCTGAAGCTGCTGAAGGAGCAGGATTTCGCCGGTTACCACTTCCGCGGCGCGACCTACGACTGCGGCGCCAAGGATGGCTTCATCCTGGCAAACGTCGCCTTCGCTCTCGAACGCGACGATATCCGCCCGACCGTCGAAGGCGGCTTCAAGGAATTGCTCGCCGGTCTGAAGTAACCTTCCCGCACAGCATATAAATGATAGAGCGCCGCGTATCCTCCCAGATGCGTGGCGTTTTTGCATCCCTAAATTAAAGCGCGTCGCACTTAGCTTGATTCATGCGACGCGCTTTAGCTCTTTGTTTTTGTGTATGTCGTTATCCGGGAACCGCCGCACACTTCCCGGCGACATGCATTAGCGCTTCAACTTGAGACCAACGCCGGCTCGCAATTGCTGCGAATCGGTGCCTTCCTTGCGCGTTGTCAGCTCGTAACCGAGCGTGCTGGTCAAATCGAGATAGCGGTTGATGTTCCAGGTCAGACCGGTCGCGGCGGTATAGACGAGTTCGTCATTGATGGTGCTATCTGTGGGATAATCGCGCCACGTTACCCCGCCGATCATCGTCCCGACCAGATTGTCGCGCAGCTGGTGGGTGACCGTCGTCGTCAGCGCGTGCGAGACGTAGCCGCTTTCGCCCGCCGTGGTCGAGGGCTGGATGCTCGTCTGCAGGTCGAGATTGACGTCGGTGCCGCGGATCGGCGACCAGAGCAGGCTCGCATCGAGCGTGGCGGTATCGATCGAGGACAGGCGGCTGTCTTCGAAATTCGCCATCTCGTAGCCGACACCGACTTCACCCTTCAGCTTTTCGCCGAGGTCGACCTCGACGCCTGCCTTGGCGCCATAGGCGTGGCCAGAACGCTCATAGCCGGCGGAATCGCGCGTCTCGTCATAGACACTCCGGCCGATCGTCGCCTCGATGAAGGGGATGAGCGCGGGGGACAGCTCGTAACCGACGCGGCCGCGCAGCGTGCCAGCCGTCTGGTTGCGGTCGCTCAGCTCAACGGTCGTGCCGTTCGCAAGCGTGGCATCCGAATAGATCGAGCGGGTCAGTGCCAGTGCCGTCGTGCCGCGCAGGATGCCGAAATCGCGTTGGACTGAGGCGCCCGCGCTAAACTCCTGCACATCAGACTGCTGTGCTGCGTTGGCGATGGCCTCGGGATCGTCCGTATCCTCGCGGTAGAAATTGTACCCGGCGGTGAGATGCGCGACCGTATCGTCGGAAAGATCCAGCCGGAGGTCGCCGTTGACTTTGAAGGACGGCTGCTCCTCGCCCTCGCCGCTGATATTCCTCTGCCAGGCGCCTTCCGAAGTTACGGTCAGCTGATGCCGGCCCCAGTCCGAGGTCAGGGTCGCGGCTGCGTCCGTTTCGAGGAAGGCGCGCCGTTGCCTGGTGTTGCCGTCCTTGGTGGTCTCGGTGTTGATGCTCTGGGTGACGCTCGGGCGGAGCACGAACGTGCCGATCGGAATGCCCGGCGTTTCGGCCGCCGAGGCACTTTCGGCAGTCCTACGGCGCGGCAGCGTCTCGTCGATCGGCGTTTCGCGTGTGTTCAGCCGGCGGATGTCGTCGTCGAGGATGGAGCCGGTAATGTCGTCGCTGGCTTGCGCATCCGGTATCGCCGGCCTCTGCTGGGCATCGTCCGCGTTCGCGGATGTGCCGTTTGTCGCGGGCGTGGCGGTATCGTCGGTCTCGTCATCAAAACCGGCAGCATTGTTCGTGGTGCGATAGTCCTGAGAGGCCGTGGAGCGCCTGTTTGCCGTGCCTGCCGGCTGCGGCGAGGCGGACTGTGCAAAGGCTGTCTGACCGAGCAGCAGACTGCAGAACGCGACAAACGAGACGGCACGGCTCATGGCGCGGAGCGGCGTCACACTGCTCGTCTGTTTTGGCTGGCCCATGCAATTCGCGCCTGACATGCTTTCGGTTCTTACCCAAAGGTAAAGCCTCGTGGTTAATCATTCGTTGCCGGCGGCGGGCGCTGTTCACATTTCGGAAAGAGTGCGGGGTGGACTTGGAAAGTGAAAAGGTCTAACGCAATTTCATGAACAGAAGAGCGATAAACCTCGTTGAAAACAGCGTGCTCGAATCGGCAAAACGCACGATAGAGACCGAAAGACGCGGTCTTGAAGCGCTTGAACAGGCCTTTGACAATGGATTGGCCGGTCCTTTCACGCGCGCCATTGAAGTGATCGGCGACATCTCGGGGCGGGTCATCGTCACCGGCGTCGGCAAAAGCGGACATATCGGCGCCAAGCTCGCGGCGACGTTCGCTTCAACGGGGACACCTGCCTTTTTCGTGCATGCGGCGGAGGCCAATCACGGCGACCTCGGCATGATCGCGCGCGACGACGTCGTGTTGGCGATTTCCAAAGGCGGCGAGAGTGCTGAGCTCAAGAGCATCATTTCCTTCACGCGGCGCTTCTCCATTCCGCTGATCGCGATCACTTGCAGCGACCGTTCCTCGCTTGCGACCGCCGCCGATATCGTCCTTCTCGTGCCGAATGAGCAGGAGGCCTGCCCGAATGGGCTGGCGCCGACGACCTCGACGCTGATGCAGCTTGCGATCGGTGATGCGCTGGCGGTGGCGCTGTTGGAGGCGCGCGGTTTTACCGCGACGGACTTCCACGTGTTCCATCCCGGCGGCAAGCTGGGGGCGAGCCTGATGCACGTCGCCGATATCATGCATACCGGCGAGCGGCTGCCGCTCGTTGCCAAGGGCACACCGATGCCGGAGGCGATCACGGTGCTGTCGCGCAAGCATTTCGGTTGCGTCGGCGTGCTTGACGAGGATGGGCGGCTCTGCGGGATCGTCACCGAAGGCGACATGGCGCGCAACCTGACCCGCAATCTCTCCGAACTTGCCGTCGACGACATCATGACGCGGACGCCGAAAACCGTGAAGTCGACGGTGCTGGCGACCGCCGCCCTGGCGTTGCTCAACCAGCATCACATCGGCGCGCTGATCGTCACCGACGACGACCGCAGGCCGGTCGGACTGGTGCATTTCCATGACCTACTGCGGATTGGCGTCGCCTGAGGCGCGCCGCGATCCAACGGGTTCACTTCCTGCGCTTTAGGTCTTTGTTTTTGCTCGATCAGACAGGTTCGACTGTGAGGTCGCGGCCGTTGCTCGAAACCACCTTCACCTGCGTTCCGACGGGCAGGTCCGGTCCCATCACCTGCCATAGCGTATCGTCGAGGCGGATGCGGCCGCGGCCCTCGCTGATCGGTTCGTGCAGCGTCGCGGTGCGGCCGACGAGGCTCGCGCCGCGCTGATTGAGGAAGGGCTCGTCGGTCGTGGAATTGCGCAGCGTCAGCCGACGGCCGGCGAACGTCGTGGCTACCGCGAGCAGCGCAAAAAGGATCGCCTGCAGCTCCCAGACCCAGAAGGCGCTGTCCCAGAAGAGCAGCGACAGCGCGCCGACGATCAAGGCGGCCAGGCCGATCCAGACCAGGAAGAAGCCGGGTACGATCATTTCCGCGGCGAGCAGCACGAGGCCTGCGACCCACCAACTCCACGGACCAAGTTCGGCGACGATCTTCGCCAGCATGGCTTATCGCTCCGGATCGGGATTGAAAGGATTGGGGGTCGACGGATTGATCGGCGGCGTCGAGCGCGCCGGCGCGGGGCGCGGACGCGACAAGGGTGGCAGCGTTGCCGGGTTGTTGCCGGCATCGCCGAAGACTTCGCGGGCAATGGCGCCGATGCCGCCGAGCGAGCTGAGGATGGACGAGGCTTCCATCGGCATCATCACGATCTTGGAATTGGATGCGGAGCCGATCGAGGTGAGCGCCTCGGTGTATTTCTGCGCAACGAAATAATTGATCGCCTGAATGTCGCCGGCGGCGATCGCTTCGGAGACCATCTTGGTCGCTTTGGCTTCAGCCTCGGCCAGGCGTTCGCGAGCTTCAGCATTGCGGAAGGCGGCCTCGCGCTGGCCTTCGGCCTGGAGAATGGCCGATTGCTTGGCGCCTTCGGCCCTGAGGATCTGCGCGTTGCGCGAGCCCTCGGCTTCCAGCACCTGGGCGCGCTTCTCGCGCTCGGCCTTCATCTGGCGAGCCATGGCATCGACGAGGTCGCGCGGCGGCTGGATGTCCTTGATCTCGACACGAGTGACCTTGATGCCCCAGGGATGCACGGCCTCGTCGACGACGCGCAGCAGCCGGTCGTTGATTGCATCGCGGTTGGAAAGCAGCTCGTCGAGATCCATCGAGCCCATGACCGAGCGGATGTTGGTCATGGTCAGATTGAGGATGGCATTTTCGAGATTGGCGACCTGATAGGCGGCCTGGGCGGCGTTCAGCACCTGATAGAAGGAGACGGCATCGGCCGAGACCGAGGCATTGTCCTTGGTAATCACCTCCTGGGTCGGCACGCTCAGCACCTGCTCCATCACGTTCAACCGGGCGCCGACACGCTCGATGAAGGGAGTGATCAGGTTAAGTCCGGGCTCCAGCGTGCGGGTATAACGCCCGAAGCGCTCGATCGTATAGCGGTAGCCCTGCGGCACGGTTTTGATCCCGGCAAAGAGCACCAGAATGACGAAAATGACCAGCACGATCACGACGATATCGAAGCCGCCGAACAGCATGAAAAATTCCTCTCATCCGCGCATGCGCGCGCGTGCACACCATAGATGTGGTGAGTTAGCATGTTCTTTGCGAGGAGGAAACGACACACGCATGCCCACCTCCCATCCAAGTGGAAAGAAGGTTTGGTCTTGCAATGCCCATTCGGGCTGTCGCCGGCTAACCGTGCAGTGCTGCCTTCTGAAAACGGTTTCTCAGACCCAGCCCTGCAATTCGCGGCGGACGACCTTTTCCAGCACCGTCATGCCGTCCTCTCCGTCGTTGAGGCAGGGGATATGCGCGAACGTCTCGCCGCCGTTCTCATCGAAGGAATGAGCAGCCTGTTCGGCGATCTCCTCCAGCGTCTCCAGACAGTCGGAGACGAAGCCGGGATTGATGACAGCGATGCGCTTGACGCCGTCCTTGGCAAGCTTCTCCACTGTCTTGTCTGTATAGGGCTGCAGCCATTCCTCCGGCCCGAATCGGGACTGGAAGGTGACCATGAAGTTTTCCTTGGTGAGCCCGAGCCGCTCGCGCAGCAGCCGGCCGGTCTTCTGGCATTGGCAGTAATAGGGATCGCCCTGCTTGAAATAGGATATCGGAATGCCGTGGAAGGAGGCGAGCAGCATTTCGGGCTTCCAGTCGAGCGTCGAAAGATGCCGTTCGACAGACTTCGCGAGCGCCTCGATATAGGTCTCGTCGTCGTGATAGGCGGGCACGGTGCGCAGCGCCGGCTGCCAACGCATCGAGAGCAGCTTCTGGAAGGCCTTGTCGTTGACCGTGGCGGTCGTTGCCGCCGCATATTGCGGATAGAGCGGGAAGAGCACGATGCGGTCGCAACCCTCTTGCTTCAGCGCCTCGATGCGCGAAGCGATCGACGGGGTGCCGTAGCGCATCGCCCAGTCGACCTTGACGTTATCAAGATCCCTCAGGCGCCCGGTCATCAACTCCGACTGGTTGCGCGTGTAGGTGCGGAGATAGCTTTCGTTCTTCTCCTTGTTCCAGATCAGCTCATAGGCCTTGCCGACTTTCTGCGGGCGGGTGTTGAGCACGATGCCGAACAGGATCGGATACCACTTCCAGGGCGACCATTCGATGACGCGGCGATCGGTCAGGAATTCCCTGAGATAGCTGCGCATCGAGGTATAATCGGTGCCGTCGGGCGTGCCGAGATTGACCAGAAGGACACCCACCTTGCCTGACTTGACGGCCGGATGGTCCGCCGGGCGGTGTGAAAGATCTGCTGTCATTTGGCCCCAACGCTCTCTTTTCTGTCTCGTCGGCTCATACGCAGCCTGGAGATCTTGGTTCACCCTATAGAAAGAAAAACCGGCCCGGGAAACCCCGGACCGGTCATGGCAATCGGGACAAATTGTCTTATTTTGCCGGAACTTCGATCTCTTTGCCGACCGTCAGGTGGCGTGGGTTCGGACTGCCGTTGGCCTCCGAAAGCTTCCGCCATAGCGTGCCGTCGCCATAGAAGGTCACGGCGAGATCCCAGAAGGTGTCGCCCGCGGCGATCACGTAGGTGGACGGCGCCGTTGCGGCGGGTGCCGACGCCGGTACCGGTTCCGCAGTAGGCGCGGGTGCGGCCGGCGTGGCCGGAGCTGGCGCTGCCGCAGGGGCGGGGGCAGGTTCGGTGGTTGGTGCAGGTGCTGCCGGCGTCGCCGGAGCAGCGGGTTCGGCGGCGGGGGCCTGCGCCACAACCGCGGCGATTTCGGTGACGCGGCCGTCGGTATAGGGTTTATACGGTGAGTGGGCTGCCAGATATTCGGCGGTCACGTCGGCGAGATCCGGGCCAAAATCATAGGCGTTCTTGCCGTCCTTAAAGATCGAATAGCCATCGCCGCCGGCCCGCATAAAATTGTTGGTGGCGACCTTGTAGGTCTTACCAGGGTCGATCGGGGCGGAGTTGTCGCCCTCCTTCACCTGGACATCGCTGACGCGGCTGCCGACAGGTTTGGACTGGTCGAAGGAGAATTTCAGGCCGGCGACCTGCGGGAAGCGGCCGGCGCCCTGATCGATCTGGCTGACGCCGTTTTCAAGCGCCTTGACGACATCTGCGCCGGTTGCCTCGAACGTGGCAAGCGTGTTCTGGAAAGGCAGGACGGTGATGACTTCGCCCTGGGTGACCTCGCCGCCGTCGATCGAAGCACGCAGACCGCCGCCATTCTGGACGGCGATGGTAACGCCTTGGTTTTTGGTGCGGTCGAGCATGGCGTCGGCCACCAGATTGCCCATCGAGCATTCCTTGACGCGACAGACCTTGCGGTCGCCCTCGATCGGGGCCTCGGAGGAACCGATGACCTTCTTGCGCAATTCTTCGATCGGTTTGGCCAGTTCGGTGATGCGGGCAACGACGGCCGGATCGGGCGTAAAGGTTGAATCGATCAGGATCGGATCGCCCTTGGCATCCTTGACGACGCCGCTATCGTCGAAATTGACGACGAGATCGCCGAGATATTTGCTGTAAGAGGCAGCCTGAACGACCGGCACCTTGTAGCCACCGGGATTGTCGACCATCGTCGGGTAGGGGCCTTCAGCCTTTGGATCGGTATTGGAGAGCAGGCTATGGGAGTGGCCGCCGACAACGACATCGACGTCTGGGATCTTGGCGATCAAAGCGAGATCGCGGGGGTAACCAACATGGGTCAACGCGATGATCTTGTTGACACCCTGGCCCTTCAGATCCTGAACGGCGGAGGTTATCGCCTGGACGTCATCGGCGATCGTGACATTCGGGCCGGGGGAGGAAAGTTCGGCCGTATCATTGGTGACGGCGCCGACAATACCGATCTTCTGGCCGCCGACATCGAGCACCAGCGACGGCTTGATGCGGTCGCCGAGCTTGGAGGCGGCTGTCGCCTTAACGTTCGCCGTCACGACAGGGAACTGCACCTTGTCGAGGAAGGTCGCAAGCCCGTCCTCGCTGTCGTCGAATTCATGGTTGCCGACGGTCATGGCGTCGAACTTCATCAGGTTCAGGAATTCGGCTTCGGCAGCGCCCTTATAGGTCGTGTAGAAGAGCGAGCCCTGGAAATTGTCCCCGGCATTCAGGAGGACGACGTTCTTGCCCGACAGCGCCTGACGCCGCTGGTCGATCGCGACCTTCAGGCGGGCAGCACCCCCGAAGCATTCGTTCTTGCCTTCTTCCTCGGCCGAGCAGGTGGAGTCGAACTTGTTGATCGATTCGATGCGCGAATGGAAATCGTTAATATGAAGAATATTGAGTTCGTAATCCGCAAAGGCAGCGCCCGCGCTCAGCGCCAGCATGGACGCGGTCAAAAGACCGAAGCTGAAAGACTTCGTCATCCCTGTTCTCCTGATTGGGCGAGAGATCCCCCTGATCCTCGCCGATCCCTTCATAGTCCGCCGGGGGCGGTCCCGGCCTGCGGATGTTCCATCAGAGGATGGGCGACCGCAAGAGAAAGCTGGGCTAGGCCTGACGCTTTCCAAGGGGGCAGGGCAAAAAAGCCGGTTGCTATCCCCGGCATTCGCCGGCGGCGGCATTTCGATAGAGTTCGTGCACGGCCTCCGCAATATTCGGAACCGTAGCGAGCGCGATGCTCAAACAGAGAAGGAAAATGAGGCGATTAAAGCGCCGGCCGGCTCGATAGGCAAAGAGTGCGCCGGCGCCGTAGATCAATATTGCCGGCACGGCCAACATCAGCACCTGGCCCGGTCTGTCGCAATCGGGAGCGGCGATGCCCTGGGCACGATAGACGTTGGCCGGAAAAACGACGGCAAGTGCTGCAAGCGGCAGCGCGAGCAGCAGGACGAGATAAACGGCGAGGGCGCGCATGGCGTGCTTAGCCTATCCCCCTTAGCCTCGGCGGGAAAGCGTGAATTGTGCGCCGGAATCGGAGGTGCAATTGAGCTGGCTCTGATTGACAAGGGCGCAATTCACCTTGGACTGGGTCTTACGCACCAGCGAGGTCATGTTGATCTCCACCAAGGTCGGCGAAGTGTTGATATAGGTGCCCGAGGCAAGAAGCTGGTTGCTGTCGGTCGTGCGGGTGGTGAAACTACCGCCCTGGAAGGTGGAAACGATGCCGTTCGGATCGCTCCAGTTGCCTTCGACGCCGGTGGCTGACGGCGTCATTGCAACTGGCAGGCGGCGCGGCTCTGATGAAACGCAGGCGGCAAGAGCAGCCGCTGCACCGACAAGAACGAGACCAGTTCTGATTTTCATAAAGCTTCTCCCGGCGAATCGGCGCGGCGGAACACCCGCCAAGTTCGGGCAAAACATGGCGCGCGCCCGCCGTGAAGGCAAGCCTTGGCGGCGCGCCGGGCGGCATTTAGACAGCCGGCGTTACAAAAATGCCCGCCTTGCGGCGGGCATCTTCAGGGTCGCGCGAGCGATCTCAGCGAACGAGAATGTTCTTGAACTGCCACGGATCCTTGGTGTCGATATCTTCCGGGAAGAGGCCTGGGCGGCCATCGAGCGGGGTCCAGTCGGTGTAGTGTCCCTCGACCGGGCCGAGATAGGGCATCTGTACTTCGAGGCAGCGCTTGTAGTCGATCTCGTCGGCCTCGACGATGCCGGCATTCGGGTTTTCCAGCGCCCAGACCATGCCGGCGAGAACAGCGGAGGTCACCTGCAGGCCAGTGGCGTTCTGATAGGGCGCGATGCGGCGCGTTTCTTCCAGCGACAGGCGCGAGCCATACCAGTAGGCGTTCTTCTCATGGCCGTAGAGCAGGACGCCGAGTTCGTCGATGCCGTCCTCCAGTTCGTCCTCGTCGAGAACGTGGTGGACCGGCTGCGCCGTACCGCCATTGCCGAACATCTCATGCAGCGAGAGCACGGCGTCGTTGGCCGGGTGGTAGGCATAGTGGCAGGTCGGGCGGAAGGTCACTTCGCCGTCCTTGTCACGGACGGTGAAATAATCGGCGATCGAGATCGACTCGTTGTGGGTGACGAGGAAGCCGTATTGCGGGCCGGGCGTCGGGCACCAGGTGCGTACGCGGGTGTTGGCGCCCGGCTGCTCCAGGTAGATCGCCGCCTTGTTGCCCTTCTTGTGCTTCTTGGCGTTCTTCGGCATCCACTCTTCATGCGTGCCCCAGCCAAGTTCGGCCGGCTGCAGGCCTTCGGAGATGAAGCCTTCGACGGACCAGGTGTTCCAGAAGACGTTGAGCGGCTTCGGATGCTTGGTGCGCTGGGTGTCGCGCTCGGCGATGTGGACGCCCTTGACGCCGAGCTTCTTCATCAACTTTGCCCAGCCTTCGCGATCGTGCTGGTCCGGTTCCTCGAATTTGAGGCCGGTGTCGTTGGCGAGATTGACAAGCGCCTGCTTGACGAACCAGGAGACCATGCCCGGATTGGCGCCGCAGGTGGAGACGGCGGTGGCGCCACCCGGGTTCTTTGCCTTTTCCTTGCGCATGGTTTCGCGCAGCGCATAGTTGGTGCGGTCGGCATTGCTCATGCCCTTGTCGAAATAGAAGCCGAGCCAGGGTTCGACGACGGTGTCGACATAGGGCACGTCATGCTTGCGGCAGAGCTTGATAATGTCGAGCGAGGAGGTGTCGACCGAGAGGTTGACGCAGAAACCCTGGCCTTCGCCTTCGGTCAGCAGCGGCTTCAGCAGTTCCTTGTAATTTTCCTTGGTGACATATTCCTTGATGTGGCGAACGCCGTGCTTCTTCAGAATCTCCATGTCGGAGGGCTCTTCGCGCGGGTCGATGACGACCATCCGGCTCTTGTCGAATTTGAAGTGGCGCTCGATCAGGGGCAGGGTGCCGCGGCCGATGGAGCCAAAGCCGATCATCACGATCGGACCGGTGATTTCGGCATATACCGGATAGTTTTGTTCCGTCATTCTTTTCTCCTATGGAAGGGGACGAAGGCGTTCAGCCCGAAGAATTCTTTTGAAATTGCCGCAGAGATGCGAAGTGACCGGCTCTAACCATAAAACGGCGTCACAATAAAGAGCGTTGAGGGGGAAAGGGCAAATATCGGGTCGGCGAGGGACGACGGGATCATCCGACCGGCCTCTCTAAAATCAGCGCTTCAGGATTTCCAGCCCTTCGGCCGTCGTCGTCACCGCAAGCTCGGTGATGTCGTATTCGGCAACACCATGGATTGTAAAGGGATCGGCGGCGACATAGGCCTCGATTGTGGCGCAGTCGCCGACTGCCAGGATCGCGCCGCCGGTGCGCGGCACCTTGCGGCCGGAGGCGAGGAACCAGCCCTTCGCATAACCCTCCTTCACCCAGGCCAAGTGCGGCTCCATATGCCGGTCGGCTTCGTCATTGGATTTGATGTAGGTGAGGGAGAGAATGAACATGGTCAGTTCCTGACGAGGTTTGCGCGGATCAGGCCGCGCAGCGAGTTGCCGATATAAAGCGCGCCGGCATCGAGATCGGCAAGCGTGAGGCGGCCGACATGCGCCTTGCGGGCGCAGATCAGCTCCGTGCGCAGCACGCCGGCGAGCAGGCCGCAGGAGATCGGCGGGGTGCGCAGCATGCCGGTTCCGTCGTCCAGGAAGATCGAGGTGATGGTGCCCTCGCAGACTTCGCCGCGTTCGTTCAAAAGAATGACTTCGTCGGCCTCGTCGAGCCTGTATTCGGCGCGTGCGCTTTCGTAGACGGCGCGGCGGGTGGTTTTGACGCGCAGCAGCCTGTCGGTGGAGTTCAGACGTGTCTCGGCAAGGCGCACGGTCCAGGTGGTGTCGGGCGCCAGCGGCACGAACGCGGCGCTTGTCACCTCGATGTGGCCTTGGGCGTCGAAAGTCAGGCGGACACGCAGCCGACCGGCAGCACCGGCAACGGCTTCGTCAAGCCTTGCCATGGCGTCGATCGGTTGCGGGAAGCCAAGGCGACGGGCGGAGCGGGAAAGCCGGGCGAGATGCAGCCGCAGGCGGATAAAACCCTCACCAGGCTGCCAGCGCAGCGTCTCGACCAGCGAAAAATCGATCATCGTGCAATCCATTGGTCGCCGACGGCGAAGCGGGCCTTGAGCAGGCATTCCTCATATTCGGCCTCGGCTGTGGAATCAAAGACGATGCCGCCGCCGACATTGAAGACGGCTCTGCCGCCGTCAAAAAGCGTGATGGTGCGGATGGCGACGGAAAAGCGCATGGCGCCGCTCGGCGAAATCATGCCGATCGCGCCGCAATAGGCGTCGCGGGGCGTGTCTTCGAGCGCATGCAGAATTTCCATCGACCGCATCTTCGGCGCGCCGGTGATCGAGCCGCAGGGAAAGAGCGCGGAGAAGACGTCGCGGATCGAAAGATCCGGACGGAGCCTTGCCTGCACATGGCTCACCATCTGGTGGACGGTCGGATAGGTCTCGATGTCGAAGAGCTTCGGGACGTCGAGCGTGCCCACCTCGGTGATGCGGGAAATATCGTTGCGTAGCAGATCGACGATCATGCGGTTTTCCGCCTGCGTCTTGATATCGCGGCGCATGGCCTCGATGATTTCGGCATCTTCGGCCGCGGTAGCGCCGCGTTTCGCAGTGCCCTTCATCGGATGGGTCTCGATCCAGCCCTCTTCATCAATGCGGAAGAACAGTTCCGGCGAGCGCGAAAGGATAACCGGACCGCCGAGATCAACCAGCGCGCCGTATTTGACCGGCTGGCGTTCGATCAGCGACCAGAAGGCAGCACGGGGATCGCCGTTCCAGCGGGCCTCGACCGGCATGGTGAGGTTCGCCTGATAGGCGTCGCCAAGCCGCAGGTGCTGGTGCAGGCGGTCGAAGCGCTCTTTATAGAGAGGGAAATCCCAGGCAGCCTTGGGGGCCGTCAGGAATTCCTCGTTTTCGAGGCGCTGTTTTGGTTGGGCAAGCGGGTGTGTGTCCGGCTGCGGGGCGTCGAAGACGCCGAAACAGAGTAGCGGCGTTTCACGGTTTTCCCCGGCGAAGGGAGCGAGTTTTTCTTCGAAGAGATATCCGGCCTCGTAGGCCATGTACCCGGCGAGCCATTTGCCCTCGGCCTTGGCCTCTTCCATTCGGGCAAGGCCGGCAAAGAATTCGCCCCGCGTCCTGGCAATAATGATCTCTGCCGGCTCGGCGAAAAGCATCACCTGTCCTGATGTGTCGTCGCGGTAGAGAATAGAGGGTTGGGTTTCGGCCATCAGCGGCGTCTTTTCTTGGAGCACGATCCCTTATCCGCCTGCCGGCGCCTCTCCCCGCCTGCGGGAAGAGGTCGGCCGTGGGGAGGCAGATCAGGCAGCTCTATCCAAAGCTTCCAATTCGTCGATCAGCCCTTCGATCATCGACAGGCCCTGGCTCCAGAACGACGGATCGGTGGCGTCGAGGCCGAAAGGCTTCAAAAGTTCCGAGTGGTGCTTGGTGCCGCCAGCCTTCAGCAGTTCGAAATACTTTTCCTGAAAGCCCTTTTCGGCTTTCTGGTAGACGGCATAGAGCGAATTCACCAGGCAATCGCCGAAGGCATAGGCATAGACATAGAAGGGCGAATGGATGAAATGAGGGATATAGGCCCAATAGGTCTCGTATCCTTCAGAAATGTTGATCGCCGGCCCGAGGCTTTCCGACTGGACGGAGAGCCAAAGTTCGCCGATGTCGTCGGCGGTAAGTTCACCTGATTTGCGGGCGGTGTGGAGCTTGCGCTCGAATTCGTAAAAGGCGATCTGGCGCACGACCGTGTTGATCATGTCCTCGACCTTCTGGGCGAGCATCGCCTTGCGCTCGCGCATGTCGCTGGTTTTTTCCAGGAGCGCGCGGAAAGTCAGCATCTCGCCGAAGACCGAGGCGGTTTCGGCAAGCGTCAGCGGCGTCTGGCACATCAGCGCCCCTTGCGCGCCGGCCAGAACCTGGTGCACGCCGTGCCCGAGTTCATGGGCAAGCGTCATCACGTCGCGCGGCTTGCCCATGTAGTTGACCAGCACATAGGGGTGGGCCGAGGGAACCGTCGGATGGGCGAAGGCGCCGGGCGCCTTGCCGGGGCGGACCGGGGCATCGATCCACTGCTCGTCGAAGAACCGCCTGGCGATCGCCTCCATCTCGGGGGCGAAATTGCCGTAGGCCGAAAGTACCGTGTCCTTCGCCTCGGGCCAGGAGATGACGGCAGTGGAGGTTTCCGGAAGCGGCGCGTTGCGGTCCCAGAAATTCATCTGCTCCATGCCGAGCCATTTCGCCTTCATCTTGTAATAGCGGTGCGAAAGGCGGGGATAGGCTTCGCGGACGGCGGCGGCCAACGCATCGACGACCTCGCGCTCGACGCGGTTTGCCAAGTGGCGGCTGTCGGCAATGTCCTCGAAGCCGCGCCAGCGGTCGGCGATCTCCTTGTCCTTGGCAAGTGTATTGGTGATCAGCGTGAAGGTGCGGATATTCGCCTTGAATGTTTCGCCGAGCGCCATGGCGGCCTTGCGGCGGGCTTCGGGGTCCTTTTCCTGCAGCCTGTTCAGCGCCACTTCGAGCGGCACTTTCTCGCCATCGATATCGTAGCGAAGTTCCGCCATGGTTTCGTCGAAGAGGCGGTTGAAGGCAGCGGCCGATGTCATCGATTTTTCGAGGAAGAGCTGTTCCAGCCTGTCGTCGAGCTGGTAGGGCTTGTCCTTCCTAAGGTCGATCAGCCAGGGGCGATAGTGTCCGGCGGCGGTATCTCTAGCCATGGAGGCGTCGATCACCGCGTCGTCGATGCGGTTCAGTTCCAGCGCGAAGAACAGGAGATGGCCGGAAAATTCGGTGATCTTGGTCTGCACGTCGCCATAGAGCTTGCCGTTTGCCGGGTTGGTGGTGTCGGAGAAATAGGTGAGGCCGGCAAAGGAGCCGAGGCGGCCGATGATGTCGTCCAGCGCCTCATACTCCTTCAGCGCCGCGCCGATGCCCTCAGTGCCGGTCTTGGTCGCCGCCGCGGCCAGTTTGCCCTTCCACTTTTCTTCAAAGGCGATCGCGGCCTTGCCGGCCTTTTCCATGTCGGCGACGAAGGCGGTCGAGGTGGCGGAGGGATAAAGATCCTGCAGCTTCCAGACCGGCAGATCGCCGAGCGCCGGATCGGTCGCCCCAGCTGGCGCTGCTGCCGAGAAAAGAAGGCTGGCGTGCGGGAGCTTGATTTTCATGGGGCAATTCCTCTCCACTTTCATAACAGGTCTGCTTGAATAAGCGCGAGAAGGCCCGGCATCAAGGGCCTTTCGGCGCAAGAAAGGCATCGGTTCGGCACGAAAATGACCCGTTCCAATCGTTAAAATGCAATTATTTCTCAAAACTGGATGTTCAAGCCTTCCTGTCAGAGTGCGCTCAATGGTTTCGCATGAAGTGAGGCGACAATGACCGGTTACAATGAGCTCAAGGGAGCAGGGCAAATCCTCGTGGTCGAGGACGACCCCGTGCAGCGCCGCCTGCTTAAGAATGCAATCGAGCGGCACGGCCATGTCGTGCACCAGGCGGAAAACGGTCGCATCGGCCTGGAAATGGTCAAACGCGACAGCGGCCTTTTCAGCGTCATCGTGCTCGATCTGATGATGCCGGAGATGACCGGCCTCGAGTTCCTCGACGCGCTTCACGAATTCGGCACGCAGATCCCGGTCATCGTTCAGACGGGGCAGGGCGGTATCGAAACGGTGGTGCAAGCGATGCGGGCCGGTGCCTTCGACTTCGTCGTCAAGCCGGTCTCGCCCGAGCGCATCGCCACCTCGATCTCGAACGCGATGAAGCTCGACCAGCGCGAGGTGAAGGCGCGGGCCGGCCGCCGGTCGCGCTCAGGCTCGGTCGGCTTCGACGACATCGTATCGGCAAGCCCGGCGATGATCCGCGTCATCGATCTCGCCCAGCGGGCGGCTCAGTCCAATATTCCCGTCGTGCTCGAAGGCGAATCCGGCGTCGGCAAGGAATTGGTGGCGCGTGCCATCCAATCCGGCGGCGACCGCTCGAACAAGCCCTTCGTCACGGTCAATTGCGGGGCGATCCCGCATAATCTCGTCGAGAGCATTCTCTTCGGCCATGAGAAGGGTGCGTTTACCGGCGCGACCGAGCGCCATATCGGCAAATTCATGGAAGCCGACGGCGGCACCATTTTCCTGGACGAGATCGGCGACCTGCCGCTCGATGTGCAGGTGAAGCTGTTGCGCGCCGTGCAGCAGGGAGAGATCGAGACCGTCGGTGCGCGCACCGCCCATAAGGTCAATGTCCGGCTGATCTCGGCGACCAACAAGGATCTGATCGAGGAGGTCAAGAACGGCCATTTCCGCGAGGATCTCTACTATCGCCTCAACGTCTTCCCGATCACCATTCCGGCGCTGCGCAAACGCAAGGAGGATATTCCGAATCTGGTGCGTGTCTTTGCCGAGCGCTTCTCCAGCGAGCAGAAAAATGGTCGCCGCATGACGGTGAACTCGGGCACGCTGGCGTTGCTGACCGCCTATGACTGGCCAGGCAATATCCGCCAGCTCGAAAACGCTATCTTCCGCGCGGTCGTTCTCGCCGAAGGGCCGGAGCTGACCGAGGGGGACTTCCCGCAGATCGCCGCCCAGCTTCCGGAATACGAAGTCGTGGATCACCTGGCGCTCGTTGCCGACAATACCGGCCTCGATCCCGACGACACCTATGGTGAGGATTTCAGGGCGTCGATCTCGGGAGCGGTGCATCACCGTCTGTCCGAAGCCTCCGAAAACGCGATCGCCAGCGTCAATCCCGCCGGCGACGTACGCAGGCTTGCCGATGTCGAGGAAGAGCTCATTCGATTCGCGCTCAAATTCTATCGCGGGCAGATGAGTCAAGTGGCGCGCAAACTTGGCATTGGCCGGTCCACACTTTATCGCAAGCTCAAGGATTACGGTATAGACCCCGACAATCCCCAGAAAGATGCGGCTTAAGCGCTTTTTGTTAAGACTAAGGCAACCACGATTTGTTACTGGTCATAAACCACTTGTTAGTGGCTCGTTCACTATGTAAAGAAAAGGTTGATCATGTGTGGCATTTTTGCCATCGTGTGACCGCATTTGACAGTCATCTGAGACAGTACGGGACATTGTCTGTCTGACGGGGATCGAGTTGCCGAATCTGAATGGGAATTCCAAGCGTTCGCGCTTGAGCTGGCGTTTGTTGTGCGCCGACATTTGCGGAAAGGCAATAAGGACGGCAGCGGCCGCCCTTCTTGCGCTCGCGGTTTCCTCACCGGTATTCGTTGGTACACCTTCGCAGGCCGCGGGCGACACCCGCAGCCTCAAGCTCTATTTCATCCATACCGGCGAAAAAGCCGTCATCACCTACAAGCGCAACGGCAAGTTCGACCCGAAGGGTCTGGAGCAGCTGAACCGCTTCCTGCGCGACTGGCGCAAGAATCAGCCGACGAAGATGGATCCGCGCCTGTTCGACCTGATCTGGGACGTCTATCGCCAGAGCGGTTCGAGGGACTACATCAACGTCGTCTGCGGTTTCCGTTCGCCGGGAACCAACGAGATGCTGCGCGGCCGCTCGCGCAACTCAGGCGTCGCCGAAAAGAGCCAGCATATGCTCGGCAAGGCGATGGACTTCTTCATTCCGGACGTCAAACTCGCGACATTGCGCGGGATCGGCATGAAGATGCAGGTCGGCGGCGTCGGCTTCTATCCGAAATCGGGATCGCCCTTCGTGCATATGGACGTCGGCGGCGTTCGCGCCTGGCCGCGCATGAGCCGTGACGAGCTTGTCCGGCTTTTCCCGAACGGCAACACCATTCATATTCCGGCTGACGGCAAGCCGCTGCCGGGCTACCAGCAGGCGATGGTCGACTACAAGCGCCGCGTCAGCGGCACGCAGATCGAGATCGCCAGCGCCTCCGAATCGGCGCCGAAGCACAAGACGCTGTTTGCAGCGCTGTTCGGCGGCGGAGCGGATGAGCAGGAAGACGATACGGACGATTCGACCCCTGTTGCCGTCGCCAAGGCGACGCCGCCGAAGTCCGAGCCAGCCCCTGCCGAGCCGCAACAGACCGAGGTCGCCGATCTGAACGCGCCGGTGCCGCAGGTTCGCCCGGCATTCAGCAACCAGCCGGCCGGCAGCGACGTGGCGAGCGCGCTCGTCGCACCGTCTTCGGGTAATGCGGCGCAACAGGCTCTTGCAGCGGCCCTTCCTGCCGATCAGGCCCAACCGCAGCAGTTTGCCGATCTCAGCGCCTATAGTATTCCGGTCCCCTCGCTTCTCGGCCCGCGCCGTGCGCCTGGCGACGCCGAGCTTGCGTCGCTGACGGGCGCCAATGCGCTGCCGGTTCCGACGCCGGTCGAACGCCCTGCCGTTGCCGAGAACCTTCTTGCCGCGGCCGATGCCGATCCCGAAGCGGAGGCCGACGAAGCCGATCAGGACGCGTTGTCTCCCGCCGTCGCCGATGCGCTCGACCAGCAGCGAAACGAGGGTGCGGAAAGTCAGATCGCGTCGAAGGCGCCGCCAATCACAGTAGAGCAGGCGATCAACGCCGCGATGACGCAAAAGGCGCCTGCCGCAAAGCCGCCGCTCGAACTCGCCGCCTTGGCGCCGATGTCCAAATCGGCAAGCTTTGGTGACGGCTTCGACGAACCGGCCACCGAAAGCGCTGTGGCTCAGGGACTTCCTGCCAAGGGCGGCCGCCCGACACACAAGGAAGCCGCCGCAGCCGATGCCAGCCGCGCGGCAGTGCGCACCGAGCCGAAGCTGACGGAAAAGATGATCTCGCAGTGGGCGCTGACCAATGCCCGCCTCGAAATGGCCTCCAAGCAGGTCAAGGCGCCGCGTTTCGTCAGCCAGACGATGCGTGCCCAACCAACCGCCGTCTATGCCGAGGGCTTCAATGTCAAGACCGCTTCGGTCGACCCCGCCCGCTTCAGCGGCACGGCGGTGAACTTCATGCAAGTGCGCAAGTTCAACACGAACTGAGCCGGCCGATCATGAAATATCGAAAACCGTCGGAGCGATTCCGGCGGTTTTTCTTTGTCCGCTTCGACCGAGGCGAGGTGACCATTTAGCCAAGTGTGTTTCAGGGCGTGATGCCGAAAGTGTGAGCGGTTTTCTTATGACATCCTGTTCTAAAGCGCGTCGCATCAAGCTTGATTCATGCGACGCGCTTTAGTCCTTTGTTTTATGCATGTCGTTATCCCGGAACCGCTGCACACTTCCGGGCGACCTGCATTGGGCAAAAGAAAAGCCGCCGGAAGGCCCGGCGGCTTGTCGGCATCCGCGATGCGCGGCGGATCAGCCTTCCGGCGGCGACTCGATCATACCGAGCGCGAGCAGGTAGGTGTCGAGGATGGCTTCCTCCTCCATGCGCTCCTGCTCGTCCTTCTTGCGCAGCGCCACGACCTTCTTCAGGATCTTGGTATCGAAGCCGGTTCCCTTGGCTTCGCCATAGACGTCCTTGATATCGTCGGCGATGGTCTTCTTTTCTTCTTCCAGCCGTTCAATGCGCTCGATGAAAGCGCGAAGCTGATCGCGGGCGACGCCATGAGCATCAGACATCGTGTTCTCCTGATTTTTCGGGTGATCAATTTGGATGCACGTGACTGCCGCGAAGCGGCGTCACGGTCAAGCCTGTTGTCGGCAAGCCAAGCTATTTGTGTGGGTTGTTCAGTTCAAAAGCAGCCTTTTGCACAGGCGAGGCCTCGTTCTGGTGAAGATTCTTCCAGTCTTCATACGGCATGCCATAGACCATCTCGCGCGATTCGTCCCGGGTAATTGGGACACCCTCAGCCTCGGCGGCTTCGCGATACCAGTTCGACAGGCAGTTGCGGCAAAAGCCGGCCAGGTTCATCAGGTCGATGTTCTGAACGTCGTTGCGCTCGCGAAGATGTGCGAGGAGGCGGCGGAAGGCTGCGGCCTCGAATTCGGTCTGCTGTGTTTTGCTGAGCGCGGTCATCTCGCTTTCCTTTCTTCACCAGGGGCCTTCGGGGGCCTTTCACTCAATAGGGACCTGTGCGCGACAGGTGGACGTCGTATTCGTGCAGGGCCGGATCGGCATTCATCGCCGCAAAGATCGGCGCCAGGCGTTCGGCCCATGCCGATATTCCGGCCTCGTCTGCGATCAGGTCCTGGCGCACCTCGAGCAGCGCGTGCGGAATGCCGGTGATCATGCAATGCTGGTACATGGTATCGCCCTTCAGCGCGCCGTCATAGGGTTCGTTATCGCCGACGACAAGATCGGGATCGGCGCGCAACCTCTGGAGCAGCGGGCCGACGGCGCGGTGGTCGCTATCCCAAAGCACGGCGGCGTGCCAGGGGCGGGGAATGCCCTTCCAGGCCGGGGTGAAGGAGTGCAGCGACAGCACCAGCGGCGCCCTGCCGGTGGCATTCGCCACCTTGTCGATCGTTGCGGCCACGGCGCCGTGATAGGGGCGATGAAAGGTTTCGATGCGGGCATTCCACTCCTGCGGCGTGATCGGATGATTGCCTGTTATGACGGCGCCGTCGGAGATCTTCATGATCAAGGTGGGATCGTCTTCGCCGCGGTTCGGGTCGATCAGCAGGCGCGAAAAGCCGCCGAGTACCGCGGGCACGCCGAGCCTCGCCGAAAGCTGCCGCGTCAGCCCCTCAATGCCGATGTCATAGGCGATGTGGCGGCCGAAGGCGGCGTCGGGCAGGCCGAGCCGACCATATCGCGCCGGAAGGCGGTTCATCGCGTGATCTGCGAGGATCACCATGCCTTTGTCATGTTTGCCGGGTAGGATTTCGAAGGATTGGAAGTCGTCCATCAGGAATTGCCGTTTGTCATTGCGCAGTCGGTGGCAGTGATCGCATGCGTCTGCGCCACGTTCAAGCGCCGCAGGCGGACAGCGGTTGAGCCGGACCCTCGACGGGTGGTTTGTGAAAGGAAATATAATCGATTAGCATTGCGTTGACTTTCGCTTGACGGCGGCGCAAGAAGACACCGATACGAATAACCGTGGAGCTATTTGGGAGCCGTGTTGATCCAAGCCGCGCCAAGTTTCCTCACGCGGTCCGGACCGCTGGTCCGTCTCGCTCTGTTCGCTCTTGCAGCCATCATGCCGTTTTTCATCGCAGATGCCGCACGCGCCGATTTTCGCGTCTGCAACGGAACGCAAAATCTCGTCGGCGTCGCGATCGGCTACCGGGCCAAGGATGGCTGGATGACCGAGGGCTGGTGGCAGGTGCCGGCAACGACCTGCGCCACGTTGATCGAGGGAGAATTGCAGTCGCGTTATTATTACCTCTACGCAGAGGACGCCGCCCGGGGAGGACGATGGACGGGCGACGTGCAGATGTGCGTGGCGGAAAACGAGTTCAAGATTACGGGTGTGCAGGATTGTTATGCCCGCGGTTACCAGAAGATGGGATTCAAGGAATATGATACGGGCCGCCAGGGTAGCTGGATGGTCCAACTCTCCGACACCCCAGGGACGCAAGAAAGCCAGAATTGATGAAGCGTAATCGCAAAATTAAAATCCTCGCCACCCTCGGGCCTGCCTCCGCCGAGGAATCGATGATCGAGAAGCTGCACCAGGCCGGTGCCGATGTCTTCCGCATCAACATGAGCCATGCAAGCCACGACCTGATGCGTACGCTGATCCAGCGCATCCGCTCGGTTGAAGCGCGCTGCGGCCGGCCGATCGGCATTCTCGCTGACCTGCAGGGACCGAAACTGCGTGTCGGCAAGTTCGTCGACAGCAAGGTCGACCTGAAGCCCGGCCAAACCTTCACGCTCGACAACAACGAAGCGCTCGGTGATCAGAACCGCGTCTTTCTGCCGCATCCCGAGATCCTGGAATCGGTGCAGCCCGGCCACCGCCTGTTGATCGATGACGGCAAGCTCGCGCTCCGCGCCGAAAAATGCGACGGCAAGAGCATCGTCACCACTGTTATTTCGGGCACGCGCATCTCCGACCGCAAGGGCGTCAGCCTTCCCGACACGCTGCTCGGCGTCGGCGCACTGACAGACAAGGACCGCGCCGACCTCGACGCCGTGCTCGCCACCGACGATGTCGATTGGGTGGCGCTGTCCTTCGTCCAGCGTCCCGATGACCTTGCCGAAGTGCGCAAGATCGCCCGTGGCCGTGTCGGCCTGATGTCGAAGATCGAAAAGCCGCAGGCGCTCGAGCGTATCGAGGAAATCATCGAGCTTTCCGACGCGTTGATGGTCGCCCGCGGCGATCTCGGGGTCGAAATGCCGCTCGAATCGGTTCCCGGTATCCAGAAGCAGCTGATCCGCGCCTGCCGCCGTTCGGGTAAGCCGGTGGTCGTCGCCACGCAGATGCTGGAATCGATGATCTCCTCGCCGGTGCCGACGCGCGCCGAAGTTTCCGACGTCGCAACCGCCGTCTTCGAAGGTGCGGATGCCGTCATGCTCTCGGCCGAATCCGCTTCCGGCGATTATCCGGTCGAGGCCGTCTCGACCATGGCGTCGATTGCCACCGCCATCGAGCGCGAGCCGCATTATCCCGGCATCATCTACGCCCAGCGTGCCCAGCCCGAAGCGACCGGCGCCGATGCGATCTCGCTTGCTGCCCGTCAGATCGCCGAGACGCTGAAGCTGTCGGCGATTGTCTGTTACACCTCGTCGGGCACGACGGGCCTTCGCGCCTCGCGCGAGCGGCCGCAGGTGCCGATCCTGGCACTGTCGCCGATCATCAAGACGGCACGCCGCCTTGCCGTCGTCTGGGGCCTGCATTGCGTCGTCACCCATGACGCGACCGATCTCGACGACATGGTCAACCGCGCCTGCCGCATCGTCGCCGACGAAGGTTTCGGCAAGCCGGGCGACCGCATCATCATCTCGGCCGGCGTGCCGCTCGGCACGCCCGGCGCCACCAATATGATCCGCATCGCCTATATCGGCTCCGACGGCCAAAGCGGCATCTGATCCGATCGGTCCGTTTGAAAGCCCGCTGCCTCAGGAGGCGGCGGGCTTTTTCTTTGACAGGACAGCATTGCTAAGCGCTGCTGTGCGTGCAAGTTTCGATCCTCGATTGGGAGGGATCATCATGGATATCGTCACGCTTCTGGCTTTTGCAGCCGTTTCCTTTGTCGGCATCGCCACACCGGGGCCGACGGTGCTGCTGGCGCTGACCAATGGTTCGAGGCATGGCCTGCGCCGGGCGATTGCCGGCATGATCGGCGCGGTGCTTTCCGATTTCGTGCTGATCGGCGCCGTCGCGATCGGCCTCGGCGCCTTGCTGGCGGCATCGGAATTCTGGTTTTCAATGCTGAAATGGGCGGGTGCTGCCTATCTCGCCTTTCTCGGCATCATGCTGCTGCGCTCGAAGGGCACGATCGATGCGGCGCTGAAATCCGGGGCGTCTTCGGGGGCTATATCTCCCTTCTCGATCGGACTGAAGAGCTTCATGGTCGCGGCGACCAATCCGAAGGGCTATTTGTTCTTCTCGGCCTTCCTGCCGCAGTTCATCAATCCCTCCCTGCCACAGGCAACGCAATATGCGCTGCTCGCGCTCACCTTTGCCGCACTCGATTTTCTCATCATGTTCGGCTACGCCTTTTTCGGCTCGCGGGCGGTGCGTTTCCTGAAAACCTCAGGCGCCCTATGGTTGGAACGGGCTTGCGGCGGCGCGCTGTTGGCGCTTGCCGGCTCGCTCGCCTTTTATCGCCGGGCAATTGCTTGAACTCATGCTCGAGCCAGCGACAGGTGACCGACGCGATAGGCCTGCGTGTGCGCGTCAATTTCAGGAATTTCTCGCCATAGCCTGAAGCGCACCCGCGTCCATGTCGTCGGTTCGAAGCCGGAGACCGAGGCGAGTGCGCCGCCGGTCACGACGTCGGCTGCAGCCTCCGCGCTGTCGGCACGGCGGATTTCGGCAAGCGGAGCGTAGGGCTCGATATGCAGTATATCGCGCGTGGCAAATCTGGCCGCGGCGATGTCGGGCGAGATTTCTGCCTGCCAGACGATCCAGGTCCTCACCTGCGGCCAGCCGAAGGCGCCGGTGAGTGTTTGGAAAGCCGGGCCGCAGAGGAAGTCGCTTGCCCCTTCCGGCTCTTGCCAGAGATAGAAGGGCGCATAGAGATTGTCGCGGCTGCCGAATTCGCCCTTAAGGGCCCTGAGATAGGCCTTGAAGCCGAGATTGGGAAAGCCGTCGAGCAGCGGACCTTTGTCGCGGATACGATGGTCGATGATCGACATGTCGTAATCGGCCGGCAGCGTGAAGCTGTACTGCATGGCGATCATGACCGTGCCTCCACCGGCTGCAGCCATTCGACGATGCTGCCGTTTTCGGCCGGCTGGATGCTGATATAGCTGAAAGGACTGTCATCGGCTGCGCCATGCCAGTGGCGCTCGCCGGGGGCAAACCAGACGGCGTCGCCGGCGCGCAGTTTCTCGACGGGACCACCCTTGCTCTGTGCCAGCCCATGACCCGAAAGCACGTAGAGCAACTGGCCCTTGGGGTGCGTATGCCAGCGTGTGATAGTGCCGGGATCGAGTGTCGCGCGCATTGCGGTGTTCTCACCGTCGGCCCCGCCTTCGAGCAACATTTCGACCCAGAAAGGCGCCGTTGCAACGCCTTCCGGCGAGCGCACCGCCCTGCCGGGGCGCCTGATGGTCATCGTCTTCGGGTTCAACGTGGTCATTGCCGGCCTCCGACCGTCCGCAGCCGCCAGTCGGGATCGGCCATCTGGGCGATGCCGTTGCCGAAGGACCAATCATCCGGTGCGCTGGTGCTGATGACGATCATCACATCCTCGGGCCGGAGGCCCGGCGATTGCGCCAGAAGTTCGCCGAGCCGCCGATAGAGCGCAGCCTTCATCTCGGCTGTCCGGGGTCTGCCGATCGTGATCGAGATGTAGACGAAATCGTCGGAGCGGGGACCGGCGAGGTAGCTGCGGTCGAAGATCAGCTCGTTCTCATCATGCTGATGGATGGCCTGGAAGCGGTCGTTTTCGGGCACGTCGAAGGTCTCGACCAAGGCACGCTGGATGTTGTCGGCCAGTGCGGCGAGATAGTCCGACGACTTGCCTTTGCGAAGCGAAATTCGAACGAAGGGCATCTGGATCTCCATGGTTCAGGCCGTTCGTCGGCCTTGACAGCAGAACCATCGCACAGCACAATGATGCTGAAAATCAGAAAGTTATGGATCGATGATCCTGAAAAATGGGATTATAGAATGCGGCGGACAATTTTCGATCTCGATGTGCTCCGTACCTTTTCGACCGGTATGGAGCTCGGCAATTTCGCCAAGGCGGCCGAAAGGCTCGGGCGTTCCACCTCGGCGGTCAGCGCGCAGCTGAAGAAGCTGGAGGAGCAGGCCGGCACGCCGATCTTCCGCAAGGTGGGGCGCGGCCTGGCGCTGACCGACGCCGGCGAGACGATGCTCGGTTATGCCAGGCGGCTGCTGGAACTCAACGACGAGGCGGCTGCGGCCGTGCACAGCGTCGAGCTGGAGGGCTGGGTGCGGCTCGGCCTGCAGGAGGATTTTGGCGAAAACCTGCTGCCGGAGGTGCTCGGCCGCTTCGCGCGTGCCCATCCGAAGGTCCGCATCGAAGCGCGGGTGGTGCGCAATGCCGAACTGCTCGAGCGCGTCACCTCAGGCAAGCTCGATCTGGCGCTTGCCTGGAGCGATGGCACACGGACTTCGCATTGCGAGCAGATTGGCGAGGTGCCGATGCGTTGGATTGGACCGGTCGAGGGAGCCCCGGGCTGGCATGCGGCAAGCGGTGAGCCGATGCCGCTCGCTTCGCTGGAGGCGCCGTGCCTGTTGCGAAGTGCAGCGACCCGGGCACTTGACGAGGCGGGCATTTCCTGGCGTCTCGCCTTTGTCAGCCCCAGCCTCGGCGGTCTCTGGGCAGCGGCGGCGGCGGGCCTCGGCATCACCATCCGTACACCGATCGGCCTGCCGGCAAAGGTCCGACCGCTGGCGCCGGAGACGATCGGCCTGCCTGATTTGCCAAAGCTCGGTCTGGTCCTGCATCGGGCCGAAGCCGAACCGCAACCGGCTGCGGCCCGGCTTGCCGAACTCGTGCTGCAATCGGTGCATGGCGCCCTGCGCGGGACGGCGGCCTGACACATCACATCTGCCGTTGCTGTAGGGCGGTGCGCCGAATTGCCTGCGGCGGCTGGCCGAAAGCGCGCAGGAAGGCACGGCGCATGCGCTCGCGATCCACAAAGCCGGTTTCGCGGGCAACGACGTCGATCGGGTGGCGGCCCTGCTCCATCATCAGGCGGGCGGCTTCCAACCGCAGGTTCTCAACTGCCTTGGCCGGTGATTGTCCGGTTTCGGCGCGAAAGGCGCGGCTAAACTGGCGGAGGCTAAGGTGGGCCGCTTCCGCCAGTTCCTCAACTGGCAGCGCCGATTTCAGATTGCTGCGGGCGTAGGCGAGTGCCTTCTGGATGCGGTCCGATTTGGGCTCCAGTTCCAGAAGGGCGGAAAATTGCGACTGGCCGCCGGCCCGGCGATGATAGACGACGAGCTTGCGGGAAATGGCACGGGCCACCTCGAAACCGTGATCCTTCTCAACCATCGCCAAAGCCAGATCGAGACCGGCCGTCATACCGGCCGAGGTCCAGACGGAACCGTCGATGATGAAGATCCGGTCTTCTTCCATTTTTATTTTTGGATATCGGCTTTGCAGTTGGCGCGAGACATACCAATGCGTCGTCGCCCGACGGCCGTCGAGGATGCCGGCTTCGGCAAGAAAAAAGGCGCCGGTGCAAATCGAGGCCAAGCGACGGGTAGCGGGCAGGGCGGCGCGGATGAAGTCGGCTTCTGCTGCGCTCGGCAGCCTGACGCCAGGCGCTCCCGCCACGATCAGCGTGTCGAGGGCCGGGTCGCCAAAGGCCTCCGTCTCCATCACCATGCCAAGCGAGTTGGCAATCGACCCACCATGTTCAGAGAGATAATGGATGTCGTAAGCCTTTTCCTCAAGTTCGATATTGGTGAACTCGAAGGCGGAAACGGCCGCCAAGCTCATAATCTGGAAGCCGGGATAGAGCAGAAAGCCAATTCGTTGCACGATCATCAGATCCCAAATGATGTCCTGAAAGGTGGTATATATGACATTCAGGACATGCGCAATCGGGCGTAAGACTCTCCTCAAGCGCAGGGCATCAGGCCAGGGCGTATTCAAGGAGACGGATCATGACACAGGAACTGAAGGGCACGGCGCTGGTGACCGGTGCATCCTCGGGCATCGGCGCAGTCTACGCCCATAGGCTGGCGAAGCAGGGTTACGACCTCATCATCGTCGCCCGCAACGGCGAACGGCTGAAGTCGCTGGCAAGCCGGTTGACGGCGGAAACCGGCCGGACGGTCGAGACTGTCGTGGCCGATCTCGGCGACAAGACAGGCCTCGCCCGCATCGAAGGCGTACTGAAGGAAGACCGGAGCATTACGCTTCTCGTCAACAACGCCGGCGTCGGCGGAACGGCGCCGCTGCTTTCCTCCGATGTCGACAAGATGCAGGCGATGATCGAGCTCAATGTGACGGCGCTGACACGGCTGACCTATGCCGTCGTGCCGGGTTTCGTCGCCCGCGGCGGCGGTACGATCATCAATATTTCTTCCATCGTCGCGATCTCCCCAGAGATGCTAAATGGCGTCTATGGCGGCACGAAAGCCTTCGTACTCGCCTTCAGCCAGTCGCTGAAGCATGAGCTGGCGGAAAAGAACATCCGCATTCAGGTCGTGCTGCCCGGCGCCACTGCGACGGAATTCTGGGGCATCGCCGGCACGCCGGTCGAGTATCTGCCGAATGAGATCGTGATGTCTGCAGAAAACATGGTCGATGCGTCGCTCTCGGGCCTCGGGCAGGGCGAGTTCGCAACGATCCCGTCACTCGAGGATGCAGGCCTGCTTGCCGCCTACGAGGAGGCGCGTCAGGCGTTGATGCCGAACCTGTCTCGCACCGTGCCGGCGGAACGCTACAAGATCGCATGACGGTCGCCGATGAAAGACCGTCCGCCGCTGCTGCTGCGGACGGGTCACGGGCGTTCCTGAAATCCGAGGCCGTTTACAGCCTGCGCCGACACGGTATCTCAGCCGAAGCGTCCGAGCGCCATGGCGAAGATATCGGCATCGACATTGCCGCCTGAGGTAACGGCAACGACGGTGTCGCTTTCCAGCGCCTCGCCATGGAAGAGGGCGGCGGCAAGCGCCACGGCACCGCCGGGCTCGACGACGATCTTCAGCCGGGTGAAAGCCAGCGCCATGGCGCGCAGCGCCTCATCATCGGTGACGACGATGCCGGCGCCGGCGAGACGCTTGAGGATCGGGAAGGTGATATTGCCAGGCTGCGGCGTGAGGATCGCATCGCAGATCGAGCCTGCTGTCGACGCATTGCGTTCGATCCTGCCGGAGGCGAGCGAGCGGGTGGTGTCGTCGAAATCTTTGGGCTCGCAGGGGCGGACGCGAAAGCCAGGGGCGCTGGCTTCGAGAGCGAGCGCGATGCCGGAGGTCAATCCGCCGCCGCCGCAGGAAACGAGGACTTCGGCTGACGTTACGCCTTCCTCTTTGGCTTGCTCGGAAATCTCCAGACCGGTCGTGCCCTGACCGGCGATCACCAGCGGTTCGTCGAAGGGCTTGATCAGCGTCAGGCTGCGCTCGGCTGAAAGCCTCGCGCCGATCTCGTCGCGATCCTCATTGACACGGTCGTAGAGGACGACTTCGGCGCCGAAGGCGCGGGTGTTGGCGATCTTCAGCTTCGGTGCATCGCTTGGCATGATGATGACGGAGGGCACATTGTGCAGCTTGGCGGCAAGCGCGACCCCCTGGGCATGGTTACCGGAGGAGAAGGCGATGACGCCCTTGGCGCGCACGGCCGGATCGAGGCCGGAGACGGCAGACCAGCCGCCACGAAACTTGAACGAGCCGGAATGCTGCAGGCATTCCGCCTTCACGAACAGGCGCCGGCCGGCGATCTCGTTGAGGAAGGGGGAGGATAGAAGCGGCGTACGCCTGATGTGACCGCGCAGACGGGCGCGGGCGGCGACAATCATTTCAATGCTGACCATTCGGGAATCGTCCTGCTTGCGGGTTCGCTCTTGCTTAGGGTGCGGCAAGCGACTTGTGAACGGCGACTTTGTCACCGTGACATAAATGGTGCATCGCGTTTGCAGCTCGCCGCAAGCTGCCGACGTCAGTAGCCGTTGGCCGAACCCTCCGCCGCGCGGCTGTCCATGGCCCCATTATACCGCGCACCGCCGCCCTTTTCGATGGCGGCGAGGCTTTTGCCGCCGACGAGGATGCCGGCGGCCTGGCCCCAGAGCGGCGCGTCATTGCCGCCATCGAAGCTGTAGCCCATGGCGGCGAGGGTCTTTTCCGTATCGGGCGACAGCGCATAGGGTTCGAGATAGACCTTGTCGGGCTGCCATTGATGGTGGATACGCGGCGCGTTCACCGCCTGGCTGATATCCATGCCGAAATCGACGACGTTGAGGATCGCCTCCAGCGTAATGGTGATGATACGCGAGCCGCCGGGGCTGCCGATCACCATGAAGGGCTTGCCGTCCTTGGTGACGATCGTCGGGCTCATCGAGGAGAGCGGTGTCTTCTTCGGAGCGATGGCATTCGCTTCGCCCTGCACCAGGCCGTAGAGGTTCGGCACGCCGGGCTTGGAGGTGAAATCGTCCATCTCGTTGTTGAGCAGGACGCCGGTGCCCGGTGCCACGACGGCGGCGCCAAAGGAGCCGTTCAGCGTATAGGTGACGGCAACGGCATTGCCCTCGTCGTCGATGATCGAATAATGCGTCGTCTCGGTGCTTTCCTTGCCGCCGAGCGGTTTGAGGTTGGCGGAAGTGCCAGCCTTGTAGGGATCGATCTTGGCGTCGATTTCCTTGGCATAGGCCTTGTCGATGAGCTTTGCGACCGGATTCTCGATGAAATCGGGGTCACCGAGCGCAGCATTGCGATCGACATAGGCATAGCGCATTGCCTCGACCATGACATGGACGGTGTCGGCTGAACCGTAGCCCAGGTAGGAAAGTGGATAATTTTCGAGAACGTTGAGGATCTCGCAGATGATGACGCCGCCGGAGGAAGGCGGCGGTGAGGAGATGATGTCGTAGCCGCGGTAATTGCACTCGACCGGCTTCAACTCGCGCACGGAATATTGCTCGAAATCCTCCTTGGCGAGGATGCCGCCCTTGGCCTGGCTTGCCTTGACGATCGCCTCGGCGGGTGCTGCCTTATAGAAGGCGTCCGGACCTTTTTGGGAGATGCCTGCCAGGACCGCGGCAAGGTCGGGCTGATCGAGCTTTTCGCCCGATGCATAAGGTTTGCCGTCGGGTTTCAGGAAGATCTTCGCCGCCGCCTCGTCTTTGGCGAGCCGCTTGGCGCTGCCGGCGAGGCTCGCGGCGTCGCCCTGTTCCAGCGTGAAGCCCTCCGTGGCGAAGCGCAGTGCCGGTGCGATCAAATCCTGGCGCGACTTTGTACCGTATTTCTCGCGGGCGGTTTCGAAGCCCATGACGGAGCCTGGAACGCCAACGGCAAGATAACCGTCGAGGCTGGCGCGCGGCACGATATCGCCCTTGGCATCGAGATACATGGTCTTCGTGGCGGCGAGCGGCGCACGTTCGCGAAAATCGAGGAAGGTCTTCGTGCCGTCCTTCAGGCGGATGGTCATGAAGCCGCCGCCGCCGAGGTTGCCGGCCGAGGGATAGACGACCGCCAGCGCATAACCGACGGCGACGGCTGCATCGACGGCATTGCCGCCGCCCTTCAGCACCTCGACGCCGACATTGGTCGCCAGATGCTGGGCAGTGACGACCATGCCGTGCTCGGCTTCGACAGGGGCAGACGAGGCGGCGAGCGCCGGAGTCAGGCACAGCGACAGGGCTGATATGACGGAGATCGTCCCGATATGCAGGCGGCCCATGACTTCCCCTCTAGTGGACAATGATGGGAAGCATATGGGGCTGCGGCGGCCCGAGGCAATGCGAGGGTTTTGCTTTAGGCAAGAAGCTCGGCGAGTTTCCGGTTGGTGTCCTCATCATCCAGCGGGGTATAGACAACGAGCTTCATCTCCGGCCGGCTCGTCAGCGTCAGCGCTGTATGCTCGAAGCACATGCGGCCTTTTACAGGATGGTCGATGCGCTTGATACCCGACAGCGGGCTGACGACTTCGTGGCGCTGCCACCAGTCACGAAATTCAGAGCTTGCCTGTTTCAGCAGGGCGATCAGTCGCTCGAAATCCGGATCACCGGCATAACGCGCGCTGTCGGCGCGAAACATCGCCAGCGAGACGCGGGCAACCGCCTCCCAATCGACGAGGAGCCGACAATGCGTCGGGTCGGCGAAGAGGCGATGCATGATGTTGCGCTCGTCACGGTCGAGCGTGTCATAACCGCCGAAGAGTACTTCGGCGGCGCGGTTCCAGGCGAGCACATCCCAGCGGCGGCCAAGCACATAGGCCGGTTGGTGCGTGAGGTTGGCGAGTATGCGCTGCAGCGGTTCGTCGACGCATTCGGGTATGCTGGATACTGTCTGCGACGCCTGGCGGTCATTGAGGGTGAAGAGATGTTGGCGTTCGGCCTCGTCGAGACGCAGCGCATCGGCAAGGGCATTGAGCACCTGTGCGGAGGGGCGGACGTCGCGGCCCTGTTCCAGCCATGTGTACCAGGTAGTGCCGACGCCGGCGAGCATGGCGAGCTCCTCACGCCTCAAACCCGGCGTGCGTCGCCGAAAACCCTCTGGCAAGCCGACCTCGAATGGCGTCAGCCGCTCGCGACGAGAGCGCAGGAAGGCCGCGAATTCACGGCGGCGGGCTTCGAATGTGTCGGCTCTCTGGTCCATGCCAGGGATCATATCAGTATCGATACCAGGATAAAAACAGAACTGTTTGACGTTTCCAGGCGGCGCATGATGCAGGCGTCGCTGGTGGTCGAAGCGCCTGCGGCTCGATTAATTTAGGAGCAGCATCATGTCTTTACAGCATGTCGTCGTCATCGGCGGTTCTTCCGGCATCGGCCTCGCCACGGCGAAATTACTTTTGAAACAGGGATATACGGTCACCATTGCGGGCCGCGACGGCGAAAAGCTTGCCGCAGCAAAAGCATCGCTCGACGGCGATCTGCGCAGCCTCGTGCTTGATGCGACGGATTTTTCCACACTCGGGCAGGCCTTCGCCGGAATTGGCGCGTTCGGTCATCTGGTGCTGGCGATGGGCAGTGGTCACGGCGCCGGACCTTTTGCGACGCTCGACATGGCGGATCTGCTTGCCGGGTTCCAGAGCAAGCTCATTCCGCATGCCGCGGCGGCGCAGGCGGCATTGCCAGTGCTTGAGCCGGGCGGCAGCATCACTTTCGTTTCGGCGGTCAGCGCGCAAGCCGCGATGCCCGGCACGGCTGGCCTTGCGGCCGTCAATGCCGGCATCGAGGCGATGGTGCCGGTGCTGGCCGCCGAATTGAAGCCGCTGCGCGTCAACGGCGTTTCACCTGGGGTCGTCGATACGCCGTGGTGGGGTTTCCTGCCGCCCGAGCAGCGTGGCGGCGTGTTTGCGGACTTTGCCAGCCGCACGCCGGTCGGCCGCGTCGGCAGGCCCGAGGACATCGCGGAGGCGATCGCCTTCCTGATCGGAAACGGCTTCATGAGCGGCCACGTCATCACCTGCGACGGCGGTGTGCGTCTCAGCGCCTGATGCAGGTTTAATGCATGTTGCCCGGAAGTGTGCAGCGGTTCCGGGATAACGACATGTATAAAAACAAAGGACTGCAGCGTTGCCGCCGAGAAACGCGAGCCGGAGAGGTCATACGCCGTGCAGGGCGCCAGGCCCCAACGAGGGTACGGTTCCAAGCGTTTGATCGCGTGATGCGGCGGCAAGTCTCTCTTCGGCTCTGCGGGCGATTGCCTGCAGGTCGCGTGGCTTGCCGGCGATTTTTTCGATGGCGGCAATGGCGACATCGGTTGCGAGATAATCCGGCTTGTGGCCGACACCGCGAACGGTAATGAGCTCGGAGCCTGTTATGTCGCGGGCCAGGCCGCGCGAATGCAGGTGCTCCCACACGATCTCGTCGCTGTCGCCTGTTATGATCACGGTCGGCGCGGTGATCCGCGCATAGAGCGGCGACTGTTCCTTCACATAGGCAAGCAGTCTTTTAAAATCGGCCGCGTTGCTGTGGAAAGCGTTGGGTCGCAGCACCAGCGACGGACCGGTCTTTTCGATGTAATCGGCCGGGCGTGGATTGGGGCGGAAAATATTCAGTGTGCCGCGTTCCACCCGGCTCAGCCCGAGGGGCACGACGATCGCGTGGTTGAAGAGCCAGCCGAGGACCGGCACGGTTGCGACGTGATAATACCAGTCGATGCCGCCGGGCCAAGGGTGGGTGGCGGGTGCGAGGAAGAGCAGGCCTGATGTCTTATCGGGATGGCGCAGGCCGAAGGCGGCTACGATCGCACCGCCGAAGGAATGGCCGACGATAACAGCCCTTTCGATGCCGCGCTTTTCCATCAGCCTGGCGATCGCATCGGCCTGACCGGAAGGAACCGCGTTTTCAGGACCGCCGCGTTCGGAATAACCGTGGCCGGGACGATCGACGAACAGCATTTCCGCCCGGCCTTCGAGATCGGCGCGGAAGGCAACGATTTGGTCGAGCAGATTGCCGCTGGCGCCGTGAATGAAGACGAGCGCCGGAAGATCCGCATTTTCGGGACGCTCGATATGGACGGCGTTCATTCGGTAGCCGCCGACATCCGTCAGTTCGCCGATATTCGGATAGGCATATTCGAATTGCCGCGCCTTGTAGGAGGAGAAACCGATGGCGGCGGCGAGCGGGGCGAGAAGAGCGGAAACTTCTGCAAACATGATCTTAACGGCCGATAGTTGCGGCGGTTTTGCCGAGAGCGGACGCGCTGCGTCGTTTCCCGTCTACAGTTCTAAATTGCGCGGCTTGGCTGGAGGTCAAGATCGGCGAGCCGAGATCAGGTGCGGTTGCCGGCGAGTTTTTCCGCAAGCGTGTTGACCTGTTCCTGGGCGGTGCGCTCGGCGGGATAGACATCGAGGAAACGCTCCCAAGCCTTCAAGGTCAGCTGGTCGTTGCCGGAGTTGCTGAGGATCGCCGCCATGCCGGAGAGCGCGCCGAAATGGCGCGGCTCGAGATCGAGCACGTGTTCGATATCCGACATGGATTTGCGATAATTGCCCATGACGAAGTTCAGCGTGGCGCGGCGGTTCCAGCTTTCAGCATAATCGGGCTTCAGCGCGATCGCCTCGTCGAGGAAATCGAGGGCGGCGGGATTGCGCTTTTCCTCGATTGCCTTGTCGGCCCACTGCATCAGCAGATTGACAGTGGCGCTGCCGGAATCGTTCCATTCCATGCGGATTTCATTGGCGATGCCGTTGGCCTTGTCAGGGTCGCGCTCGCGTTTCAACTGGCTGAAGAGTTGGTCGAGGTGTTGCTTCGGCGAATTGGTGACGTCCGTCTGCTCGACGATGACGTTCTTCTCCGCCGCAGCGGCCGGAAAGGCGGAAGTGAGGAGGATGAGGGCGAGCGGCAGCGCCGCTGACGTCAAAGCAAAAAAGCGCATGGCGGACATATTAGCCCGCCAACGCCGAAGATCAAACAAATTTGACGTGATCACCGCAGCGACCCACCGGATATATCTGCCGAGGCAACTGCGCGGCAAGGCGATCCGGGCGCGCGAAATCAGCCCTGACGAGCCTTGAAGCGCGGATTCAGCTTGTTGATGATATAGATGCGTCCCTTGCGGCGAACCAGACGGTTGTCACGGTGACGAGCCTTGAGCGACTTGAGCGAATTCTTGATCTTCATTTTTCTGATCCGCGATCTCTATGGGGGAATTCACATTCGCCCGTATCTTTAACAATCAAAAGCGCGCCATCGGGCGCGCTGTTTAGGTGGGGGAGCAGATACCCCGTCACCTTTTCCGTGTCAACCGCATGACGGTGTTTTTCCCAAGGCGCAAGGGTGTTTTCTCAGCCCAAAACCGGCGATTTCGGCGTCAAGGTGGTGACATGCCCCATCTTGCGGCCGGGGCGCCACTCGGTCTTGCCGTAGAGATGAACCAGCGTATCCGGACGCTGCAGCCAGTTGGGAACGGCCAGGATATCGTCGCCGATCAGGTTCTGCATGATGCAGTCGGAATGACGTCCAGCGTCTCCCAAAGGCATTCCGGCAACGGCGCGGATATGCTGCTCGAACTGGCTGACGACGCAGGCGGCCTCCGTCCAGTGACCGGAGTTGTGGACACGCGGCGCCATCTCGTTGGCAATCAGGCCGCCATCGACAAGCACGAAGAATTCGATGCCGATGACGCCGACATAGTTCAATGCTGCGAGGATCTTTTCGGCCGATCGGCGCGCGGCGTCCGCCGTCGTCGGCGAGATCGTAGCGGGAACCGTCGAGGTGTGGAGAATGCCGCTGCGATGGACATTCTCGGCGGGATCGAAGCAGACGACCGTACCGTCCGTGGCGCGCGCAGCGATAATCGAGATCTCGCGCTCGAAGGCGACGAAGCTTTCCAGGATGAGCGGCACGGCCCCGAGCGCGGCATAGGCGCCATCCGGGCTGTCGGCCACTGAGCGAAAAACCTTCTGGCCCTTGCCGTCATAACCGAGACGGCGGGTCTTCAGCACGCCCTGGCCGCCGAAATCCTCAAGCGCCATTTCGAGATCGGTCTGGCTGTCGATCGCGTGGAAGCGGGCGGTGGTTATGCCGCAGCCGTTGAGAAAACGCTTTTCGACGAGGCGGTCCTGGGCGGCCTCCAGCGCCTTCGGCGGCGGATAGACGGCCACGCTGGCCGAGAGCGTTTCGGCGGCTTTAACGGGCACGTTCTCGAATTCGTAGGTAACGACATCGCAGACATCGGCGAGTTCGGCGAGTGCCGCCGGATCGTCATAGGCGGCGGTAATTTGCCGGTTGGCGAGCTGGGCGGCCGGGCAGTCCGTCTGCGGCTCGAGAATGACCGTGCGAAAATTCAACCGGGCGGCGGCAATGGCCAGCATGCGGCCGAGCTGGCCGCCGCCGATGATGCCGATCGTTCTCGCCGTCATAGGTCGTCCATCGGGTATTCGGCGACTGCAGCACTTTGGCGCTCGCGCCACTCGTCGAGCCGGTCGGCGATTTCTTCGTCGGAAAGGGCAAGTACGGCGGCGGCGAGGAGGGCAGCGTTGACCGCGCCGGCCTTGCCGATGGCGAGCGTCCCCACAGGGATGCCGGCCGGCATCTGCACGATGGAAAGAAGGCTGTCCTGGCCCGACATGGTTTTGGACTGGACCGGCACGCCGAAAACCGGCAGCGGCGTCATCGATGCGGCCATGCCCGGCAGGTGGGCGGCGCCGCCGGCGCCGGCGATGATGACCTTGAAGCCCTCCGTGCGGGCGCCCTTGGCAAAATTGAACAGCCGGTCGGGTGTGCGGTGCGCCGAAATGATGCGCGCGTCATAAGGGATTTCCAGCGCCTCCAGTGTGTCGGCGGCGTTTTTCATGGTCTCCCAGTCGGACTGGCTGCCCATGATGATGGCGACGGACGGTCTGTCTGTCATCATTGCTGCTATCCCCTCAGGCGATGATGTCAGGGATGATCTGATCTTCCAGCTTGGAGAGCCTGTCCTTGATGACAAGCTTCTTCTTCTTCATGCGCTGGACCCGCAGAGCATCGCATCCTATCTGGATCATGGCGTTGATCGCGGCGTCGAAATCCTCGTGCTCCTGGCGCAGACGCGCCACAATGAGCCTGATTTCCGCCTGTTCCTGATCGGCCATATGCATTCCCCGTTATCGTCCTCGGACCTTGTCCGATCTGCCGATGATTTCCGCAAGCTCCTATCACCAAATACAGGTAACGGCTAGTTAGTCTTGATCATGAAATTGCCATCCAGTCTCCATCTTTTGGCCTTCGACAAGCATTCAAAAATATGTCACAGTCCGCCGCGTTGACACCTTGATCCCCGACGATGATGGCCGGGGAGGGTAAGAGGAAGGAAGGGTCAAATGACAGTTCAAGCTCATCTTGAATCACTCCAGAAAAAGCATGTCGCTCTTGAGGAGGAGTTGCATACGCTCAGAACAGCTCCCTCTATCTCCGATACGGAAATTGCCGAATGCAAGCGCCGCAAGTTGCGCATCAAGGACGAGATTATGCGTCTCAAGTCATCCGTCCACTGATCTTCCCAAGGGTCGCCGGTCGACCATCTTGCGAACGAAAAGGTAAATCCATCCATTCCGTCTGAAATCAGCAAGAACCGGTGATTTTACACTAGATTTGCGCCAGCCCGATGCCTGCAGCATCGCGGCTGGCGCTTTTGGGTCGTAGGCTTTGAGCAGCGGTGCATCATAAGCATCGTGTCCCACAGTCTCGCGGGAGCAGGCATCAAGCCCAGAACTGATCGAGCCACAAATTAAGCTTGTCGAATCCGCGGTTATTGACAGTGTAAATGCGCTTCGTGCCTTCAGAGGTCACTGAGACGAGATTGCTTTCGAGCAGCGCCTTCAGATGTTGCGACACGGCCGGGCGGCTGATCGGCAGACCCTCGGCGAGCTCGTTGACTGTCCGTGGCGCGCGGCGCAGTTCCTCCAGCAGAAACCGCCGGTTCGGATCGGCAATCGCAGAGAAAGGGTCCGTGTTCGACATGGCGGGAACGCTACGGCAAACCGGCCGGTCCAGCAAGGAAATTGTGCATTGCAGCGTACTACAGCGCCGCTGTTACACTTAGAATTGCCGACTCTACCAGCCAAGACCCTCGCGCACGATCAGGAAGGCGGCGATCAGGGCCATCGCATACATGAACGGATAAAAGATCGCCGGCTTCATACGGCGCACGCACCAGGCGCCGGCAATGGTGGCGAGCGGAGCGAAGGGCAGAAGCGTCGCGGAGGTCGCAAGATTTTGGGTGTCGAGCTGGCCGAGCGCGAAATAGGGGATCAGCTTGATGGCGTTGAGGATCGCGAAGAAGCGCACGCTTGTGCCGGTATATTCGCGCGGCTGTAGCTTGAGCGGCAGGGCATAGATCTGGAAGGGCGCACCGCCGGCATGGGCGACAAAGCTGCCGTAACCAGAAAATGTGCCCCAGAGGCCGGCGGCCACCGGTCGCTGGCCGCGCGGCGGGATTATCTTGCCGGCGCCCGGGCCGTAATTGTTCCAGAAATAGCGCAGGCAGAAGAGAATGGTCACCGCGCCGATGACGATGCGCAGAATATTGCCCGGAACGAGCGCCGAAGTCGCCCAGCCGAGCGCGATGCCGAAGATTGCCCCCGGCAGCATGATCTTCAGCGTCGCCCAGTCGCCATGTCTGCGCCAGATGACGAGCGAGATCATGTCCATGAAGACCAGGATCGGCAGCAGGATCGCCGCCGCCTCGACCGGCGAGACGACGAGGGCGAGGAATGGCAGGCCGATCAGCGACAAAGCGTCGCCCATACCGCCCTTTGCGAGGCCTACCAGCAGAACGGCGGGCACGGCGGCGTAGTAGAATGACAAATCCTGCGGCATGCTTTCGACGTCCTCCTCTTGCAAGCCTCGTCTAACGGAACTACTCACACAAAACGAGTGCGGATCCCTCCTTTCGAAGGGGAATTCGCAGGAAACGGAAAGACCCCATGACCGAACCGGAAAACCGCTGCCGCCTTGTGCTCATCACACCTGATATCGCCGATGCCGATGAACAGGCAAGGATCGTTGCCGACGCGCTGAGGGGCGGCGATGTCGCCTCGGTGATCGTGCCGCAATACGGGCTTGACGATGGCACCTTCCAGAAACATGCGGAAAAACTGGTGCCGCTGATCCAGAGTGCCGGAGCGGCCGCGCTAATTTCAGGCGACAGCCGTGTGGCGGGACGGGCAAAGGCCGATGGCCTGCACCTTTCCGGCAATGCCGAGGCGCTTTCGGAAGCGATCGAAAAACATGCGCCGAAGCTGATCGTCGGCGGCGGTAACGCAGCCGACCGCCACAATGCACTGCAGATCGGCGAAGTCAGGCCCGACTATATCTTTTTTGGCAAGCTCGACGGCGATATCAAGCCGGAGGCCCATCCGAAGAACCTTGCGCTTGGCGAATGGTGGGCCTCGATGATCGAGATTCCTTGCATTGTCATGGGTGGCACCGATCCTGCTTCGGCGCTTGCCGTCGCCGAGACCGGAGCGGAGTTCGTGGCACTGCGGCTGGCAGTCTTCGGCGAACCCACCCGAGCGCCATCGATCGTCGCCGAAGTCAACGCGCTGCTTGACGAAAAAGCGCCACGGTTTGAGGATTGAAATCGCGCTCATGCCGATCCCGACCGCCCCCCTGTTGAAATTTATCCTTGCCAGCATGGCCGCCCTCGTTGCGGCCGGGCCGGATGTCGTCCTGGCGCAGGCCACCGACAGCGTCATCAGCCAGCCGGGCTCGGCGCCGGCTTCGACTTTCCGCACCGACCGGCCCTCCGGTCCGGTGGTGAGGCCTTCCGATGGTGTCGGCGTGTTCGACCGCATGGGTGCGAAGCTGCCTGACCTGCCGCCGGAGAAGGATTACAAGGGGCCGGTCGACGAGGCTTACGGCGCCTTCCAGCGCGGCTATTATCTGACGGCTATGGACAAGGCGCTGCCGCGCGCCCAGCTCGGCGATGCGGCGGCGCAGACGCTGATTGGCGAAATCCTCTCGCAGGGCCTCGGTGTCAAGAAGGACGTGAAGAATGCTGCCTTCTGGTACGGCAAGGCGGCCGAAGGCGGCGATGCGGCGGCAATGTTCAAGTATGCGCTGATCCTGATGGAAGGCGAAGGCGTGCCGCGCGACAAGGTCAAGGCCGACGACTACATGCGCAAGGCGGCCGAAGCCGGCAATCCTTCGGCGGAATTCAACTGGGCGCAGCTTCTCATCGCCGACAATCCCGGCGAGAAGGGGCTGAGGCTTGCGCTGCCGTTCTACGAGAAATCGGCCGAGCAGGGCATTGCCGATTCGCAATATGCCGTGGCGCAGATCTATTCGACGCTGAAGGACTTGCCGGAGGAAAAGAAACAGCTCGCCCGAGAGTGGATGGCACGTGCGGCGCGCGCCGGCTTTGACACGGCCCAGCTCGATCTCGGCATCTGGCTCGTCAACGGCGTCGGCGGACCGAAGGATTACGTCAAGGGCTTCGAATGGCTGAAACTTGCCGCCAATGGCGGCAACGTCGCCGCACAGAACAAGCTCGCCCACCTTTATATCAACGCCATCGGCACGGCGCCCGATCCGGTCGAGGCGGCGAAGTGGTACGTCCTGTCGCGCCGGGCTGGGCTCGCCGATCCGTCGCTTGAGGATTTCTATCTCGGCATCGAGGACGATCAACAGAAAGCGGCGATCGAGGCGGCCAACAAGTTCCGGCGGCGATAGCAGGCGCACGTCCAACTGAAGCGCGTCGCGATCTTCAGATTCGCTTGTCGCGCTTTAGCTTATTGTTTTTACGGATGTCGTTATCCCAGAACCACCGGGCACTTTGTTTGAATTTGCTCTAGAAAAGCGCGTCGGCGAACAGATCCTCGTCGTTTTCGGCTTTGCCGATCTCGGCTGGAGCGGGGGTGCTGTCTTCGCTCGCCGGGATGATGTCGCGATGAATGTTTCGCTCCTGGGCCATCGTATAGTGCTTGAAGATTTTGCGATCGAGCGGCGCGATCACCTCAGCGAGGTCGGAGATATCGGCGATATCGGTGCCGGCAACGCCTTCGAGCAGATCGGCGCAGCGGGCAAGGACTTCGCCGAGATCGTGCTGGAAATCGAGCTTGCCAATCAGCAGGCTGATGTTGGTGGCGACCTCGCGGCCGTTCTCGGCGAGTACCTTCAGCTCGTTTTCCATCGCGTTGGCCGCAGAGCGGATGTTGCCGACGGCCGACGTCAGGCTTTCTCCCAGGCCGCCAGGCTCGGCGTCCGTGGCGGGGGCGACCCGCCCGGCCGCGGCCTCGAGCGCCGGCAGGCCGTTGACGATGGCGTCGGCGGAATCATCGAGCTTGCCGGCAAAGATGCGTAGTTCGGCGGTGACAACGTTGATCGACTTGCCTTCCTCGCCGAGGCGGCTGCAGCGCAGGTTGGTATTCAAAGCCATATAGTGAATGTCGGTCTTGACGGCGCGGATGTTGCCGATCGCCTCGAAGAGCTTGGCGGCCGTGCCGATCGTCGACTGGCTCACCTGGTCGGCCTGGCGGCTTGTCGTATCGACCTGCTTGACGATTTCGTGGGCGGCCGAAACGCTGGATTCCAGCGCGCGCATGAAGTTGCCGCCGGCTTCGCCGCTCTCGCCGCTCATCTGATCGCGCAGCTTGAGGATCTCCCGCATATCGTGGTCGAAACTTGCTATCGTCTTGACGACGTTCTCCGAATCCCGCTGGAAATTTGCGCGCATGTCGCTCATCTGCGCTGCGGTCAAATGGTGAATGATGTTCTGGAGGCGCTGGCGCGCGCCGGCGTCGAGGCTTGCGCCACCCTCGCCGGCAAAGAAATCGTCAAGCAGCGAAAAGGTGGCCTGCACATGCTCGATGCGCTGGCGGGTGATGTCGCCGATCTGCAGGGCCGATAGCGTCGAGGCGACTTTACTCTGGACGGCGCGTGCAATTGCGCCGACGTCACGGGCGATGAAGCCGAGATCTTTGCGGTGCTCGGCGATCTTGGCTGCATCATCGCGCAGGGCTCCGGCAACCGCCGGAACGGTATCGGCATAACCCTTGGAAATGCTGGCGCCGAAAGAGGCTGCGAGCTTCACCTCCTTGTCGAGACTGTCGAGATGGGTTGCGAAACGGTTGACCTCATCGGTGCCGGAATAGATGCGCTCCAGGATCTCCTGGGCGAAGCCGGCGAATTCGGCAAGGCCGGCACCGGTGATCTTCACGGTCACGGCGAAGGTTCTGAGATAACGCATCGTCTCCTGCATGTCGGAGACATGCTTGCGTAGCTCCCTGCCGGTATGCGCCAGCGAGACGAGTGCCTGCTGCCGGTTTTCCTCGGTGACCGGCAGCGCCGTCAGGCTCTCCACGGTTGCGCGGAGATCGGCGCTGGTGTCGCTCGCCTCCTTGTTGTCGAGCGTCGTGGTGACGCTCTCGAGCGAATTCAGCAAGCGGTTGAGGACATCCATCACCGACAGCAGCACGGTGCCGCCTTCGAGGAAGCGTTCCTCGACCTGGCTGCGGGCGGATTCCAGGGTCTGGCTGATGTCCCGCCCAGACGTGTAGGTTGCAGCGTTCGATGTTACCAGGGCGTGTGCCACTTTTATACCTTTTCTTAGAACACAGGCGATTTGACTCTATTTTTACGGGCAGGATGGAAACGTCCGGTAAACGCGCCGGACTCGCCAGCGTTGTGATTAACGAAAGATGTGGATGGCGCTTCGGCACGCAGCGTCACGGCCGAGAGATCAATTCAACATGCTGTTTTTACTTTATTTTTTTCTAAATTTTGAGAGAAAAATACAACTTTTCCCGGATGAGAATTGAGAGTCGCGCGGCGCGCTATGCGGCGGTTTTCTACAACCGCTGTTTACCCTGCGTTAACGCTGCCATGAGAGTCCTTTTAGGGTCCTCAAGTATTTCCCTGGCCCAGGAGGCTGCATTGGATACTCCGAAACAATATTACGAATCTATAAATTTGCCGGGCGTACTCAGCATTCGCAACGTGTCCGAACTACACTCCAAGATTTCCAACGAATTTCATAGCCGCGATACAATCATCGTCAGCATCCCGGAAGGCGCTGAAGCAGATCTGAGTTTCGTTCAACTCATCGAATCCTCGCGGCGCCAAGCAAAATCCCAAGGAAAGACCTTCAGGCTTTCTTCCCCGGCTAGCGGCTCTGTCCTGAAAGTACTTGAGCGCTCAGGTTTCATCGAATCCTTCGATCAAGAAGACGCAAATTTCTGGTTGCATAAAGAGGTGTCGTTATGAGCGCAAATATCCTGACTGTCGACGATTCCGCCAGCATTCGTCTGACGACCAAAGTCACGCTGACCAATGCCGGCTATAGCGTCACCGAGGCGGTCAATGGGGCCGAGGGCCTGGCGACGGCCAAGGGCAGCAGCTTCGATCTGATCGTCACCGATCTGAATATGCCTGTCATGGACGGGCTGACGATGATCGAGGAACTGCGCAAACTGCCGGCACAGGCCGGGGTTCCGATCATCTTCCTGACGACGGAATCGGACGCCGATCTCAAGGCGCGCGCCAAGGCTGCCGGCGCGACGGGCTGGCTGACCAAGCCGTTCGACCCGGAAAGTCTGGTGAAGATCGTGAAGAAGGTTCTCGGACGATGAGTACGCTCGATCCTGTCGCCGTCTTCCGCACAGAGGCCGCCGAATGCCTCGAAGCGATCGAGGCTGGTCTTCTCGACCTGACCCACCAGCTCGACAACAAGGATCTCGTCGACGCCGTCTTTCGCGGGCTGCACACGCTCAAGGGCTCCGGCGCGATGTTCGGCTTCGAGGCGCTCGCCGCCTTCACCCATCATTGCGAAACCGCCTTCGACCGCGTCCGCAAGGGCGAGGTCGCGGCGACCAGTGAACTCGTCGCCGCCGTTCTTGCCGCCCAGGACCATATGCGTGCCCTCGTCGACCAGCCGGACGCCGATCACGGCGATACCGGCAGCACGCTTCTGGCGCAGCTGCAGGCTGCCGTCGGCGGCAAGGAGACGCCGACTGCTGCAGCGCCGGCCGCTGCTGCTGTAGCCGCTGCCATCCGCGAGGCACCGGCGAAGCAGAAAAACAGCTGGCGCATCCACTTTAGCCTGCCCGCCAATTCGATGGCCAACGGCACCAACCCGCTCGGCCTGTTGGACGAGCTGCGCGATCTCGGCGAATGCACCGTGCGCGCCAACACCTCGGCCATTCCGCCGCTCGACGAGCTCACTCCGACGGAACTCCACATTTCCTGGGACGTGACGCTGACCAGTGAGCAGGACCGCTCGGCGATCGACGACGTCTTCATCTTCGTGCTCGACGATATGGAGCTCAGCGTCGAGGATATCGATGGCGCGGCAGCGGCAACCGCCGCCCCGGCCGCGGAAAAGGCAGCCGCACCTGGCGCTGCAGCATCGGCGCCGGCCGTTCCTGCAGCACCCGTCCCGGAATTCCGTCCTGTCGAGGCGGTTTCGACCAAGCGCGAGGCGCCCGCCGCCGTCAGCCAGGCGAAGGCGACCGAGAATGTCCGCGTTCCGGCCGAACGTCTCGACGAGTTGATGGATCGCGTCGGCGAGCTCGTCATCGCGCAATCGCGTCTCAGCCAGCTCGCCAGCGCCAGTAGCGATATCGCGCTGCGCTCCGTCTCGGAAGAAATCGAACGTCTCTCCGGTGAATTGCGCGACACGATGATGGTGCTGCGCATGGTGCCCGTCGCCACCCTCTTCTCCCGTTTCCGCCGCCTCGTCCACGATCTCGCCCGCGAGACCGGCAAGGTGATCGAGCTGGTGACCGAGGGCGAGAGCACCGAGGTCGATAAAACGGTCATCGAACGTCTGGCCGATCCTTTGGTGCATCTTGTGCGCAACTCGATCGATCACGGCCTCGAAACGCCCGCCGGTCGCCTTGCCGCCGGCAAGTCCGAAGCCGGCACGGTGACGCTTTTGGCCCGTCAGGCCGGCGGCGAAGTGATCATCTCGATTAAGGATGACGGTCGCGGCATCAATCGTGAAAGGGTTCGCGCCAAGGCGGAATCCTCCGGCCTCATCCAGCCCGGCCAACCGCTTTCCGACTCTGAGCTGTTGCAGCTGATCTTCGCTCCCGGCTTCTCGACGGCCGCGGCGATCACCAATCTGTCCGGCCGCGGGGTCGGCATGGACGTGGTCAAGAAGACGGTCGAAGCGCTTCGCGGCGCGATCGACATCGTCAGCGTGCCGGGGCAGGGTTCGGAAGTGTCGCTACGCATCCCGCTGACGCTCGCCATTATCGATGGCCTGCTGGTGCGCGTCGGTTCCGGCCGCTACGTCATCCCGCTCTCGGCGGTCGAGGAATGCCTCGAACTGTCGCTCGAGGAAGATCTCCGCTCGCGCGGCCGCAGCTTCATCTCGCTGCGGGACAGCCTGGTGCCGTTCTTGCGCCTGCGCGATCTCTTCCGCACTGGCACCAAGCCCGACGTACATCAAAAGGTCGTCGTCATCTCGACCGGCATGGAGCGTGTCGGCCTCGTCGTCGACCAGATCATCGGCGACCACCAGACGGTCATCAAGTCGATGTCGAAACTGCACAATAACGTCGCGACATTCTCGGGCGCCACCATTCTCGGCGACGGCAGCGTCGCCCTCATTCTCGACGTCGGGCACCTGGTTGCCGCGGGTCAGCAACAGGAGGCGCAATTGCGTGTAGCAGGATGAGCGCAACAGCAACGACAGCCGAACGATTTGACAATCACTGGAGCTATGCCGAGGAAGTCGAGGTTCTAACCTTCGATCTCAACGGCGAAACCTTCGCGCTGGAAGCGGTCATCGTCCAGGAGATCCTGGATCTGCTTCCCGAGACTGCGGTGCCAGGCAGCCAGCCCTTCGTTGCCAGCGTCATCAACTTTCGAGGCAAGGTCATTCCGCTCGCTGATCTGCGTCTCGCCTTCGGGATGGAAGCCGCAGAGGCGACGATCGACAGCCGCATCATCGTCATCGAGATCGATCTGCAAGGCGAGCACACGCTCGTCGGCCTCAGGACCGACAAGGTGAACGAGGTGACGACGCTTGCAAAGACCGCGAGCGAAGCGCCGCCGAGCATCGGCATGCGCTGGCGCGCCGACTATATCAACTGCCTGGTGAAGAGGGGCGGAGAATTCATCATTCTCCCGAATCTGCAGGCGATTTTTTCATCGAGGCGCAATGCGGCGGGAGCCGCCAGCTGATGTCGGCTGAGTTCAGGTTGGGGTTAAACCGATGCGATTGACAATCAAGACAAAACTGGTGACCGCGTTCACCTTCATCATCCTCATGCTGATGGGCACCGCTGCCTACGGCATCGTCAGCCTTGGATCGCTGAACGATACGATCGGCAATCTCATCGCCGGTCCGGCAGCCCGTCTCGACCTGGCGCAGCAAATCAACATCGCCCAGCTCGAGGCCATTCGTCAGCAGAAAAACTTGCTCACCGCCCGCACTGCCGACGAGACGGCCGGTGCGATCGCAAAGGGCAATCAGGCCCGCAAGGAATTCACCGATGCCTTCAGCCAGGTGCTGGCGCTGGCAACGGAAGAAGGCAAGGTTCGCTGGGCGCGCATCGCCGAACTTTCCAAGACATTCAATGCAGCCGACGACCAGATCCGCGACTATGTGAAGGCCGGTAACGCCGAAGGCGCAAATACCATCTCCGTCACGGCAGCCCGGGCCGCCGCCAACGATATCGACTCGACGCTCGGCGAAATCCTGGCACTCGAAAAGCAGCGCATGAAGGCTGCGGACGATAGCGCCGACGCGCAGTATGCGATCACACGCACGATGATGATGGCGGTGGCTGCTTTTGCCCTGTTGATTGCGGCCATTACCGCCTTCTGGATCGCCAGCACGATCAGCAAGGGCCTTAGCCGGGCCAATACCGTGGTTCGCGAAGTGTCGGAAGGCGATCTGACGAAGATGGCCGATATCACCAGCCGCGACGAAATCGGCGAGCTTCTCGGCAACGTCAACATTATGATCGAACGCCTGCGCGGCGTCGTTGCCGATGCCCTGTCGGCCGCCGACAACGTCTCTTCAGGCAGCCAGGAACTGTCTTCGAGCTCCGAGCAGGTGTCGCAGGGCGCCAGCGAACAGGCCGCTTCGGCCGAAGAGGCTTCCGCTTCGATGGAGCAGATGGCCGCCAACATCAAGCAGAACGCCGACAACGCCGCTCAGACCGAGAAGATTGCCCGTCAATCGGCCAAGGACGCGGAAGCCAGCGGCGAAGCCGTCTCCCGCGCCGTCGAAGCCATGCGCACGATCGCCCAGAAAATCGGCATCGTCCAGGAAATCGCCCGCCAGACCGACCTTCTCGCCCTTAATGCTGCTGTGGAAGCAGCACGCGCCGGCGAGCACGGCAAGGGGTTTGCGGTCGTCGCCTCCGAGGTGCGCAAGCTCGCCGAACGCAGCCAATTGGCCGCTGCCGAAATCAGCGCCATGTCGGGCAATACCGTGACGGCCGCTCAGGAAGCCGGCGACATGCTCGGCCGCCTGGTGCCCGACATCCGCAAGACGGCCGAGCTGGTTTCCGAGATCAGTGCCGCCTGCCGCGAACAGGATATCGGGGCTGCCCAGATCAACGAGGCGATTCAGCAGCTCGACAAGGTGACGCAGCAGAATGCCGGTGCCTCCGAGCAGATGTCGGCAACTTCCGAGGAACTAGCCTCGCAGGCCGAGGAGCTGCAGACGTCGATCGCCTTCTTCAAGGTCGATATGGTGGGCGGGCGCCGTGAGCGTGCGCCAGCTGCAAAAGCCGCGGTCCGCAGCCGGCCTCAGCCCGTACCGCGCAAGCCGGGCACCAAGTCACCCGCCAATACGGTCGCCGGTCAGCAGGCCCGCGTGAAGGGATTTGCCCTCGACATGTCGATGGGTGGTCCCGACACGGCCGATGACGAGTTCAGGGAGAGCGCATAGCGCTCCCTGGGGAAGCGCTATGCGCTCTCGTGCGAATTGTCGTGGGCCAGTCAGCTCGCCCGCGACACACGCTTCCGGCACGCGCATGCCGGCATGGAAGTCTGTCAACTTCCTTCCGTGGCATGTCTTCGCCTACCAGAATTTCTTTGCTGCATGATGCCGCGCCCCTTGGTCCATATTTATTGCCTCGCTCTCAGAGAGGAACATTGAGATGCGTATTACGATTAAACTTAAGCTCGCAGCCGCATTCGGCTTTGTCATACTGTTGCTGGTGGGCAGCGCGGTATATGGGATCATCAGTCTCAGTTCACTCAACGATGCCGTCGGCAACCTCATCTCGGGTCCCGCAAAGAACCTGGAACTGGCCCTGGAAGCAAAAGCCGCGGAGCTCAATGGCATTCGCTGGCAGAAGAATGCCCTTCTGGAAATGGATCCCGAGGTGGCCAGGAAGAATTATCAGAACTCGGCGAGGAGCATGGATGAAATGCTCGCCTTCGCGGCGAGCGGCCAACAGCTTGCAACTGCTGACGGCAAGCCCATGTGGGATAGGCTGATCGAACTGGCCAAGCGCTTCACCGAAGGCTCCCACCAGGTTGCCTCCATCCAGGAAAGTGGTGACAGAGCAGCGGCCAATGCCCTGTCGTCAGGAGAGGTTCGCGCCCTCGTCGCGGAACTGGAAGACGTCTTCGCGGCGCTCGTTACGCAGCAGCAGAAGGCGATGACGCAGGCCGATGACGACACCGAAAGCCTTTATGGCTCCACCAAGAACCTGCTGATCGGCATCGCTATCGCCGCTTCCGTCATCGCCTTTGCCGCCGCATTGTGGATCGCGCTCGGAATCAACAGCGGCCTGCGCAAGATCATGAACGTTGCCAACGCGGTCGCCATAGGCGACCTGAACCAGAAGGCCGAGATCAAGAGCAACGACGAGATCAAGGATCTCGTCAACACGATCAACGTCATGACGGGTAATCTTCGCAACACCGCAGAGATCGCCAACCAGATTTCGAACGGCGACCTGACGGTGTCGCCCAAACCGCTTTCCGACAAGGATATGCTCGGCATAGCGCTCGAGCAGATGGTCGAGCGCCTGCGCGGCGTGGTCTCCGATGCGGCCGCGGCCGCGGAAAATGTTTCGGCCGGCAGCCAGGAACTGTCTTCGAGCTCCGAGCAGGTTTCGCAGGGCGCGAGCGAACAGGCCGCTTCGGCCGAAGAGGCTTCCGCTTCGATGGAGGAGATGGCCGCCAACATCAAGCAGAACGCCGACAACGCGGCGCAGACCGAAAAGATCGCCCGCCAGTCGGCCAAGGATGCCGAGATGAGCGGCGAAGCGGTGACGCGTGCGGTCGACGCCATGCGCACCATCGCCCAGAAGATCGGCATCGTCCAGGAGATCGCCCGCCAGACCGATCTGCTGGCTCTGAATGCCGCCGTCGAAGCTGCCCGTGCCGGCGAACATGGCAAGGGTTTTGCGGTGGTCGCCTCGGAGGTGCGCAAGCTTGCCGAACGCAGCCAATCGGCGGCCGCCGAAATCAGCTCGATGTCGGGCGATACGGTCAAGGCCGCTCAGGAAGCCGGCGACATGCTCGGTCGGCTGGTCCCCGACATCCGCAAGACGGCCGAGCTGGTCTCCGAGATCAGTGCCGCCTGCCGCGAACAGGATATCGGCGCCTCGCAAATCAACGAAGCGATCCAGCAGCTCGACAAGGTCACGCAGCAGAATGCCGGCGCCTCAGAGCAGATGTCGGCAACCTCCGAGGAGCTCGCCTCCCAGGCCGAAGAACTGCAGGCGTCGATCGCCTTCTTCAAGGTCGATGCCGCTGGCAACCATCCGTCCCGCATGCCGGCTGCCCGTATGACGGTCCGCAGCCCGGCTCCCGTCGCCGGCCGCAAGCCCAGCGCTAAGAAGTCGGCCGCCAACAGCATCTCTGGCCAGCAGGCGCGGCTGAAAGGTTTCGCTCTCGATCTCTCCATGGGCGGTCCCGATGATGGGGACGCCGAATTCAAGGAAAGCGCATGATCATGGCCACGACATCTCTGGAAGCGCAATTCGTGACCTTCAGCCTCGGCGAGGAGATCTTCGCCGTGCCGGTAGAGGTGGTACGGGAAATCCTCGACTATGCGGAAGCTTTCAAGATTCCGAATGGTCCCGACTATCTGCTCGGCCTGCGCGATGTGCGCGGGCAGGGCGTGCCGACGATCGATCTTCGATTGAAGCTCGGCATGGCCAAGACCGTGCCGACGCCGCACACACGGGTGCTCGTGCTCGACGTGCCAATGGAAAGCCGGCTGCTGACGCTCGGCCTTGTCGCCGACCGCGTCTTCGAGGTCACGCCGTTCCGGCGCGAGCAGATCGAGGCGGCCCCCGACATCGGCGTGCGCTGGCGCTCGGATTATATTGCCGGCGTCGTTCGCCGCGAAAACGGCTTCGTCGTCATCATCGATCTTGCCCGGTTGCTGTCGCGCGAGGACGCCTCGGCGCTGCAATCGGCCGCCTGACCGCGTTATCAACTTGGAGTACGGCGTTCTATGAGTATGGCAGCAGCGGTGGAAACCCAATTGCCGGGCGACCGGATCAGCAAGCGCAATTTCGACAAGCTTGCCCGGTTCATTTACGACTATAGCGGCATCAAGATGCCGCCGACCAAGCTGACGATGCTCGAAGGGCGGCTGAGGCGCCGCCTTCGTGCGACCAACCATTCGACCTTCGATGATTATTGCGACTTCCTGTTCGATCATGACGGCCTCGCCCAGGAAGCCGTTTACCTGATCGATGTGGTCACAACCAACAAGACCGACTTCTTCCGCGAAGCCAAGCATTTCAACTATCTGCAGACAGTGGCGTTGCCGGCGATCGCCAATAGCGGCGTGCGAACCATCCGCACCTGGAGTTCTGCCTGTTCGACGGGGGCGGAGCCCTATACGATGGCGATGGTGTTGGCCGAATTCGCCGAAAGCCGCAGCGACGTCTCCTACAACGTGCTTGCCACCGACCTTTCCACCGACGTGCTGCAGACGGCGCGCCGAGGCATTTATCCGGAGGATTTGATCGCGCCCGTGCCGCGCGACCTGCAGCGCAAATACGTGCTGACAGCCAAACAGCCGGGTCGGCGGGAGGTGCGCATCACGCCGAAACTGCGCAGCAGGGTGGGTTTTGCCCGCATGAACCTGATGGACGAGAAATACCCGATTGGCGAGGCGATGAACATTATCTTCTGCCGCAACGTGCTAATCTATTTCGACAAGCAGACCCAGGCCGGCGTGCTCAACCGCCTCTGCAACTGCCTGGCGAAGGGCGGCTACATGTTCATCGGTCATTCCGAATCGATCACCGGCTTCGACCTGCCGTTGAAGCAGGTCTCGAACACGGTGTTTCAGCGTATCTAGAGGCTTCATGGCTAAGAAAATCCGCGTACTGATTATCGACGATTCCGCCAGCATCCGCCAGACGCTGGCGCATGTGCTGGAGCAGGATCCCGATATCGAGATCATGGCGGTGGCATCCGACCCGTTCATGGCGGCGCGGAAGCTGCAGGAGGAGATCCCCGATGTCATCACGCTCGATGTGGAGATGCCGCGCATGGACGGCATCACTTTCCTGCGCAAACTGATGGCGCAGCGGCCGATCCCGGTCGTGATGTGCTCGTCGCTGACGGAAGCGGGCTCGGAAACGCTGATCCAGGCGCTGGAGGCCGGTGCCGTCGACGTCATTCTGAAATCGAAGATCGGGGCCGCCGACGGCCTCGCCGAAGATGCCATGCGCATTCGCGAAGTCGTCAAGAGCGCCTCGCATGCGCGGCTTTCCAACGCGCGGAGGGCCGCCGGAACCATCCGCTCGGCTGCCGCGGAGGGGCCGGCCAAGAAGCTGACGGCGGATGTGATGCTGCCGCCGCCGACGGGGCGGGCCATGGCGAAGACGACGGAGATGGTGGTCTGCGTCGGCGCTTCCACCGGCGGCACCGAAGCGCTGCGCGAGTTCCTGGAAGAACTGCCGGCAAATGCGCCTGGCATGGTAATCGTCCAGCATATGCCGGAGAAATTCACCGCGGCCTTCGCCAAACGGCTGAACGGTCTCTGCGAGGTCGAGGTCAAGGAAGCCGTCGACGGCGATCCCGTGCTGCGCGGCCATGTGCTGATCGCACCTGGTGACAAGCACATGCTGCTCGAACGCCAGGGTGCGCGTTATTATGTGAGCGTGAAGACCGGGCCGCTGGTGTCGCGGCACCGGCCTTCCGTCGACGTGCTCTTCCGTTCGGCAGCGCGCTCGGCCGGTTCGAATGCCATGGGGATCATCATGACCGGTATGGGCGATGACGGTGCGCGCGGCATGCTGGAAATGCATCAGGCCGGCGCCTACACGGTGGCGCAGGACGAGGCGAGCTCCATTGTTTTCGGCATGCCGAAGGAGGCGATCGCCAAGGGCGGCGTCGACCGTATCCTGCCGCTCGATCAGATCGCTCGCGAAGTGCTGATGACGCAGCAGAAGTTCTGAGGTCCGTTTCGACCGAACGCGAAAAAGCCGGCGATATCGCCATGCCGCCGGCTTTTATGTGCTCCGTCCGGATCAGGCGAGATATCCTCCATCGATCGTCAGGCTAGCGCCAGTGACGAAGCCGGCTTCCGCGCTTGCGAGATAGGCGGCAAGACCGGCGATCTCGCGGTCTTCGCCCAGTCTGCCGAGCGCCATCAGCGGTTTGAGGCGCTCGTGATCATCCTCGTGGGGGTTCATATCGGTTGCGGTTGGGCCGGGCTGGATATTGTTGACGGTGATGCTGCGCGGGCCCAGATCGCGGGCAAGGCCGCGGGTCATCGAGGCGATCGCGCCCTTCGTCATGCTGTAGACCGAAGATGTCGGAAAGCCGCTGCGATCGGCGGTGACGCTGCCGATGGTGATGATGCGGCCGCCCTCCTTCATGTGCTTAGCCGCTGCCTGGATGCCGACGAAAGCGGCCCGGACATTGACGGCGAACATGCGGTCGAAATCCTCGAGCGAATATTGGTCGAGCGGGTTGAGGATGAGGATGCCGGCATTGCTGACGAAAATGTCGAGCCCGCCAAAATGCTCGGCTGTCAGTGCGACTGCGTCCTGCACGGCTTTCACATCGGCACTGTCGGCCCGGATCGACAGCGCCCTGCTGCCGGCAGCCTCCAGCTCGGCGACGATCGCCTTCGCCTTGTGCTCGGAACTCGAATAGGTGAAGGCGACGGCTGCGCCATCAGCGGCGAGCCTTCGGACGATGGCGGCACCGATGCCGCGTGCGCCGCCGGTAACGAGGGCGATCTTGGTTGAAAGAGATTGAGACATGCAGGTTTCCTTTGTTTTTAGATCGATCAGTCTAGAATTGATCATGGAAAAGTCACCTCGGTGGTGCCCTTTCGTCAGCGGAGGCTTCTGATTGCCATGCGTGCGATGCCGCGAAGTATATCGGGTGAGGCGCCGTTTCGGGCGCTGATTTTCATGCCCGACAGAGCAGAGCCGAGAAATTGAATGGCGTCGGCGATATCGATATCGGTTCCGAGTTCTCCGGCCCTTTGAGCCTCGTCGAGAAGGCTCTCGATCGCCGAGTGAAGCGCGTGGCCGGCGCTGTCGGTAAGAGCTGCAATCTTGGCATCGGTGCGGCCGAATTCGCAGATGGCGCTGACGCCGAGGCAGCCGCGCCGCGCCTCGGCGGCGGGGCGCGAGGCGAAGGCGACGAGCGCGCCTTCCAGTGCCTCGATTGGCCGGCCTTCGCGGTGAAGATCGGCCATGATCTTGCCGGTGCTTTCGGTATTGTAGCGTGTCAGCGCTTCCAGATAGAGACCGCGCTTGTCGCCGAATGTGTCGTACATGCTTTGCCGGCTGATCTTCATCGCCGTCAGCAGTTTCTCGGTTGAGGTGCCTTCATAGCCGTGCTCGGAAAATACGCCGATTGCGGCGTGAAGTGCGATGTTGCGATCGAATTCCTTGTGTCGTGCCATGTCAAAGCTTTTACCGTTATTGGACTGATCTGTCCAGAATAAAATTGATGGTTTCTGGCGCCGCAGGGCAGCCATGCGTGTGTCCCCTTGAAATTTCCCTGATTTTGTGGTCTTGAGGCCGCCAATCTTTGCAGCGCTGCCTGTCATGCATGTTCAGGGACACTTCCCGCCCCTGGCAGCGCGCACCCCGTATCAGTCCCAAGGAAATGCGCCAATGGCCCGTTCAGCTCTTCTCAATGTCATGGTTCAGGCTGCCCTCAAGGCAGGAAAATCGCTGGGACGTGATTTCGGCGAAGTGCAGAACCTGCAGGTTTCCGTGAAGGGACCGGGCGACTTTGTTTCCACCGCCGACCGCAAGGCCGAAAAGATCGTCAGAGAAGAGCTGCTCAAGGCGCGTCCGACCTATGGTTTCCTCGGTGAGGAAAGTGAGGAGATCAAGGGCACGGACGGGGCGCATCGCTGGATCGTCGACCCGCTCGACGGGACGACCAACTTCCTGCACGGCATCCCGGCCTTCGCTGTCTCGATTGCGCTCGAACGCAACGGCGAGATCGTTGCCGCCGTCGTCTTCAATCCGGCGACCGACGAGCTCTACACCGCCGAGCGCGGCGGCGGCGCCTTCCTCAACGACCGGCGCCTGCGCGTCGCCGCGCGCCGCGCGCTGTCGGATTGCGTCATCGGCTGCGGCGTGCCGGCGCTCGGCAAGCGCAATCACGGCAAGTTTCTGGTCGAGCTTCGCCACGTGATGGGCGAAGTGGCGGGCATCCGCCGCCTCGGTTCGCCGACGCTCGACCTCGCCTATGTCGCGGCGGGGCGTTTCGACGGTTTCTGGGAGGTGGAGCTTGCGCCCTGGGACGTGGCAGCCGGCATCCTGCTCATCCGCGAAGCCGGTGGGTTTGCCACCGATTGGGACGGTGGGACGGCCATTCTGGAGAGCGGAGCGATCGTCGCCGGCAACGAAGCTATCCACAAGGCGTTGATCGAAGTCGTCAAGCGACCAATTCCCGCCAAGTAGGCGAACGAAAATCTGGCTGTTGTAAAGTCACGGTTTTCGCCCCGGCATACTTCAATTCGGCACAATGTTGCTCTAGTCTCCGCCAGCAATGACTCCGGAGGCAGCGGACCCTATGGAAAATGTGAATGTGGCGGAGATCGGCTCCACCGAAAAGACGGCCGGCGGTTATGCCTACAGGCTTTCGAGCCCCATGCCGTTTCTCTGGACGATGCTGCTTTTCCTCGTCATCGTCGGCTTTATCGCCGCCATCCTTTTCCGCCAGACGCAGACCGCCTTCATGCACAATCCGGGCCTCAACGGCCTGATCGTCGGCGTTCTCGCGGTCGGAATCATTCTTGTTTTCAACCATGTACTGGCGCTTCGCCCCGAAGTGCGCTGGTTCAACTCGTTCCGCGCCGCCGGCAGCGCCGACAAGGTCAACCGCAATCCGCGGCTGCTTGCGCCGATGCGGGCGCTCATCGGCAGCCGCAAGTCTGCGCTGTCTACGACGACGCTGCGCTCGATCCTCGATTCGATCGCCACCCGCCTCGACGAATCGCGCGATGTCTCGCGCTACCTGATCGGCCTGCTTGTCTTCCTCGGCCTGCTCGGCACCTTCTGGGGCCTCATCGGCACGATCGGTTCGATCAGCATCGTCATTCAGTCGCTCGATGCCGGCTCGAACGGGACGGGGGACGTGCTCTCGGCGCTGAAGGAAGGGCTTTCCACGCCGCTTTCGGGCATGGGCCAGGCCTTCTCCTCCTCGCTGCTCGGCCTCTCCGGTTCTCTCATTCTCGGCTTCCTCGACCTGCAGGCCGGCCGCGCGCAGAATCGGTTCTACATGGAGCTGGAAAACTGGCTCTCATCGGTCACCGATGTCGGTTCCGATCTGGCACCCGCCCTCGAGGCCGTTTCCGGGGCTTCCTCGGAGGACATGCGTGAGCTCTCCGATTATCTGCGCAAGGTCTCCGAAGAGGGCGGCGCCGGCAGCCAGCGCTCCGTCGCTGCCATGGCGAGCCTTGCTGAAGGCATTCAGGGTCTCGTCAAGAACATGCGCAACGAGCAGCAGATGCTGCGCGACTGGATCGAGGCACAGCAGGACGAGGCGAAGGCGATGCGCCGCACGCTCGACCGACTGGCCGAACGCATTGGCGTGCAGGAGCGTGCGGGCGACCGGGGCGAGCGCATGCGCGACCGCGCCAGCCAGACAGAAAAGAGCGAGGGCAAGTAAGCCATGGCTCTTGCCCGCAACCGGCGCCGTGAACGCACGGTGGATTACTGGCCGGGCTTCGTCGACGCGCTGTCGACGCTGCTCATCTCAATCATGTTCCTGCTGACGGTGTTCGTCGTCGGACAGTTCATCCTCAGCCGCGAGATTACCGGACGCGATGAGGTGCTCAGTCGCCTCAACAGCCAGATCAACGAGCTGACGCAGCTTCTTGCGCTCGAAAAGGGCAGCAACCAGGACCTCCAGGATTCGGTCGCCAATCTGCAGGCCTCGCTTGCCAGTGCCGAGGGCGATCGTTCGCGGCTGCAAGCATTGCTGAGTGCCGGATCGGGTGGCCAAGATGCGGCGCAGAAGCGGATCGGCTCGATGACGCAGGAGCTCGACGAGCAGAAGCAGGTGAGCGAGCGGGCGCTCAGCCAGGTCGAACTGCTGAATCAGCAGATCGCCGCGCTTCGCAGCCAGATCGCCGCCGTCGAAGCCGCCCTTCAGGCGTCGGAGCAGAAAGACCGGGTGTCGCAGACCAAGATCGCTGATCTGGGCAGCCGCCTCAATGTTGCGCTCGCCGCGCGCGTCCAGGAGCTGAACCGCTACCGCTCCGACTTCTTCGGCCGTCTGCGCGAGATCCTTTCCGACCGCGAGAATATCCGCATCGTCGGCGATCGGTTCGTCTTCCAATCGGAAGTGCTGTTTCCCTCGGGCGGCGCCGATCTCAACCCGGAGGGGCAGGCCGAAATGGCAAAACTTGCCGCCGCCCTTCTCGACCTTGCCAAGGAAATTCCGCCGGAGATCAACTGGGTGCTGCGCGTCGACGGCCATACTGACAATGTGCCGCTTGGCGGAACCGGCCGCTATCGCGACAATTGGGAACTCTCTTCGGCTCGCGCGATTTCGGTTGTCAAGTTTCTGATCGCACAGGGTGTGCCGGCCGACCGGCTTGTTGCCGCCGGCTTCGGCGAGTTCCAGCCGATCGCGCCGGGCGAAACACCGGATGCACGCGCCACCAACCGCCGCATCGAGCTGAAGCTGACCGAAAAGTGATCAGCTTGGCATGGACTGCCGCGCCTCCTTCAGCCGGTCGGCGAGAAAATCGCGCACCGCGGGGCTGTCGCTGAGGCCGATCGCCGCCATGTAAGCGTCGGCTGCGGCGGCATCGTCGCCGGTCCGTGCCAGAAGAAAGGCTCGCACGGCCCAATAGGGCTGATATGCCGCAACGTCGCGCGGGTCGAGCTTGTCGAGCTGTTCCAGGCCGGCGGCGGCGTTCGAGGCTCTGCCGATCACCGCAGCCTGGCTGACGCGTGCGCCGAGCGTCGGTTTCATCATCACCAGTGCCGCGTAGAGTGTCGTCAGCGCCTGCCAGTCGGTCGTTCCCGAAAGCCGGCGCGCCGCATGCACGGATTGGATCGCCGCCTGGCACTGAAAGGGGCCGAAATGGTCGAAACCTCCGGCCTTGCGCAGCAGGGCATCCGCTTCGGCTATCATGATCGCGTTCCATGCAGCCGTATCTTGCTCGTCCAGCGGCACATATCGGCCATCGCTGTCGCGCCGGGCCTTGTGGCGGGCCTCGCACTGAAGCATCAGCGACAGGAGGCCGATCGCCTCCGGCTCGTCCGGCAGCACCGTCAGAAGCGCCCGGCCGAGCCAGATCGCTTCGCCGGCAAGCGAATGGTGTTCTTCTACGCCGTCGAGACCGTCCCATCCGAGGCCGTAGGCGGCGTAGATCGCCGAAAGCACGGCGGCGAGCCGCCCTGCTAGAGCCGGGCGAGGCGGGATGGCGAAGGGAATGCCGGCATCGCGGATCTTCACCTTGGCCCGCACCAGCCGCTGGCTCATCGTCTCCGGCGAAACGACGAAGGTCCGTGCGATGGTTCTCGCCTCGATGCCGAGAACGGTCTGCAGCATCAGCGCCGTATGCACGGAGCTGTCGATGGCGGGATGGGTGCAGGCGAAGAGCAGCTTCAGCCGCTCATCGGGAAAGACGGCGTGGCCAGCATCATTCATACGTTCCTCCGCCTCCTCGAAGGCGAGCGATATCGTCGTTTGCGCATTGGTCTCGACGGTACGGTGGCGGGCCGCCTGCATGAGGTTGCGGCGCGCGGCCACCAGCAGCCAGGCTTCCGGGTTGCCGGGAACGCCGCGCTCCGGCCAGACACGAAGGGCCGAAGCCAGCGCTTCCGACAATGCGTCTTCCGCCGCCGGCATGTCGCGCGAGCGGGCGGCGAGGAAGGCGATCAGCTTGCCGTAGGACTGTCGCGCTACCTTTTCGGCAGCGCGACCGGCATCGGACGGCATTACCGCCTCACATCTGCAGGCGCGGGCGCACCTCGACCGACCCCTTGTCGGAGATCGGCACGCGGGTCGCCCATTCGAGTGCGGTGTCGATGTCGGGAACGTCGATCAGATAGAAGCCGCCGAGTTGTTCCTTGCCTTCCGGATAGGGTCCGTCTTGAACATCGTGTTCCTGACCTTTGCGACGCACGATCGTGCCGGTCTCCGGGCCTGTCAGCCCGGCGCCTCCGGTCATGATCCCAGCCTGGGCGAGCGCCTTGCTGTAGGCGACCCAGCCGTCGCGATAGGCGGGATCGCTGCGACTGGCGAAATCCTCGGCGGCTTCGCGAATGATAAGAGCATATTGCATGAAAAACTCCTGATCTCGTTGTGGCGTTGATCCGGGCATCGCGATATCGGGAACATCCCGACAGCCGTGACTCCCGGAGGAGCGGTTCAGCCGTTCCGAGACAATGAGGCGCGGCCAACGGCCATTTCGACATGGTTTTCAAGAAATCTGCAAAAAAGAGAAGTGGCGCGGAGATCACAAGCAAATAGGCCGGGCTCGAGGCGCCAGCGCTGCTTATCGGCCGCGCGGAGAGGCAGGGCGGCGTTTCACGCCGCCGCTGCCATCCTGTTCAGGCTTCGGCCTTCGTCTGGTCGATGACGTCGGCACCTGGCGTGTTCTTCTTGATCGATTCGATAGCACTCATGGCGGACGCCTTCGCCTTGTAGCCTTCGGACGAGAACATGGCTTCCCCGTTCGATGCCTTGAAGCGGAAGCGGAACTCGCCGGCCTTATCCTTATAAACTTCGAATTTATACATGGATGTCTCCCGAAACGCTGAATTGCAACCATCAGCGTCAGGGAGGCTAGATCAAAATGGCGAGCTTTTCCACTGCCTTAATTAGAATTGGCTGCTCAGCGTCCAATTGCCACGATTTCCATCGGACGCAAGCGAAAGCGTCTGCGCCGCCGCCGTCACTCCATCTGGATGTTCGCGCCCTTGACCACCGGTCCCCATTTGGCGAGCTCGGCCTTCACATGGGCGCCGAGTTGCTCCGGCGTCGAGCCGACGATGGTGGCGCTGAATTCCTTCATCCTTTCGGCAACGGCGGGGTCTTTAAGCGCCTTATTGGCCGAGGCGTTGAGGCGCATCACGACCTCGCTCGGCGTCTTAGCCGGGGCGAAAAGCGCATTCCAGGTATAGGTCTCGTAACCTGCTATGCCTGACTCGGCGATCGTCGGCACGTCGGGAAAGGAGGGCGCGCGCTCGGCCGTGGTCACTGCCAGCGCCCGCAAAGTGCCGGCCTTGATGTGGCTCGACGAAGAGGGCAGGTTGTCGAACATAATCGGCACCTGATTGCCGATGACGTCGTTCAATGCCGGTCCGGCGCCCTTATAGGGAATGTGCTGCATGCTGACGCCAGCCATGGCTTTGAAGAGCTCGCCGGAAAGATGCAGCGGCGTGCCGTTGCCCGACGAGGCATAGCTGTATTTGTCGGGCTCGGCCTTCAGCAGCGCGACCAGTCCCTGCACGGTCTTTGCCGGCAATTCCGGATTGACGACCAGCACGTTCGGCACGACGACAAGCAGTGAGACCGGCGCGAAATCCTTCTCGGGATCATAGGGGGTCGACTTGAGGATCAGCGGATTGAGCGCGTGGGTCGCGACGGTGCCCATCAGAATGGTGTAGCCGTCAGGTTCAGCACGGGCGACGTTATCCGCGCCGAGATTGCCGCCGGCGCCAGCGACGTTTTGGACGATCACCTGCTGGCCGAGATCCTCCGACATCTTCTGCGCGACGATGCGGGCAACGACATCGGTCGAGCCGCCGGCCGCGAAGGGCACGACCATGGTGATCGCACGATCGGGAAAATCCGCGGCAGCGGCTGATGTGCCGGCGGCAAGGGCCGCAAGCACGCCGAAACCGAGCGCAAGGCCCGCACGTCGCGTCATATCGAAAGGCGCCATTCCTATCTCCTCCCAAGAATTTCGATAGCGATATTCCCCACCCCGGGGAATGTAGAGCTTAGGGCAGGAGGCACGAAAGACAACCGCAGGGAGGTGCGGGGGAGCCAGACTTTATGGGTATTCGGCGACACGTTTCCCGCTCGCGCATCGTCGGACGCTCAGCCGAGAGCATCCCAGTCCGGGGCAAACGGTGGCCGAACGAAGCGTTGATCCTTCAGCAGCGCCGCGACGGCTGCGCGATCCTCGTCGTCGAATCCGAGCTTGCGCAGCCCCACCGATGCTTCTCCGGCGAGGCTGGCCGCTGTCAGTCGGCCGCCTCGGGGCGGCTCTGGCCGACCAGTTCCGCGATGACGCTTGCGAGTGTCACGGTGCCCTTGACCGCCGACTTGCCCTGGTCTTGGAAGGCGATCCAGCCCTCGTTGAAGCCGTCGAGCATGCGGATACGGGACTGCGGGTTCCGAGCGCCCTGAGCGCGGAAGATCTGCTCCCAGCTGTCGCGCGCCAGAATCTCGACCCCGACGGGATGTCCGAGGGCTCTCGTGAAGGCGAAAGCGATGTCTTGCGGCGATACGCGGGCCGGCCCTTCCAATTCGACGACCCGCGTCCCGCTCCAGTTCTCGCGCAAGAGTGCGGCCGCCGTGCGCCCGACATCTTGCGTCGCGACCATCGGAAAGGTTTTGTCGGCCGGCTGCAGGAAGCTGCGCAGGACGCCTTCGTCACGCGCGGCTGGGATGTCCCACAGGGCATTCTCCATGAACCAACTGGGCCGCAGGAAGGTAATCGGCAAACCGAGTTCGCCGAGAGCCTGCTCCAGCAGCGTGCGCTGGGTCAAAAGGTTCTCATGCGGCGCGTCCGCCCCAATGGCCGACAGGCAGACGATCTTGGCGGGACGCGCCTCGGTCAGAGCGGCCACCAGCGCCTCGACCACGCTCCGCGCTTCGGGAAAGCAGGGTTTGGGATCGAATTCCGATGGCGGCAGGATGAAGACGCCCTCGGCACCGCGGAAGGCGGCGGCGAGACTCACCGCATCGTCCATCTCGGCGAGTGCGACCTCGCAGTTCATCGCCGACCATTCGGCCGCCTTGGCCCGGTCACGCAGGACGGCGCGGACGGGCAGCGTGTCGGCAAGCAGGGCGCTAGCGAGGGCGCCGCCGACCTTGCCGGTGATTCCGGTGATTGCGTACATGTCGGTTCTCCTGAAGTTGGGGCTCGCGCGGTGATCAGGCGAGCCCGGCGCGGGGATCGCAGGAAAGCCGGCTGGTAGCCGCTTGCCCACGATGGCGTTGTGGTCCCGCTTTTGTACGCCGCATCATGGAGTGATTCACGCGCATTAATATCAATGTTATAGTGATTAAAAATCACCATCATATCGGGAAGCGTCCTTCCGACATCGACGCTGGCAAGGAGGGATAGAATGGCTTTCGACACGCGGCTTCTAACCGGCGTCGGCGTCCTTGCGGCTGTCACGGAGGCTGGAAATTTCGCGCGGGCGGCCGAGATGCTCGGCCTCACGCCGTCGGGGGTGAGCCGGGCGGTGGCGCGTCTGGAGGCGCGGGTCGGCGTCCGCCTCTTCGACCGCAACCCGCGCGAGGTCAGCCTCACCGAGGAAGGACGGCGCTTCCACGCGCAGGTGATGCCGCTCCTTACCGGTCTCGACGAGGCGGCGGCAGAGGCGGCGGGCGCTGCGGCGGTCGTGCGTGGCCGACTGCGCGTATCCGTTGACCCCTGGTTCGCCCGAATGGTCCTCGCGGCGACGCTCCAGCAGTTTCTGGTGCGTTATCCGCTTCTGTCGGTCGATTTGTTCACCAGCAACTACCGGGAGGAGATGATGGCGGGCGTCGATGTGGCGGTGCGCTTCGGGCCACCGGATGGGTCATCGCTCATCGTGCGCAAGCTCCTCGAAACACCGATCCTGACGGTTGCCGCGCCGGCTTATCTCAAACGCCATGGCCAACCGCGGTCGCCCTATGATCTCGCCCACCACGAGGCGCTCCGCTTCCGCGATCCACAGACGGGATTGCCGTTTCCGTGGGAGTTCCACCGAGGCGGCGAGCTCGTCGAGGTCAAGATGTCCAGCCGGCTGGTGTTGGATGATCCTTCCGTCGCGGTGTCCGCCTGTGTGGCGGGCCAGGGGGTGTTCCAGAGCCTCGCCGTGGGTCTTGCACCCTTCCTGGCACGTGGTGAACTGGTGCGGATCCTTCCGGACTGGTCGGAGGAGCTTTATCCGCTCTATGCTTATCAGCCCTCGCGCCATCTCCCTCCGGCAAAGGTCAGAGCGTTTCTGGACTTCATCCAAGAGATTGCGGCCGGATTGTGAGGCGCTAGTCGTTCATGCGCCCGGAAAACGCGAGTGGCTATTTCGTGGCAGCGAGCACATCCTCGTTGGCGGCGTCGAATTGCAGCCGCGCCAGCCGCGCATAGATGCCGCCATGGCGGATCAGGCTCTGGTGGGTGCCCTCCTCGACGATGCGGCCCTGATCCATGACGAGGATGCGGTCGGCCTTCAATACGGTTGCTAAGCGATGGGCGATGACGAGCGTCGTGCGGCCGTCCACCAGGCCGTCGAGTGCCTTTTGCACCAGCGTCTCGCTTTCGGCGTCTAGCGCGGAGGTCGCCTCGTCGAGCAGCAGCACCGGCGCGTTCTTCAGGATGGCGCGAGCGATGGCGATGCGCTGGCGCTGGCCGCCGGAGAGGGTAATGCCACGTTCGCCGACCTCGGTCTGGTAACCCTGATCCAGCCGCGTGATGAATTCATCGGCCTGGGCCGCAAGGGCTGCTGCGCGGATCTCGTCATGCGAGGCTCCGGGACGGCCGAAGGCGATGTTATCATGGATCGAGGCGGCAAAGATGGTGACATCCTGGGGTACGATGGCAATGCGCTGGCGCAGCTCGTCCGGCGTCGTAAGCTGAGCGTCGACATCGTCGATTTTCACGCTGCCCAGCTGCGGATCGTAGAAGCGCAGCAGCAGCGAGAAGACAGTGCTCTTGCCGGCGCCGGAAGGGCCGACGATGGCGACCGTCTCGCCCGGCGTGATGGCGAAGCTCAACCCATGCAGCGCCGATTTGCCGGGGCGCGAGGGATAGGCAAAGTGCACATCGGCAAATTCGACGCGGCCACAGCCGGGCGAAGGAAGAGCCTGAGGGCTGGCGGGGGCGGCGATCGGCGAGACTTCGTCGAGAAGCTCGGTCAGCCGGTCGGCAGCACCGGCTGCCTGCGAGAGTTCGCCCCAAACCTCCGACAGCGCGCCCAGCGAACCGGCGGAGATGACGGCATAGAGCAGGAACTGGCCGAGCGTGCCGGCCGAAAGCGTCCCGGCGAGCACGCTGTGGGCGCCGACCCAGAGCACGGCGACGACGCTGCCGAAGATCAGCGTGATGGCGATCCCGGTCAGCAACGCGCGCGAGCGGATGGCGGCGCGGGCAGCCTCGTAGGCGGATTCGACGGCGGTGCCGTAGCGCGTCGCTGCGGCATCTTCGCCGTTGAAGGCCTGGACAGTGCGGGTCGCGGCGATCGTCTCGTTGGCGAAGGCGGAGGCACCGGCAAGCGTATCCTGGGCAGCGCGTGAGCGCTTGCGCACCGAGCGGCCGAAGGCGACGAGCGGGAAGACGATCAGCGGGATCGCTCCGATGACAAGGCTGGAAAGCTTCGGCGAAGTGACGATCATCATGCCCATCGCGCCGAGACAAAGGATGAGATTTCTGAGCGCCACCGAGGCTGTGGCGCCGACGGCGGATTTGATCTGCGTCGTATCGGCGGTCAGGCGCGAAACGATTTCGCCGGACTGGTTGACGTCGAAGAAAGAGGGCGACAGCCTCGTCACATGGGAAAAGACATCGCGGCGAAGATCGGCGACAATGCGCTCGCCGATGGTGATGACGAAATAATAGCGCAACGCGCTTGCGACCGCGAGCACGACAGCCATGATCATCAGCATGGCGAAGTAGCTGTTGATGAACCGACCGTCGGACTGGGTGAAGCCATGGTCGATCATGCGACGCACGGCGAGCGGCAGCGCCAGCGAGGTGATGGCGGCAAGCGCCAAGGACATCAACGCGCCAGCCACCAGGCCGCGATACCGTATGACGTAGGGCGTCAGCCTGCCGAGCGGCCGTAGCGACCGCCTCTTGTTTTCCTCAGCCCGTGCCTGCTCTGCCAACTCGTCTCCGATCGCCCGCAGGACCCGCTCAATGCGGCCTGCTGGCTCTTGTTATCTAGGCGTCCTTCATGTATAGGCACCGCATCCTAATGGGAAGCCGTAGCCATCATGACTGCGGCTTCATTTATTCAATCGGTTCTTTGGCCGCAACTGCATGCGGCAAATTGAACTCCGGTAGCGCAGGAAGATTGTTATGAAGGCAGGCATCCATCCCGAATATCACATGATCAAGGTGGTCATGACCGATGGCACCGAATACGAAACCCGCTCGACCTGGGGTTCGGAGGGTGCTGTCATGAACCTCGAAATCGATTCCAAGTCGCATCCGGCCTGGACCGGCGGCAACCAGCAGCTCATGGACCGCGGTGGCCGCGTCTCCAAGTTCAACAAGCGTTTCGGCGGCCTCGGCCTCTAATCGCTTTTGCTCGATGGAATTGAAGAGAGCCCGGTTTTGCCGGGCTTTTTTGCGTTCTCGATGTTCGGAAATAGCTGAGTTAGCAAGCAAATAAAAAACCGGCCGCAGACGCGGCCGGTTTTTATCGAATTCTCGCAGATACGGTCAGTTGTTGCCGAAGGCGGTCTGGAGCAGGGAAAGCTGGGCCTGGACGCTGTTCTGATTGTCATGAACGATCACAGCTTCGGACGGGCGGTAGATCTCGCGGTCGAGCAAGGCGATACGGTTCTGCAGACGCAGCGAGCGCTCAACGAGGTCGCGGAAGGATTCCGGCAGGTCGCCCCAGCCCGGCGCGGCGCGGTCGACGTTGAAGCCATCGAGACGAACCTTGTTCTTCTCGGCCAGCACCTGGTCGCGAGACATTTCGCCATTGTTGACGGCGCGCTGCAACAGCAGCCAGGAGGCCATCTGCATGAGGCGGGTGGTGAGACGCATCGATTCTGCGGCGTAGAGAACCGAAGCCATCCGCGGCAGAACCTTGGAAGCGGCGCGGCCCTGGCCATCCAGATAGGCGGCAGTCTCTTCGACCAGCGACATGCCTTCCGCATAAAGTGCCTTGAACTGCGAGGATGCAGCGGCGCGACCTGCAAAACTGATCGTGTTCAATCCAACTTCCGACATCGCAATAGTCCCTGTTGCACGCAGCTACATATATTCAGGTAACGCGGGCACCGACGGAAAAGTTTCCGAGCCCGGTCTTTATGACTTTAAGATGGTATCATTAGCCCAAATGCGCAAGCCGTTTCTTAAGAAAGGGTTAATCTCCACAGTTTCGTGGAGAAGCGCCGGCCAGAGGAAAAAGAAGAGCCGCAAAAGCGGCTCTCAAGGTAAAACAGGGAGAAAAATCAGACCAATTCACCGCTTGGAAAACTGTCTGAGATCCAGAGAAAATCCGGATGAGTACAGTAATACCTTATAAAGCTTAATAATTTATTAACATTGTGCCGAAGTAAGACTTGAGGCGAACTCGTTTATCCGCCTACAGCTTTGATTTTCGGGGTTTTATCGGACTATGAGCGGAAAAGGCTTTCCGCTGCCTGCCGCCCGGAAGCCTTGCGGGCGGCTTCGGCCTCGAGACGGGCGATCTCCGCCTTCAGCAAATCCACCCGCGCGTTCAGTTCGTCCACCGAAAGCATGGAGAGATCGGCGCCGATCTCGTGGGCGGTCTTCTTCTGCGGCCGGTCGTCATCGATGAAGCTCATGGGTTCTCCTCCGTTGCTGCCTGAAGCATCCTGCCGAAAAGTTACGGAATCGGAATTTAGGCCGATCCGGCCTGAATTCATCCTCAACTCTGTTTTTATGCGTGTCGCTATGCCGGAACCGCTGCACCCTTTCGGGCGACCTGCATTAGCCGAACTTTACAGCGGGATCACCGCTTTCGGGAGACTTCCCGGTTTCAGGCGGTTTGCCAGCGCCGCGATCGGCAAGCGACATGCTTTGCGGTGTCAGCATCGGCGAGGTGCCGGTCGGGATCGTCGTGTAGGCGTCACGATCGCTGGCCGGGACGGCGGCGCGGATGCGGCTCCGGATGATCGCGTAAACGGTGATCAGCACGTGGGCGATGGCGGTGACGAGGAAAAGCGCATGCGGAGTGATCACCGACATGACGGGACCGCCGATCGTCGGGCCGATTACCGTGCCGATGCCGTAGAGCAGCAGCAGTCCACCGGAGACCTTGACGAAATCCTCCGATGCCGCGAAGTCGTTCGCGTGGGCGACGGCGATCGGATAGAGCGTATTGGCCACCGCGCCGTAAAGGACCACGAGCCCAATCAGCAAGGCGGGCGACGTCGGGTGGAGCAAAAAGATCAGCAAGCCGGCAAGGGCGGCGACCCCGGACATGGCAGCGAGCACATAGCGCCGGTCGATGCGATCGGAAAGCCGGCCGGCCGGCAGCTGCATCACGGCGCCGGCGAAGATGGTGGAGCTCATCATGATGGCGATGCTGGTGTCGGAGAGCCCGGCGCCTGCGCCGAAGACGGCGCCGAGCGTACCGTAGGCGCCGTTGGCGATGCCGACGAGCAGAATGCCGAGGCAGGAGACCGGCGAATTGCGATAGAGCGCCGGCAGGTCGAGGCGCACCGCCTTCAGCGGCTGCGGCGAAGCGGCGGTCGAAAGCGTCGTCGGCAGCATGGCAATGCAATAGAAGATGCCGCAGATCATGAACAGCACCGGCGTGCGCACATCCTCGAGCGGGATCATCATCTGGCCGCCGACGACGCCGAGCAGCGTGATGCCGATATAGAGCGAGAAGATCGCGCCGCGGCTTTCGTTGCTGGCGCGCTCGTTCAGCCAGCTTTCGATGATCATCGAGGTGCCCGCCGTGGAGAAGCCGGTGACGGCGCGCAAGACGACCCACCAGACCGGATGGATGAGGATACCGCTGACCAGGGCGATGATGGCGATGATCGAGATAAAGCCGGAGAAGGCGCGCACATGGCCGACGCGGCGCACCAGCTTCGGCGCCACTAGGCAGCCGATGACGAAGCCTCCGGCCCATGAGGTGCCGAGCAGGCCAAGTGTCGTCGTGGCATAGCCTTCGAGATTGCCGCGCACGGGAAGCAGGATGCCCTGCAGGCCGTTGCCCATGAAAAGGAAGAGCGTGCCAAAAAGCAGCGCGGCGACGGACAGAAGGTTTCTCTTCATTTCCCCAGACTCGGTCTCAGTGATTTTGAAATAGACATAAGGCAGGACCTGCGTCAGCCAGCCTCAAGATGATTGATTGTGCCCCGGAATGTCTTTACGGCGTGTGGAGATCCTGTGTTCGCGCGGAAAAATGTCCGTCCTGTGACATTCCGAAAAATGGAAAAAATAAAGCATGACAAAGCTGATAGCCTTGCTGCTCATCCTTGCCATGGCGATACAGGTGATCAAGCCGCTCGGGTTTCCCGGCCTCAGGCGGCGGATGGATTTCTGGAAGATCGCGCTGATCGCTTTCGCCGTCTGGGCATTGGCATTGCTTTCGCGCGACTTCCTGATGTAACCCCTCGATCACATGAACCGGAGGCACGGCCCAAACTGCGGTCGCTAGTCCTGCAGAATAATTTCTCCACGCATGACGGAAACGCAGCGTCCCGAGATGACGACATCGGTGACGATGCCGCCCGATTTCACGACATCGAGGGTGATGACGCTGCGGCGGCCCATTTCGACGCCCTGTTCGACGGTGATGCGGACGTTCATATCGGCGGCCGGCGCAAGCGAAACGAGATAGGCGCCGAGTGCGGCCGAAGCGCTGCCGGTTGCCGGATCTTCGGGCACATTGTCGAGCGGTGCGAACATGCGGGCGCGGATAGTCCACGGATCGTCGGATGCGCGGACATAGAGGAAGAGCGAGAAGTCGTGGCCGCTCGTCGTCTGCCGGCCGGCAGCCGCCTGGAAACCGGTAAGGTTCGGGCGGGCGGCGGCCAGCGCTTCGAGCCCATCCAACTCGGCGACGGCGAAGTTCAGCCCGACGGACGCAAAGACCGGGGCGTGGACGGTGCTGACGACGACGCCGGGTTCGAGCGAGACGCAGCCGGCGATGGTTTCTTCGGCAATGGTCTCGCCGATCGCCAACGGCTGCGGCGCGCGGATGGCGGTGGCCTCGATCCGTCCGTTGTTGCGTTTCAGGCTGACTTCGACGATGCCGGCCTTTTCCTCGAAGCGCAGCTTCTCGCCGACCGGCTTGCCGAAGATCTCCGTCCGCTGGCCGAGCACATAAGCGGTGCCGACATTCGGATGGCCGGCGAAAGGCACTTCCATCGTCGGGGTGAAGATGCGCACGCGGGCGGAATTCTCAGGGTCTTCGGGCGGCAGGACGAAGGTGACTTCGGAATAGTTGAACTCGGTGGCGATCTTCTGCATCGCCGCGTCGGTCAGGCCGCGCGCATCGGAGATGACGGCAAGCGGATTGCCCTCGAAGCGGGTGGAGGTGAAGACATCGACGGTGACGTAGGAGAGGGTGTCCATGGCGGCTCCTGCTGCAGTTGCCGCTATGGATAAGCACGATCTTGCGGCGAGGCGAGCCGCTTTCTTGTCGCCGTGACAATGCAGGAAGGGGCGGCAACATGGTGTTGTCGCCCCTTCTTTATCGGAGTTAAGGCTGCTGAAAAAATCAAGCTGCCTTTTCGAGGTCCTTCTTCCAGCTGCCCTTGGCCGCGAGGCTGTTCATCTCGGCACGGTGGGTGAATTCGCGCTGGCCGGCGGCGACGTTCTCAGGCTTACCGTTCCAGGCCTTGAGGGCGCTGTCCTGCAGGGCGCGGCCGTAGGAGAAGGTGACGAGCCAGGGCAGGTCGGCACTGGAATTGATGGCGGAAAGATGCGCCGTCGCTTCTTCGGTCGTCTGGCCGCCCGACAGGAAGGCGATGCCGGGGACGGCGGGCGGAACGGTCGCCTTCAGAACCTTGACCGTGCGCTCGGCAACTTCCGCGACCGAGGCCTTGCGGGCGTTCTTGCCGTCGATGACCATGTTTGGCTTCAGGATCATGCCTTCGAGGTTGACGCGGGCATCGGCCAGTTCCTCAAAAACGATGCGCAGCGTCGATTCGGTGACTTCGGCGCAGCGGTCGATCGTGTGGTCGCCCGGTTTCCCGTCCATCAGGCATTCCGGCTCGACGATCGGAACGATCCCGGCCTCCTGGCAGAGTGCGGCATAACGAGCAAGCGCCTGAGCGTTGGCGCGGACGGAACCGCGGGTCGGCAATGTCGACGAGATGGCGATGACACCGCGCCACTTGGCGAAGCGGGCGCCGGCTTCATAATAGCGGGCAAGGCGTTCGCCGAGGCCATCGAGGCCTTCGGTGATGGTTTCCGCAGGATATTTCGCCATCGGCTTGGCGCCGGTGTCGACCTTGATGCCGGGAATGGCACCTGCAGCGCGAATGATGTCGACGAAAGGCGTGCCGTCCGCGGCCTTCTGGAAAAGGGTCTCTTCGAAGAGGATGACGCCGGAGATATATTTCTTCATCGCCTCGTCGGAGCGGAAGAGCATCTCCCGGTAGTCACGACGGCTGGTTTCGGTCGATTCCAGGTTGATGGTGTCGAAACGCTTCTTGATGGTGGAGGTCGATTCATCTGCCGCAAGCAGTCCCCGGCCGCCTGCAACCATCTGCACTGCAATGTCTTCCAGTCGTTCGCTCATCTCGTTCTCTCCACAGCATTAAACATCGACGATTTAAGAATATAGGACGGCGATAACAGAAGTTGATAGTGAGGAAAATGGAAGGCTAAGTCATTGAAACGATTGAAATCAATTCAATCGTTTGAATATCTGGGATTTTTTCCACCGGCTGAGCAAAAGACCGCGGAAGGCGCTCTCGCCGCCGCGGTCTATCCACATGTAAAACCAGTCGAATCGGCTTGTGACTATCTGGCGGCGTTGAGGACGGCGACGCCGGGAAGCTCCTTGCCCTCCATCCATTCGAGGAAAGCGCCACCGGCTGTGGAGACATAGGTGAACGCGCCGGCAACGCCGGCATGGTTCAGCGCCGAGACGGTGTCGCCGCCGCCGGCAACGGAGGTGAGCTTGCCGGCTGCAGTGCGCTCCGCGGCGTATTTCGCGGCAGCGACCGTGGCGGCATCGAAGGGCTCGATCTCGAAGGCGCCGAGGGGGCCGTTCCAGACGAGAGTCGAAGCGCGCTCGATCCAGGCGTTGATGGCCTCGACGGATTTCGGCCCGACATCGAGCACCATGGCATCAGCGGGAATGGCGTTGATATCGACTGTCTCATTGGCGGCACCCGCCTTGAACTCCCGGGCAATCACGCCGTCTTCCGGCAGGATGATGGCGCAGCCGGCGGTCGCGGCCTCGATCATGATCTGCTTGGCGGTTTCGGCGAGATCATGTTCGCAGAGCGACTTGCCGACATTGGTGCCGCGGGCGGCGATGAAAGTATTGGCCATGCCGCCGCCGATGACGAGCGCATCGACCTTCTTCACGAGGTTCATCAGGAGGTCGATCTTGGTCGAGACCTTGGCGCCGCCGACGATCGCGACGACAGGGCGGGCGGGATCACCCAGACCCTTTTCCAGCGCCACCAGTTCGGCCTGCATGGTGCGGCCGGCATAGGCCGGCAGGTGGTGGGCGAGGCCCTCGGTCGAGGCATGGGCGCGGTGGGCGGCGGAGAAGGCGTCGTTGACATAGATGTCGCCGTTGGCAGCAAGCGACTTGGTGAAGTCGGGGTCGTTCTTTTCTTCGCCCTTGTGGAAGCGGGTGTTTTCCAGAAGCAGGATATCGCCGTCATTCATCGCCGCGACGGCGGAGGCGGCCGCCTCGCCGATGCAATCGGACGCCGTCAGCACGGCATGATCGAGCACTTCCTCGACCGAAGGGGCGATCAGCGACAGCGACAGGTCCGGCGAAGGGCCGTCCTTCGGCCGGCCGAAATGAGCAAGCAGGATCACCTTGGCGCCCTTCTCGGACAGTTCGAGGATCGTCGGCGCCACACGCTCGATGCGCGTCGTATCGGTGACCTTGCCATCCTTGACCGGGACATTGAGATCGACGCGGACGAGAACGCGCTTGCCGCGGATGTCGGAAAGATCGTCGAGGGTCTTGAAAGAAGGCATGGGGAAATCCAGTCTTGGTTGGCGGAAGTTGCGGCGACCATAGCAAGGATCATTTGAGACGCAAGGCGTTCAACGGCCGTTTTCGCGTGTGCCTTCGTCACGTCGGGGCGGTGCTTTCGCCGCGATTTCGGAGGCGGCGGTTTCGCGGCTTCGGCGCCCTTTCAGCCGGTCGCGGATGCGTTGGATGATGTCCTTGAGATTGATGAAGATTGGCAGCGTGATCGCTGGTTCGACCGCTTCGAGCGACATTCCGACGGAGGTGATGTGGTCGTGCTCGTCGAGATCGCGGACGATGAGAATGATGGAGCCGAGACGGACGCGGTCGGCATAATCGGCCTTACCGCCGAGGCGCTGACGCATCAATTCGGCGATCGTCAGGCCCTTTTCCGTTTCGTTGAGCAGGCCGGGGCCATAGGCGGCGTCGAGATCGGCGGCGGGGCGGGCAGGTGAGAGCGCGAAGGCTCCGAAAAAATCGGCATCGTCCTCATCCACTGGCGCACGGCTGGCGAAGAGCCGGTCGAGCAGGCGGGAGTAGCTCGGCACGATGAAGAGGTAGACGAGATCGTTCTCGCGCAGCCGCCCGGCATATTGGTAGCGCATCGACTTGCCGTCGCGGATCACCAGCGAAGGCGTCGCCCAACGCGGGATGCGTTCGCCACGCAGCACTGGACTATCCTTGATGACGCGGTAGGAGAGCAGTTCGTGGTTGGCCGCGCCCGGCAGGTCGACCTCGACCTTATCGACGGCACCGATGCGCGGCGGAATGATCAGGCCGAGCTTCTTGGCGACGGGCTTGATCGTCCAGCCCTGGAGGAGCAGCGAGACCAGCACAATAATGAAGGCCGTGTTGAAATAGATTTGTCCGTTCTCAAGCCCGCCGAGGATGGGCATGATGGCAAGCAGAATGGAGACGGCGCCACGCAGGCCGACCCAGGCAACGAAGCCGATTTCCTGCTGCGTGTAATCAAACGGGAGCAGCGACAGCCAGACCGCCAACGGCCGGGCGACAAAGGTCAGGAAGAGGGCAAGCAGAATGGCGGGCACGATGATGACCGGGAATTGCGACGGCGTCGCAAGCAGGCCGAGCACCAGGAACATGATGATCTGCGCCAGCCAGGTCATGCCGTCCTGGAAGCGTTTGATGGTGCCGATCGCCTGCATCTTGCGGTTTCCGGCGTAAATGCCGGCGACATAGACGGCGAGGAAGCCGCTGCCGCCGACCGCGCCGGTGAAGGAGAAGACGAGAAGGGCAAGCGCCAGCACGAAGATCGGCGTCAGGCCGCGATCGGTGTCCAGCTTACTGACGATCAGCACGATCATCATGCCGCCGAGCAGGCCGAGGATGACGCCGAGGCCCATCTGCTGCACGAACATGGCGAGCATGCCGATATTGATGCCGGCGGAACGCTCGCCGCTCGCCAGCACCTCGACAAGGGCGATGGTGAGGAAGATCGCCATCGGGTCGTTGGTGCCGGATTCGACCTCCAGCGTTGAGCGCACCTTGTCGCGGATGTTGATGCCGCCAATGCGCAGCAGGAAGAAGACGGCGGCGGCATCCGTCGATGCGACGATCGAGCCGAGCAGCAGACCTTCCAGCCAGGTGAAGTTCAAAAGCCACATCGCCGCGAAGGCAAAGAGCGAGGCGGTAATCAGCACGCCGACCGACGCGAGTGCCAGCGAGGGAACGGCCGCCAGGCGGAAGGCCTGCATCGGCGTGCCAAAGCCGGAATCAAACAGGATGACGGCCAGCGCGATAGAGCCGAGAATATAGGCGAGGTAATTGTTGCTGAACTCAATGCCGAGCCCGTCGACGCCGGCGGCAAGGCCGATCATGAGGAAAAGCAGCAGCAGGGGGGCGCCGAAGCGGAAGGCAAGCAGGCTCGAAAAAGCGGCAAGAAGCACGAGCGCCGTCGAGACCAGCACCACGATATAAAACGCTTCCATGCCCACCCCTTTCCATCGACTGCTTGACGAATACAGCCGCCCCGGCCGATCCGCCTTACTCCAACCCCTCCTCACCCGCGGCGGTCCAGTAAACGGCAAAACGTCAGAGAAGGGTAGGCCTTGCGGCTTAACCTCGTCGCGACGCTGCATCATGCTACTGAACGGCTGCCGGACGGCCAACCGACACGGAATGCTACGGGAGAAATTGTCTATAAGGAATGTATCGGAAATTCAGGCGAGAGCAGGGCAAAAGAGACAGGCACGGATTTTTCCTGCCGGTATCTGCGAACGACAACAGGCCAAGCCACGTTTTTGCGTTCACGCGGTGCGTCTGCCTTCTCAATGATGGGAAAAGGGATTGCAGGCGCGCATGCAGAGAGCGGGGCCGCTGCTCTGCTATCCCAACACCGCCTGAAAAATGACGATGGCGAGAAACGAGAGACCGATGAACGCGGCGACCCAGATAACCAGGCGATTGGCCTTTGCAAGCACCGCAGGTCGGACGTCCCGCTTGCGGTGAAACCGCTGCCGCCGCTTGAGCGTGGTGTGGGACAAGCGTTTTTGTGCCTCTGCCATTAATCGCCTCCACTTGGATTATCTTCGCCATTGCGCGGCGCTATGCATCTCGGCAATCTATCACGCTTTGCCAGCGGATTGCCAAGTGATCAATCCTTGCCTGCGGACGGCAACGCCACACCGAACCCGTCGCTTCGGTGTGGCTTTCGAAATCGGAAAACGATGCAGATCGTCGGTCAGTCTTCTGAGTCCTCGCCCACGTCGGTCAGATCCGCGACCGGGACCAGGAAAACGACGAACTCGTCCTCGATGGTCCGTTCCGGATCATCGTCGAATTCATAGGCGTGCTCGACTTCGCTGGCCTCCTCGGCGGTTGCCTTGCGCAGGCTGAGCACCGCTTTACGGTCCCACAGGGGTTTGCCTTCGGATTCCAGGATGGTCAGATCGTCACGAAAGTCTTCCGCCTCGAAGAAATGGGTCGCTTCCTCGTGATTTTCGGAGCGAAAGCTGGCAACGGCACGGCCGGCGATTTCTACGGTAAAGTAATCCATCCATCTCTCTCATATCAGCGACACTGCCGCCGCACGGTATTGGTGTTCCGCGCCTGGCCGGTGGCCGATGCGGCGCGAGGAAACTGGGCATTTTGGAATGTCCAGGCGAGTTATCCTAACAGATCTCATCTCTGCAATGGACGAAAAGATACCAGTGCGGAAAGGTTGGTTTCGTTTGCGGCATGGCAACAAAAAGCGGCCCGGTTTCCCGGGCCGCTTGCATGTCGATGCCTTAAGAGCGCTCAGATGAGCTTGGCAAACGCAACAGCCGTGTCGGACATGCGGCTGGAGAAGCCCCATTCATTGTCGTACCAGGACAGGACGCGCACGAAATTACCTTCCATGACTTTAGTCTGATCGGTTGCTAAGATCGAGGAGTGGCTGTCGTGGTTGAAGTCACGGGAGACGAGCGGCTCGTCGGTGTAGCCGAGGACGCCCTTCAGCTTGCCATTTGCGGCAGCCATGATGGCTTCGTTGATTTCGCCAACGCTGGTGGCCTTCTTGGCGACGAACTTGAAGTCGACGACGGAAACGTTCGGGGTCGGAACGCGGATCGAGGTGCCGTCGAGCTTGCCCTTCAGATGCGGCAGAACGAGGCCGACTGCCTTGGCAGCGCCTGTCGAGGTCGGGATCATCGAAAGAGCGGCGGCGCGGGCGCGATACAGGTCCTTGTGCATCGTGTCGAGCGTCGGCTGGTCGCCGGTGTAGGAGTGGATCGTCGTCATGAAGCCGTGGTCGATGCCGACGGCGTCGTCGAGGATCTTTACAACCGGCACCAGGCAGTTTGTCGTGCAGGACGCGTTGGAGATGACCATGTGCTCCTTGGTGAGCTGGTCATGATTGACGCCGAAGACGACAGTCAGATCGGCGCCGTCTGCAGGTGCCGAAACGATGACGCGCTTGGCGCCGGCCGTCAGGTGGGCGGCAGCCTTGTCACGGGAGGTGAAGATGCCGGTGCATTCCATCGCGATGTCGACGCCGAGTTCGCGGTGCGGAAGTGTCGCCGGATCCTTGATGGCGGTGACCTTGATCGGCTTGCCGTTGCCGACGATGATCGAGTCTCCCTCGACTTTCACGGTGGCCGGGAAGCGACCGTGGATCGAGTCGTAGCGCAGCAGGTGGGCATTGGTTTCGACGGGGCCGAGGTCGTTGATGGCGACGACTTCGATGTCGGTGCGGCCGGATTCGACGATGGCGCGAAGGACGTTGCGGCCAATGCGGCCGAAGCCGTTGATGGCAACCTTGACTGTCATGTTCATTCACTCCCGATAGAGTAGGGCCCGATACAGCCGGGCCTGGAATTGAGGAGATGGAGAGCGCCTCAAGGCGCCCTCATTAAAGCTTTGCTTCCGCGGCCGCAACGACGGCGTCGGTGGTGATGCCGAAATGCTTGTAAACGTCCTTCACCGGGCCGGAAGCGCCGAAGCCCTTCATACCGACGAAAGTGCCTTCCGGTCCGATAAAGGCATCCCAGCCTTCGCGGACGGCGGCTTCGACGGCAATCTTTACCGGTGAGTTGCCGAGGATTTCCTTGCGATAGGCGTCCGGCTGCTCGAAGAACAGTTCCGTGCAGGGAACCGATACGACGCGCACCGTGACACCCTTGGCTTCAAGGGCTGCGCGGGCGGCGACGGCGATTTCGACTTCTGAACCGGAGGCGAAGATCGTCACTTTGGCGTCGGCATTGCCGGCCAGCGTATAAGCGCCCTGTTCGCAGAGGTTCTTTTCGCTGTATTCGGTGCGAGACGCAGTGAGGTTCTGGCGCGTCAGAGCAAGGCCCGAAGGACGGTTGTGCGTCTTGATGGCGATCTGCCAGCATTCCGCCGTTTCCGTGGCGTCGGCCGGACGGAAGATCATCAGGTTCGGGATGGCACGCAGACCGGCGAGCTGTTCGACCGGCTGGTGCGTCGGGCCGTCTTCGCCGACGCCGATCGAGTCATGCGTCAGGACATGGATGACACGGATGCCCATCAGCGAAGCAAGGCGGATCGGCGGGCGGCAATAATCCGTGAAGATCAGGAAGCCGCCGCTATACGGGATCAGTCCGCCGTGCAGCGCAATGCCGTTCATCGCAGAGGCCATGCCGTGCTCGCGGATGCCCCAATGCATGTAACGGCCGGCGAAATCCGTCGGCGTGATCGAGTGCATCTGGCTGGTTTTGGTGTTGTTCGACGGCGTCAGGTCGGCGGAGCCGCCGAGCGTTTCCGGCAGGAAGCCGTTGATGACCTCGAGCGCGTCTTCCGAAGCCTTGCGAGTGGCAACGGTCGGCTTGGTCTCGGCAAGCTTCTTCTTGAAGGCGCTGATTGCGGCATCGAAGCCTTCCGGCAGCTCGCCTGCCATGCGGCGGGTGAATTCGGCCTTGGCCGGAGCCTTGGCCAGACCCTGTTCCCAGGCGTTGACGAGATCGACGGAGCGGGCGCCGGCTGCACGCCAGGTATCCAAGACGTCCGACGGGATGACGAAGGGCTCAGATTCCCAGTTCAGCGCCTTGCGCGTGGCGGCGATTTCCTCGGCACCAAGCGGGTTGCCGTGGACCTTATGGGTGCCCTGCTTGTTCGGGGCGCCGAAGCCGATGATCGTCTTGCAGGCGATGAAGGTCGGCCGGTCGGACTTGTGGGCAGCCTCGATCGCTTCGGCGACGGCAGCCTGATCGTGACCGTCGATCTCGATCGTGTTCCAATGAACGGCCTTGAAACGGGCGACCTGATCGGTGGAATCCGAGAGAGACACGGCGCCGTCGATGGTGATCGAGTTGTTGTCCCAGAACAGAACGAGCTTGTTGAGCTTCAGGTGGCCGGCGAGCGCGATGGCTTCGTGGCTGATGCCCTCCATCAGGCAGCCGTCGCCGCAGATCGCATAGGTATAGTGATCCTGAAGATCGGCGCCGAATTCCTCGCGCATCTTGCGTTCGGCAATCGCCATGCCGACGGAATTGGCAATACCCTGGCCGAGCGGACCGGTCGTCGTTTCGATGCCGGTCGCGTGACCGTATTCCGGATGACCGGCAGTCTTCGAGCCGAGCTGACGGAACTGCTTCAGATCTTCGATAGTCATGTCAGGATAACCGGTCAAATACAGCAGCGAATAGAGCAGCATCGAGCCATGGCCGGCCGAGAGTACGAAGCGATCGCGGTTCGGCCAGTGCGGCTTCTTCGGATCGAACTTCAGATATTTGGTGAACAGGACCGTTGCCACATCAGCCATGCCCATCGGCATGCCGGGGTGGCCGGAGTTCGCTTTTTCAACGGCGTCCATGGCGAGAAAACGGATTGCATTCGCCATCCGGTCGTGTTGTTCGGGAGAGGTCATGGCTTTTCCGCAAGTTCCGGGTGTCGGGGGATGGCCTCGAGCCTCCAAGACCATCGAGTGAAAGCGGCAGAGACATAGCAGTTGGGGCGGGCAAGTCAATAAATGGCAAGCCAAATCCGGGCGGGCAATGGCAATTTTTGACATTTGATCGCTCGATTGTACAAATGACAAATCACCTATCGTCGGCATGTGTAAAACGCTCATCCACAGGATAGGCCGGTAGGCAAGTGACAGGATTTATTGACGGGCCGTCGGCGAGCTGCATATCCTTTTTAAATCGCAGGATCGGCGCGGCGTGCCGATTCGCGGATCCTGCGCGGGAATTGGGAAGGCATGATGCCCACAGGCAAAACCATGGAAGCAGCGCTCAACGAATTGAGACAGGCGATTTCGGGCCTCGAAAATGCCGTCGACATGCGCGTCGAGCGGCAGCGCGAGCAGGGCGAGATCGAGGGCGAGGTGCGGCGCGTGCACGCCGACCGTTCGCGGCTGGCGCAGGAGCTCGACCAGGCCGAATTCCGCGCAAACCGGCTTGAGGAAGTCAACCGCGAGGTATCGCGGCGGCTGGTGACGGCCATGGAAACGATCCGCGCGGTTCTGGATCGCTAGAACAGGATGATTTTAGGCCAAGTTGGCCCAAAATCTGAATCCTGTTCTCATTTAAGCGTTAAGCATGATGTCGTCCGAAAACCGCTCATACCTTTCGGCATCATGCTCTCGTAGAAAGAGTTTGGCATGGCGCAGGTGACGGTAACGATCGACGGCAAGGCCTATCGCATGGCCTGCGAGGAAGGGCAGGAGGATCACCTGACCGATCTGGCGACCAGTTTCGACCGCTATGTCGGCCATCTCAAGGGGCAGTTCGGGGAAATCGGCGATCTCAGGATCACCGTCATGGCCGGTATCATGATCATGGACGAGATTTCCGAGTTGACGCGCCGCGTCGCCGGGCTCGAATCCGAGCTCGAGTCGCTGCGCGGCAACCGCGACACGGTGCTTGCGGCCACCGCCCGCACCGAAGAAAATCTCGCGGCGGCGCTCAGCGAGGTTTCAAGCCGGATTCGCGGAATCACCGACAAGCTGAACGGACGGCCCCCCCCGAACTCAATGGATCTGAATTAAATAACGACTGCGTGCCGCCGCCACTGGCGCGCTGGCGCAAACGACCTTATATATCGCGATGCGGTCTGCGCCTCTCGACAGGAACCACAATCCCTGGGGCCATACTCGATCCAAAGGGAGCTGTCCCTGGCTAGGCCCGTGGGCCTGGACACACGGCGCCCACCTACGTTTGTAGGCACCCAGGATCGTAAACATCCATCGGTTGTCGTGGATCGCACCTTTCCCTTCCCTCCCCTTCGACGGCGCCGGACCGACCGGGCGAACGCGGTTTACGCGTCCGCCCTGTTCAGCGCGTCCGCTATTTTTTCAGACCTGGAAGGGTGATCTGGAAGACCTGGAACAACGTGTCGACATCGGCACCGCCGTCCGCTTTGTAAGCCGCACCGACTTGGAAACCATCCTGTGTCAAGAAGTCGTTGTCATTGGCGAGGAACAGGAAGTAGTCGTCCGGCAGGTTCGGGTCGAGAACGCTTGCAAGACCCATGGCTTCCCATTTTTCCGACAGGTTGTTCTTGTCGTTCGGCGCACCGTTGTGCAGGCCGAAGCGAGCAAGGTCGGCCTTGTTGTTGATGTCGATGAAGGGCGTCAGCGTCGCCGTCGTCAGCGAGGGATCGACGACGCCCTTCGGCGCGATCGGCTTGTCGGCATCGAAATCGCTGCCGGCGATATCGGTCGCATCGGAGAGGTCGACGATGTTGATCTTGCGGTAGAGCGAGGTGTCGCCCTTCAGGCCCTGGCCGTTGCCGCTGTCGCGGGCGAGCATCAGGAAGGTCTTGTCGGACAGGGCGACGATTTCGCTCTCGGCGGCGATCACCGTCTTGTCCTTGGCATCTTTGAAGACCGGCAGCGGCACAACATATTCATGCACCAGCTTCAGATGATCGGGATCGGCGGCGTCATAGATCATGGCGCGGGTATTCTGACGGGTCGAGCTGGAATCGCCGCCGTCCTGGCGGGTGGCCGACTGCAGCACTGATATGATGAACTTGCCGTCCGGCGTCATTGCCATGCCTTCGAGCCCCTGGTTGTTCTGGCGTCCGGTCTCCGGATCCTTCGGATCAGGAGCGGAGGCGCCGGGGCCGGGATTGTTGGAGGCGAAGCTCAGCGCGCCCTTGCGCATCGGCAAAAGCGCCTTCGGCGGCTGGGTCGCCGAGAGCAGGTGGCCGTCGGCTACGAAGCGGTAGATATAAGGGCCGTATTCGTCGCTGACGAACATGGTGCCGTCGGCCATGCGGATGATGGCTTCATTGTCGAGCGCGATCTTGCCGTTTACAGCCTGCGGCAGCGGCGGAAAATTGCCGGCAGCGACGCGCACGCCGGATTCCGGATCGAGACCGGTCATGTCAGCGCCCTTGTCATCGACAAAGAGCATGGAATCGACAAGCTTTGCGTCGACGCCGGACTGCTCCTTGCCGGCCTCGGGTGTTGCGCCCGGAGCAACCGGCGTGAGGCTGATCGCGATGGTGTTCAGGCGCGGGCGGTAGTCGACTGTGCCGGTGACATTGTAACCCCGGTCGGGCAGCAGGTAGAGCATGCCCTTGTAGCTGGCGCCGTCGCGGCTCCAGGCGGTTGGATCGATCGCCATGCCAGAGCCGGAACCGAAGGTCTCACCGAATTTGTCGCGTTGGTTGGCCGGGATGCGGCCGATGCTGACCAGGCCTTTGTTGATGAAGGTGAGGCCGCCGGCGGTGGCGGAATTCTCGGCCATTGCGACGGCCGGAACGGCGGCGGATGCGGCAAGAACCGCGGCGAACAGCCGCGATGCATATGGTCTGACGTTTTTCATGAAAATACCCTCTCGGTCAAAAGCGCTCTCGAAACGGCTTCCGCCGGCAGGCCGGACACCGCAGACGGTCTATGACGGGATCATGATATCTGGATGACGCTTTGCAGCGAAAAGGCCATGCCGAGAGAATGTCGGGCATCCGCGTGTCCGCATTCCAGTTTGCTGCTTACCCGGCCGGATAAGGCCCTTCGGCAAAGACCTCGTCGTGGTAGAATTTCGAGCCGACGTCCAGCGCCAAGGGGCTGCGCCATTCCCTGTTGTCGCGCAGGCAATCGAGTACGAGTTGGAAATCATATCGGGGCTGCCAGCCCAGTTCCCGCCTTGCGCGAGCGTTGACATAGACACGGTCGAGCGTCGGGGACATCGTCCACCCGCGTGATGCATAGAGAGCGCCTGCACCCGGAAACAGTCGTTCGACGACAAGAGACGCGTCGTGCCGGATCGCGACGAGATCGGTCGCCGAAAACGGCGTCGTGGCGGAGACGATGTAGCGGCCGAAGCCGATTGCCGGCGCCTTGTCGAGCGCCAGCAGATGGGCGCGGACCACATCGGCGATATCGACGCGGCGGTGAAGAAGCTCGTTGGCATGGGCATTCTCTGCCGAATAGCCGCCGCGAATGTGAGGATCGTCGTCGATTTCGGGAAAGAAGCGCGATGTCCTGAGAATGACGACCGGCAGGCCGGAGTTGCGGGCGAAGAATTCGCACAGACCTTCGGCGGCGAGTTTCGTCACGCCGTAGATGTTTTTCGCGACTGAAAGCATGTCCTCGGTCACCCATGCCGCCGGTTCGCCGGCGGCCGGCGTCAATGCCGCACCGAAGGCGCTGGTGGTGCTGGTGAAGACGAAGCTTGCAACGCCCGCGGCGACCGCCTCTTCGAGCAGGTTCAGCGTGCCGCCGACATTGGTGTCGAGGAAATCGCGATTGCCGTGGGTCGCCACATGCGGCTTGTGCAGTGTGGCGGCATGGACGACGTGGCGGATGTCCGACATCGCCTGCCGGATGAAAGCGCGATCAGCGATCGAGCCGACCACGTCGGTGGACGCTGAGGGTTTGATATCGATTCCGCGCGCCGTCCGGTCTTGCGCTCGCAGGCTGCGCATCAGCGCCTCGCCGAGATGGCCGGCGCTTCCCGTCACCAGTATCGTCATTGCATCCTCTCCTTCGGCGGCGGAGGCTATAAAGACTGACGTTTGCGGACAACGCATGATTTATGCATGAGCATGCAGGAAAGCTGCAGGCTCAGCCGATGCTCTGACAAGGGGCCGGGAAGCAAGCTGTTCGCCGGATCATTATTCCGTCTGGCCTTCGAGATCGCTCCTCAACCGGTCGAGGATCGATAGAGCGTGGCCGGCGTAAGCGCTGATCCAGCGGTCATGGATGTGCTTGATCGGCAGGCTGTTCAGGTGGTTCCAGCGTTCGCGGCCTTCCTTCCGGGCGATGACCAGATCGGCTTCCTCCAGCACTTTCAGATGCTGCATCACCGTGCAGCGGTCCATTTGCGGAAACATCTCGCAGAGCGTCCCTGTGGTGCGGGGGGCATCCTTGAGCAGGTCGAGGATTTCGCGGCGGCGATGATGCGCCAGCGCCTTGAAAACGGGGTCGTCGGTCGATTCGCTTGACATGTTATGGTTTTATAACATAATGGATCCGAGTACAATGGAATACGAGCATAATGGAGAAGAGGAGAAGTGCCATGTCTCTCGGAATCCGTGTTTCCGGCCGCATCGGCCGTCCCGTCGCAGAGGTATTTGACGCCGTCGTTAACCCAAAGAAGCTCAGCAGCTATTTCACCACGATCGGCGGGGCGAGCGCACCGCTCGTCAAGGGCACGACGGTGACCTGGTGGAAGGACGCCCAAGTGGAGGTGGTCGAACTCGTGCCGGAAAGCCGCATCGTGCTCCGCTGGGATGGCGGCACCGACGACGACAAGACGACCTATAAGACGTCGGTGGAGATGAATTTCAAGCCGCTGGAGGATGGCGGCACCTTGGTGACCATCGCCGAGACCGGCTGGCGCGAGGACGATGCCGGCCGGCGCGGCAGCTATCTAAACTGCGAGGGCTGGACTCAGATGCTCTGCTGCATGAAGGCTTTTATCGAATATGGCATCAATCTGCGCGAGGGCATGTTCCTCAGCGAAATGAAGGGAGAGCCGGCCAGCGCGCCGGATGTCTGACGAACCTCAAGGAGATCGGCGGCGCAATCGTCGCACTCGCCCATAGGGGCCAGACTTCGCTTGCCTGTCACACTGCGGGTGCTAATTTCCGGATTCGATACTTCATCTCGATTTCCAGGAGATTTTATTATGCAGCTTGGCATGGTTGGTTTGGGCCGCATGGGCAACTACATGGTCCAGCGGTTGATGCGGGGCGGTCACGAATGCGTCGTCTACGACGCCAGGCCGGAAAGCGTTGCCGAACTCGCGGGCCTCGGTGCGACCGGCAGCGCTTCGCTCGAAGAGTTCGTCTCGAAGCTCACCCATCCCAGGGCAATCTGGCTGATGCTGCCGGCGGCGATCGTCGACAAGGTGCTGGCGAGCCTGATGCCGCTGCTGCAGAACGGCGACATCGTCATCGACGGCGGCAACTCGTATTACCACGACGATATCCGCCGCGGCGCCGAACTTATCACCAAGGGCATCCACTATGTCGATGTCGGCACCAGCGGTGGCGTCTTCGGCCTGGAGCGCGGTTATTGCCTGATGATCGGTGGCGAAAAGGGCACCGTCCAGCATCTATCCCCAATCTTCGCGACGCTGGCGCCCGGCGCCGGCACGACGGAAGCCTCGCCGAACCGCACCGCCGAAGCGGCTGCGGCCAGCACCGCGGAACAGGGCTACCTGCATTGCGGCCCGCATGGAGCCGGTCATTTCGTCAAGATGGTGCATAACGGCATCGAATATGGCCTGATGGCCGCCTATGCCGAGGGTCTCAATATCCTGCAACACGCCAATATCGGCGCTGCCTCGCATGTGGCCGACGCGGAAACCGCGCCGCTTGCCCATCCCGAACATTTCCAATACGACTTCAACCTGCAGGATGTCGCCGAAGTCTGGCGCCGCGGCAGCGTCATCACCTCCTGGCTGCTCGATCTGACAGCCGATGCGCTGCATGCCGACCCCTCGCTGTCGAAATATGCCGGCCGCGTCTCCGACAGCGGCGAGGGCCGCTGGACGATCATGGCGGCAATCGACGAAAGCGTGCCGACACCGGTGCTGAGTGCTGCGCTCTACGGCCGCTTCTCCTCGCGCGACAACGACGAATTCGCCAACAAGGTGCTGTCGGCGATGCGGGCGGGCTTTGGTGGCCACGTGGAAAAGCCGGCCGCCAAATCGTGAAGTCAGGCGTCGTGCGCGCCCGTTTCGCATTGTGACCTGGTGTGGCGAGGGCGGCGGCCATAAAACTGCCGGCCTTTCCTCACGGTCTTCGCTTTCGCCCTCCTTGCTGCCGGCATCGGTCGCGGCTATTCCATTGCTATCGGGAGACGTCCGCCTCGCCTTGTGTCGGCGGCCGGCGCTCCATCGGAGGGCGGCAATGAAGCGTGACATGGCAGGGATATTCAGGGTCGCCCTATTCTGGACAATGGCGCTGTCGACGCTTGCTGCGGCAGTTTCCCCAGGAGCGGCGCAGAGCCCATCTTCGGTTCCTGCCGCAGCAGGTCCGCCGGCCGAAGTGCGTGAGATGATGGAGCTCATGCAGAAACCTGAAGTCAAGCAGTGGATGTCGAACCAGATGGCGACAGCACCTGCGGGCGGTTCCGCGGCTGCGGATCAGATGTCGGTGCTGTCAGGCCTATTGCAGCATGCCCGCCGGCACGTCTCGATGGTCTCCGATGCAGCGATGACGCTACCCTTTCAGATCGGCAATGCATCCTCGCTGTTCTTCGGTGAGATCGCCGCGAACGGCTGGTCGCGCATGGTGGCGCAGTTCCTGGCGATCTTCCTGCTCGGCGCTATTGTCGAGAGCATTGCCCGTTATGCCTTCCGCCGTCGCCGGCGTCGCCTGGCTGAGATGGCCGGCATGCATTTGGCGCCGCGCGTCATCCCGGCGTTGATCTTCGCGGCGGCAACGGTGCTTGCGCTTCTCAGCCTCGGCTGGCCACCGCTTAGCCAGAGCATCGCGATCGTCTGCGTCGTCGCGCTCATCGTGCAACGCTTCACGATCTGCCTCGGCGGCGTGCTGGTCGATCTCATCGGGCTGGCGCGGGCCGAAGAAGAACGACAGGGCATCACCGCCCCGACGATGCCGGGGCGTGCCGTTGCGCTCTTCTGGTACCGCCGTTGCGCGACCTTCGTCATCTATTTCATGCTTGGCTGGGCGGTGATCCAGTCGATGGAGCCGCTTGGCTATTCCGCGAGTGTGCGGCTCCTCGTCGGTTATATCCTCGGCATCGGCCTGCTGTTGATTGCGATCGAAGCGGTCTGGTCGCGGCCGCACAAGGATGAGAAGCGCGGTCACGGGACCTCCTGGGCGCTCATCGTTTATTTCCTGTTGCTCTGGAGCCTCTGGGTCGCAGGCTTCAATTGGCTGCTCTGGCTCGGCATCTATGTGCTGCTGCTGCCGCGCGTGCTTGCCGTCTCGACGATTGCGGTAAAATCGCTGCAGCAGACCGAAGCAAGCTTCCTGGCCACGCGCCGCATTGCGGCCGTGTTGCTCGACCGCGGTGTGCGGGCGCTGATCATTGCCATTGCCGCCATCTGGCTCGGGCGCATGCTCGGCGTCGGCGCCGATACGATGGCCGCCGGCGACACCATGGTCGACAAGATCGCGCGCGGCGTCATCGGCGGCATCGTCATCCTGCTTGCCGCCGATCTTCTCTGGCATGTCATAAAGGCCTATATCGACGGCAAGCTGCTCGATTCATCCGTGGATGGCGGAGCAACGGACGAAGAGAAGGCCAAACGCGCACGGATCCTGACGCTGCTGCCGATCTTCCGCAATATCCTTGCCGTCGTCATCGCCGTCATCGCCGCTTTGATGGTGCTCTCCGGCCTCGGCATCGAGATCGGGCCGTTGATAGCCGGCGCGGGCGTCGTCGGCGTCGCGGTCGGCTTCGGTGCGCAGACGATCGTCAAGGACGTCATCAGCGGCATGTTCTATCTCTGGGACGATGCCTTCCGTATCGGCGAATATATCGAAAGCGGCAGCCACAAGGGCGTGGTCGAGGCTTTCAGCCTGCGCTCGGTGAAGCTCAGACATCATCGCGGGCCGCTGACGACGGTGCCATTCGGCGAACTCGGCGCGGTGAAGAACCTCAACCGCGACTGGACGATCGACAAGATCAGCCTCAACGTCAAATACGACACCGATCTGGTCAAGGCGAAGAAGGTGATCAAGCAGATCGGCCAGACGCTGCTCGAAAATCCGGAATTCGGCCCTCATATCATCGAGACGCTGAAGATGAAGGGTGTCGAGCAGTTCGGCGAATTCGCGATCGAAATCCGGCTGTCGATGATGACGAAACCCGGCGAGCAATTCGTCATCCGCCGCAATGCGCTGGCGATGATCCGCAATGCCTTCAAGGAGAACGGCATCGAATTCGCCGTGCCGACGGTGCAGGTGGCGGGTGATCGCGATGCGGAGGTCGATGCTGCCGTCGCCCGCTACGCCGCCCATGCGCGGGCGAATGGCGAGCCGGCGGCATAGCCGCCTCACATTGCACCGGCGGCTGTAATCAACAGGCCGCCGATGATCGCCATGTTGGTTTTCCAGGTGTTGATCGCGCTATCGCGGGCCGTTCCCTGCATATCCCAGAAATTCAGCAGCATGATCGTGGCGGCAAGAGTGAAGAGGATGAGACCGAATGCCGCCGCCGTGACGAAGAGGCCCAGCATCAGCAGGAGGCCGGCAACGATCTGGAACATGCTGCCCGAGAGCAGCACCGATTTCGCAAGAGGGACGCCGCGGGCCTCGATCGCGTCGGTCAGCGGCACGATGACGAAAAAATGATGAATGCCGCCAGCGACATAGATGCCGCCCAGCAACAGACGGCCGAGGACGATCATCATCAGCGCCGGGCCATCATGCATATCGAACTGTTCTCCCGCATCTCAAATCTCCGGCAAGGGTCAAGCTCGCCCGAAGCTTACGAAAATGCAATGTGCCGTCACGCTCGCCTGCGCAAATTCGCCCCAATTGAGGGTGATGGAGGCCAAGGCGGCGGGGCTGGGGTAGCGGCGGCACGGCTTCATGGAGCTTATATGGCTGTCATGTTACGTCTTTCAAAAATGATTCCCGCCGAGCTGGCAATTGCAGCAGGATAAGAGATGTCGGGTCACGACAATTTGAAAGAGATGGAAGACGCGGACGGATTTTCTTTTCGCGGATTGTTCAGGCGTTACAGAACGCCGCTGACGGCAGCGGCGACACTCGTGGTCTTCTGCCTCGTCGGTTATGCGATCATGCAGCTCACCAACGAGGTGCGCTATGACGACGTTGTCGATGCGCTGGCGGCGACCAGACCGAGCGCTATCCTGCTTGCGTTGTTCTTCACGGCCCTAAGCTTCCTCTCGCTGATCTTCTACGATCTCAACGCGATAGAATATATCGGCAAAAAGCTGCCTTTCCCGCATGTGGCGCTGACGGCGTTCAGTGCCTATGCCGTCGGCAATACCGCGGGCTTCGGCGCGCTTTCCGGCGGCGCGATCCGCTATCGCGCCTATACGCGCCTGGGGCTTTCGCCCGAAGATATCGGCCGCATCATCGCCTTCGTCACACTCTCCTTCGGTCTCGGGCTTGCGGGGGTCGGGGCGATCGCCCTCATCATCATCGCCGATGAGATCGGTCCGCTCATCGGCGTCAGCCCCTTCCTGTTGCGGTTGGCCGCCGGTTCGATCGTCGCCATTCTGGGCGCAGTGATGATCATCGGCCGTGACGGGCGCGTGCTCGACCTCGGTCCCGTGGCAATCCGCCTGCCGGATTCGCGCACCTGGTCGCGGCAGTTCCTCGTCACCGCCTTCGATATCGCCGCTTCGGCGTCGGTGCTCTACGTGCTGCTGCCGCAGACGGCAATCGGCTGGCCGGTCTTCCTTGCCGTCTATGCGATCGCGGTCGGTCTCGGGGTGCTCAGCCACGTTCCGGCCGGGCTCGGCGTGTTCGAGACCGTGATTATCGCGTCACTCGGCAGCGCCGTGAACATCGATGCCGTGCTCGGATCGCTGGTACTTTACCGGCTGGTGTACCATGTGCTGCCGCTGCTGATCGCCGTGCTCGCGGTGTCGGCGACGGAGCTACGCCGTTTCGTCGATCATCCGGCCGCTTCCAGCGTGCGGCGCATCGGCGGAAGGCTGATGCCGCAGCTGCTGTCGGCTCTCGCCCTGCTGCTCGGCGTCATGCTGATCTTTTCGAGCGTCACGCCGACACCGGACCAGAACCTCGAATTCCTCTCCAACTATCTGCCGCTGCCGATGGTGGAAGGGGCGCATTTCCTTTCCAGCCTGCTGGGGCTTGCGCTCGTCGTTGCGGCGCGCGGCCTCGGCCAGCGGCTCGACGGCGCCTGGTGGGTCGCGGTGTTCTCCGCCCTTGCCGCACTGACCTTGTCGCTGCTGAAGGCGATCGCGCTGGTCGAAGCCGCGTTTCTCGCCTTCCTCATCTTCGGGCTCTTCGTCAGCCGGCGGCTTTTTACCCGCCATGCCTCGCTGCTCAACCAGGCGCTGACGGCGTCCTGGCTGATGGCGATTGCCGTCATTGTCGTCGGCGCCGTCGTCATTCTGCTCTTCGTCTATCGCGATGTCGAATACAGCAACCAGCTCTGGTGGCAGTTCGAATTCACTGCCGAAGCGCCGCGCGGACTGCGCGCTGTTCTCGGTATCACCATCATCTCGTCGGCGATCGCCGTCTTCAGCCTGCTTCGGCCGGCGACCTTCCGGCCGGAACCGGCGACGGAGGAGGCGCTAGAGCGTGCCGTCGAGATTGTCGCCAAGCAGGGCAATGCCGACGCCAATCTGGTGCGCATGGGCGACAAGAGCATCATGTTCTCGGAAAAGGGTGACGCCTTCATCATGTATGGTCGGCAGGGCCGGTCCTGGATCGCGCTGTTCGACCCGGTCGGCGAACATCGCGCCGTGCAGGAGCTCGTCTGGCGTTTCGTCGAAGCGGCGCGCGCCGCCGGCTGCCGGGCCGTGTTCTATCAGATTTCGCCGTCGCTGCTTTCTCCTTGCGCCGATGCCGGCCTTCGCGCCTTCAAGCTCGGCGAACTGGCAGTGACCGATCTGAGGGCCTTCGAGATGAAGGGCGGCAAATGGGCGAACCTTCGCCAGACAGCAAGTCGTGCCCAGCGCGACGGGCTGGAATTTGCCGTCGTCGTCCCTGAGGATGTGCCCTCGGTCATCGATGACCTCTCCGCCGTTTCCACGGCCTGGCTCGAGCATCACAACGCCAAGGAAAAGGGCTTTTCGCTCGGCGCCTTCGATCCTGACTACGTCTCCTCCCAACCGGTCGGCATCCTGAAAAAGGACGGCATGATCGTCGCTTTCGCCAATATCCTCGTGACCGAATCCAGGCAGGAAGGCACGATCGATCTCATGCGCTTCTCGCCGGATGCGCCGAAGGGCTCGATGGACTTTCTCTTCGTGCAGATCATGGAATATCTGCGCGGCGAGGGTTTCACCCACTTCAATCTTGGCATGGCGCCCCTTTCGGGCATGTCGAAACGCGAGGCGGCGCCTGTCTGGGACCGCATCGGCAGCACCGTCTTCGAACATGGCGAGCGCTTCTACAACTTCAAAGGCCTTCGGGCATTCAAATCAAAGTTTCATCCGCACTGGCAACCGCGCTATCTTGCGGTCTCTGGAGGGGGCAATCCGATGATCGCGTTGATGGACGCGACATTTCTGATCGGGGGCGGATTGAAAGGGGTAGTGAGAAAATGATCAGGACATTCCTTCTTGCCGCAGCATGCGCCTGCATGCTCGCGGCCGCACCAGCTGACGCCGCCGAGGAGACCACGCAGAGCTTTGAAACCGGGCTCATCCCGTCACCGCACATCTTCCTTCCGGAAGGGGAGGTAAAGGGCACGGTGATGCTGATCTCGGATGCCGCCGGTTGGGGCGACTATGAGAAGGCGGAGGCCGACAGGCTGGTCGCCGAAGGCGCCGTCGTCATCGGCGTCGACTTTCCCTCCTATATCCAGGCGCTCAGCCAATATGACGTCAGCCTCAACGATGGCTGCGTCTACATGGTTTCGGACATCGAATCTCTGAGCCAGCAGGTCCAGCGCGCGACCGGCAACAATGCCTACCACCTGCCGATCGTCGCCGGCATCGGCGAGGGCGGGGCCTTAGCGCTGGCGATTGCCGCGCAGACACCGGATGCGACGATCGGCCAGACACTTGCCGTCGATCCGGTCGCCGGCATTCCGCTTGCCAAAGAGCTTTGCACGCCGGCTTCCAAGAAGGTCGTCGGCCAGCGTATCATGTATGGCCTCAGCGACGGTGCCCTGCCGGATCCGATCGTCACCGTCTTCACGCCCAATGCCGCCAAGGATGGCAAGGCGCATGCCGAAGCGCTGAAGAGGGTCCATGCCGCGATCGAGATCCGCGATTCCACCGACGATGCGCAGACGGTGTTTGCCGATACGCTCGACGATCTCGTCACCGCTTCCGGCGCCTTCGGTAATCCGCTCGGCCTGCCGCTTGCGGTCCTTGAGGCGACCCCCGCCCTCGATACGATGGCGGTGATCTATTCGGGCGACGGCGGCTGGCGCGACATCGACAAGGAGGTCGGCGGCACGCTGCAGAAGGAAGGCATTCCGGTCGTCGGCGTCGATTCGCTTCACTATTTCTGGTCGGAACGCAAGCCGGATGAGACCGCCGCCGATCTTTCGAAGATCATCGATTTCTACCGCAAGCAGTGGAAGGTGAAGCATGTGCTGCTCGTCGGATATTCCTTCGGCGCCGATGTCGTGCCGGCGACCTACCAGCTTCTCAAGCCAGCTGAAAAATCGGCGGTGGCGCAATTATCGCTGCTGTCGCTCTCGCACCAGGTCGACTACGTCATCTCCGTTCTCGGCTGGCTTGGCCAGAAAACGGATGGTGCCGGAGGCGATCCCGTCAGCGATCTGAAGAACGTCGATCCAAAGCTCGTGCAATGCATCTACGGCAAGGACGACGATGACGATGTCGCCTGTCCGGCATTGAAGGATAGCGGCGCCGAGGTCATCGAACTGCCCGGCGACCACCATTTCGACGAGAATTACGACCTTCTTACCAAGACGATCATCGACGGTCTGAAAAGACGCCTGCAGGATTAACGCATCAGCTTCGCTTCGCTCCAGCCAAGTTCGGCGAGTTCCTCGCCGCGAAACCGCGCATCGTCGGCGACGATGAATTCGTCGAGCTGTGGCGGAGCAACGCTGGTGCCGGAGAGCATCGCATGCACCTGGCCGCGATGATGCGTCTGGTGCTGGAAGAGGTGAGCGAGCACGTCTTCCATCCGCTCTTCCTGGATGCGGGCGCCGCGATGGAGGCTGATGGTCGAGGTGAGCCTCTCCGGCGTCAGAGCCTCGCAAAGTGCGGTGAGGCGCTGATCAACCTTGGCCTGCGCTTCGGTCAACGATGAAACGTCATCGAAGGGTTCATCGACCTCGAAGGCCTGGTAGCCGAGCGTGCCGCCTTCCAGTCCGTCGACATAGAACCAGTCGACCGTGATATTGTGGTTCAAGGTTTCCTTGATCGAGGGGAAGAAGCTTGTGCGCGGCGCTTCGAATTCGCCGGGCTTCAGTGCCGCGCAGGTCTGAAGCAGACGGTGGTTGGCAAGGGCGTTGTTATAGCCAAGTTTGCGGAATGCCCTGACGGGATCGAAGGTCGGCATCGGCAGCTTTCCTCTTCAAGTGCTTCTAGAACAGGATGGTTATAGGCCCGGTCGGCCTAAAATGATCCTGTTCTGCATTAAAGAGTTAGAGCGTGATGTGATAAGAAAACCGCTCACACTTTTCTGCATCACGCTCTGGAACGGTTGCCTCAGTCTCAGTCATCGAGGTTGCCGTCGCGCCAGACGAGATGACGGGGTGCTAGGGGCAGGTTCTCGATTTCATTGGCGATGAAATAGGGCGGAATGTCGAGCGCGGTCAGGGCCGTGCGCGTTGCCGCCACCCATTTGAATTCGAGATGATTGTCGCCGTCTTCGACGCGATGAATGATTTGGTGTGGCTGAAACGGGAATTCCGGCGGGATGTCCATCAGGTAATAGAAGCCGAGTTCATGCCAGTTGCGGTGTTCGTAGCGGAAGAAGTTCTCGACGATCCAGAGCAGGCGGGAAATTGAGACTTCGACGCCCAGCTCCTCCACCATCTCGCGTTTCAGCGTTTCTTCCGAGGTCTCGCCGATTTCCGCCCTGCCGCCCGGAAAGGTCCAGAAGGGTTCATGCACGGCGCGATGGACGAGCACGTGGCCATCGCGGAAGCCGAGACCGGCGATGCGATAATTGAATCGCTCGGCGCCCGCATTCAGGCGGATGAGAGTGCGCTTGGTCATGCTATTCTATCCGAGATCGATCACGACAATTTCCGGCGGGACGCCGAAGCGCACCGGTGCGATGGAGCAGCCGAGGCCGCCGGACACGATGATATTACGACCCTCCTCGACCATATGGCCATATGCGTAACGATTGCCGTAACGCGAGGGGACGATCGGCGAACGGCCGAGGAAACGGATCTGTCCGCCATGTGTGTGGCCCGATAGCGTCAGCGAGACGCGCTCGGGCACCCGCGGAAAGATATCGGGCTCATGGGCGAGCGGGATGACGGGTGCATCGTCGGTCACCTGAGCCATCGTTCCATCGAGATCGTCGAGGCCGAGCATATGGGTGCGGCCCCACTTTTTGCCGGGCAGCAGCGCCAGCTGATCTTCGAGGCCTGCCAGCCAGAAGCCGCGGCCATCCTTTTCGACCCGAACGGCGCGGTTGCCGTAGACCGGGATTCCGACGTCGGCAAGCGCCCGGTGCCCGAACGTTTCCATGCCGCCGTTTTTCTGGGCCGACCTGTCTTCCCACCAATCGTGGTTGCCCATGATCGCATGGACGCCGAGAGGGGCCCGCAAGGTGGCGAGCGCCTTCGACCATTGGCTCGAATGCACATATTGCGTCACCATGTTCATGCCGGCAGCATAATCGCCGAGGAGAACGGTGACATCGCCTTCGAGTTCATTGGCTCTGTGGCAGATCGCGGTGATGCGGCTTGCCGACATCCACGGTTCGCAGGCATGAAGATCGGCGAGCGCGACGATGCGGAGCTTGAGCCCTGGCGTCCATCCGGGCGGGGTCAGCCGGTAGCGGGTGATGGCGAGCCTTGCCAACGGTTCATAGGCAAAGGCGTAACCGCCGAGGGACATGACGCCTGCGACACCGCCGCCAAGAACCTTGAAGAATCCGCGGCGGGTGATCACTCAGTTGTCCTCCTGGAACAGCCGGAACTGCGCAGCCTCCATATCCTTGGGCGGTTGCATTCCCAGATGTTTCCACGCGATTGCGGTCAGAACACGGCCGCGCGGCGTGCGCTGAATGAAACCCTGCTGGATCATGTAGGGCTCGATGATGTCTTCGATCGCGTCGCGCGGCTCGGAAAGCCCGGCGGCGATGGTCTCGATGCCGACCGGGCCGCCGCCGAAATTGACGGCGATCATGTTGAGATAGCGTTTGTCGAGCTGGTCGAAGCCGACATTGTCGACCAGCAGGCGGGTCAACGCCTCGTCGGCAATCTCGCGGGTGACGGATTCGGCCCTTGCCACCTCGGCGAAGTCGCGCACACGCCGCAGCAGCCGGCCGGCGATGCGCGGCGTGCCGCGGGCGCGTCTTGCAATTTCGCGGGCGCCTTCCTCGGTAATCGGCAGGTTCATCAGCCGCGCGCCGCGGCGCACGATCAGTTCCAGCTCCTCGACGGTGTAGAAGCTCAGGCGCACCGGAATGCCAAAGCGGTCGCGCAACGGCGTCGTCAACAGGCCGAGGCGGGTGGTGGCCGCCACCAGGGTGAATTTCGAGAGATCGATTTTCACCGAACGAGCGGCAGGGCCTTCGCCGATGATAAGGTCGAGCTGGAAGTCTTCCATGGCCGGATAGAGGATTTCCTCGACGGCGGGATTGAGGCGATGGATCTCGTCGATGAAGAGCACGTCGCGCTCCTCGAGATTGGTAAGCAGGGCCGCGAGATCGCCGGCCTTGGCGATCACTGGACCGGATGTCGAGCGGAAATTGACGCCGAGCTCCTTCGCCATGATCTGCGCGAGCGTCGTCTTGCCGAGGCCGGGCGGGCCGACGAAGAGCACATGGTCCAGCGCCTCGCCGCGGTTCTTCGCCGCCTCGATGAAAACTTTCAGATTGGCGCGCGCTTCGGCCTGGCCGGTGAATTCGTCCAGCGATTGCGGGCGCAGGGTGATATCGAGATCTTCGCCCCGCTTTTCCGGCGATATCAGGCGGGCGGGTTCGCTCATGAAAGAAGCTCCATGCCTGGCACGGTCTCGAATGCGTGCCGGTCAAATGTCTTAGTCGCCTGGCATCCCTCAGCCGCGGCGCGATAACCAATCAAGGCATCGGCAAAATCGGCATTGCGCGTTTCCACGGCTCTTAGCGCCATGATAACGAGGGTTTGGTTTTCGATGTCCAAACCTCTGACGCGTGTCAATTTGCCGATTGCATCGACGACGTCCTTTTTCTTGAAGCCGAACCGCGCGCGCAATGCCCAATCCAGTTCCAAAAGGTTCAGCAGGGAGAGAAATCCACGATAATCCCTGCCGATACCCTCGCCGAATTTCAGTGCAGCCGCCCTTTGCTCCGGATCATCGTCGACGATGAGTCTCAGCAGGACGTTGGTATCTACGCCATAGGCGATCATGCTGCGATATCCGATTTCGATCGTCTGGCTTCATCGACCACGTCGCTGCCCGCAGCATCGGTGACGGCCACGTCGATCTCCTCCAGCGAGGCACGACCATTCGGAGGCGCTCCGAGAAGGCCTGCAAGGTCGTTGAAGTTGATCGATTTCGGTGTCATCACGACTTCTCCGTCGATGACGGAGAAAACCAGTTGATCGCCAGGTCGAAGGCCGAGAGCATCCCGCAAGTCTTTGGGGAGCGTGATCTGACCTTTGGGCGAAAGCGTAAATTCTCCCCACATCGTTCGGAAATCCTATTTTTGTGCGGCAGTTGGAATGCTTGCAAACCGGCAGAAAAGTGACAGCTTATCCTACTTTATCGCGCCAATTCTTTCAATCCCAACCTAATCAACTTTGCGCTGTCGGCGCCGTCGCCCGCCGCCTTTATCGCCGCGGCAATGGCATTTGCCGCCTGGTCGCGGGAATAGCCGAGGTTCGTCAGTGCGGAAACCGCATCGGTAACCGGTGCGGCCGCGACACCTTCGCCGAGTTCCTGCTTGAGGGCAATATTGATCCCTTCCCCGGCAAAGGCCGGCGCCCGGTTCTTGAGTTCGGTGACGAGGCGCATCGCCACTTTCGGGCCGACCCCCGGCGCGCGGGAGACGGCGGTGCGGTCCTGCAGAGCTATTGCATTGGCGAGTTCGCCCGGCGTCAGGGTCGAGAGTACGGCAAGCGCCACCTTGGCGCCGACGCCCTGGACGCTCTGGAGCAAATTGAACCATTCCCGCTCCAGCGCCGTCATGAAGCCGAAGAGCTTCAATTGATCCTCGCGCACATAGGTCTCGATGAACAGCATGCAGGCCTCGCCGGCCGAGCCAAGCTTGGAGAGGGTGCGGGCGGAGCAATGGGCGACGTAGCAGACGCCGTGCACATCGACGAGTACATAGTCTTCGCCGATCTCGTCTATGGTGCCTTTCAGCTTGCCGATCATGGGTCGCGGTCTTTCAAGGGTGCGTTTCGGGTGTGATAAGTTCCACGGAGGGAAAGTAAGACCGGTATCCGCCGGGATCGCGGGTCAAAATTTTGTAACCCCTGATCGTCGCATGGGCGCCGATGAGGAAGTCGGGCAATATCCGTTCGCGTCCTCCGCCGGCACGACGGTAAAGCCGGAAAGCTTGAGCAGCGGCAAATACAGCCGGCCAAGGCAGGTTCTCGCGGCGGAATTCATCCTGCGGAAGCAGTTGCTCAACTTCATCCATATCGTCGTAGCGAACGGAAAATTCGGAATAGATAATCGGATTTATGAGCACCGGCCCATCTCTGAAGACGTCGAGCAATTTCCGACGCGACCAGCCATGCCAGTCCGAACTGACCACGGCCAGGTCGACGAGGATGTTTGTATCGACAAGCGTCGCCATCAGCGATCACGGGTCATCGACATGAGGTCTTCGGCATCGATCTCCTGATCACCGGTTCCTTCGAGACGACGGATCGTCTGCAGGAACCGGTCGAGCCGACCTCTATCCTCGATCTCCTGTTTGCCATTTTTCGGCGAGACAACCAGCTTGCCGTTCTCGATCGAGAAGATGACCTCGCTGTTGGCCTCGATGCCGGCAAGCTCCCTGAGATCGCGAGGGATGGTGACCTGGCCTTTGGACGTGACGCGCATCTTGCTGCTCCTTCAAAGTAAGAATTATCCTTACCATCGGAACAAGTCAAGAACAAACTAGCCGGCCAGTGCCTGCCGCATCCGGTTGCTGCCGCGATTGTGGGCATGGCAGATGGCGATCGCCAGGGCGTCGGCGGCGTCATCGCCCTTGAATTCAACTTTCGGCATCAGGATTTTCAACATCATATGGATCTGGCGTTTTTCGCCATGGCCGACGCCGATGACCGCCTTCTTCACGGCATTCGGAGCATATTCGGAGACCTGCAGTCCGGCGCGGGCCGGCACCAGCATGGCGATGCCGCGGGCCTGGCCAAGTTTCAGGGTCGCCACAGCATCCTTGTTGACGAAGGTCTGTTCGACGGCGGCTTCATCCGGCGCGTAGCTATGGACGACCTCCGCCAGGCCATCGTGCAACTGGCAGAGGCGAGAGGCGAGGTCCATGTCTCCATCGGAGGTCACGGTTCCGGAGGCCACAAACCGCAGGGAATTGCCCAGCGTGTCGATGATTCCCCAGCCGGTGCGGCGAAGCCCGGGATCGATGCCGACGATGCGAATCGTATTTTGCATGGTTCAACCTATAGCGACTGCGAAATAACTGCCATCGATATGTGAACAAAACAAAAACATTCTCGGATTTAAGCCGCTCCATTTACCGCGAATTAAAACAGATGCTTGAATTCTAGTGTCAAATACGAAGGGGGTCTCGTGTCGCAAGGAGATAAGCCCCCCGATGTTCGGTTTAAAGATCGGTCGATCAGGCATGCGCTGCGTGCCCACGCCGGCAGGCGTGTCAGAAGGGGTTCGTCGTACATGGCTCAGAGATTTCAGTCCCTGTCCTTCAAGGTCATTGCCACATTCATTCTGCTGACCGTGCTATCGATCGCCGTGATCGACGTGCTTGCCTATTTTGCCAGCAGCCGGATCTCCGACGAGCAAGCGCTGAAGGCTAAGGAGAGCGTGCTGATCTTTCGCGGCGACATGCTGCAGGACCAGCTGACGCAGCTTGAAAACCAGGCAAATTCCATCGCGCGCATCGAAGCGTTGCAGATGTCGATCACCAGCCTGAAGAGCGGCTGGAAGACGATCGAGAAGACCTCGGGCGATGCCCGCGCCGAATTGAAGAAGGTTTTCATTGCGGGCAATCCCAACCCGGCCGACCAGCGGGAGAAGCTGATGAAGCCGGAAGGACCGAGCGGCTTTTATTATTCGAACCACGAGAAAACGCAGGGCGAAGTTGCCCGCGATCTCGAGGGTACCGCCTTCAGCGATCTGCTGATTGCCGACCTCGACGGCACGGTCCTCTATTCCTACAAGAAGCAAGACGATTTCGCCGAGAACCTCAAGTCGGACGCGTGGAAGACCACCGGCGCCGGTATCGCCTTCGCCAAGGCGATCGAGAATACTGCCAAGGCGACCGATGACGCCGCGCCGACAGGTTTTTCCGGTCTTCGCGTCGATGGCGCCAGCGGCAAATCGGCGATCTTCTATGCCGTACCGATCATCAAACTCGGGGCGGCCAAGGGCATCATCCTCTTCAAGGTGCGCGACGACATCGTCACCGGTATCCTTGGCAAGGGCATCGTCCAGGGCAGCACGGCGCAGGCAGCGATCGTCTCTAGCGATGGCTCCGCCGTCGGTCTCGACGCGAGCGGCAAGCTTGCGACGCTCGATGCGGCTCCTTTCACCTTCATCAAGAACGCGCTTGCCAATTCGGCGATGACGGTGGCCGACTTCAGCCGGGCGGACGGCGCGGCCCGCGCCTATGTCGGCGGTATCGACTATCGTGGCGACCGCTTCCTCGTTGTCGAGAGCGTGCTTTTGAGCGAGCTTAATGCCGGCTCGATCGAGATCGCCACGCTGCTGACGATGATCGGCATCGGCGTGCTCGTCGTCATGGCGGTCGCGACCGGCCTCGTCACCAATTTCCTGTTTTCGCCGCTTGCGCGGCTTGCCGGCGTCACCCGTGATGTTGCCGACGGCAAGCTCGACAGCGAGATCGGCAGCCAGAACCGCAAGGACGAGATCGGCACGATGGCGAATGCGCTCGCTCGCTTCCGCCAGTCGCTGATCGAAAGCCGCGAACTCGAAGCCGCCAGCGAAGAAACGCGCCTGAAGGCCGATCACGACCGCCAGCAGAACCTGGCTGAGCGCGAAGCCGAGGCGAAGAGCCTGCAGCACGTCGTCGAAGCGATCGATGAGGGTCTGCATCATCTGGCGACTGGCGATCTCGCCTACCAGATCGATACCCGTTTCCCGAATGAGCTCGAAAGCCTGCGCGTCAATTTCAACGAGGCGCTGGCGACGCTGAGTGAAACAATGACGGCTATCGGCGGCAACTCGATGGCGGTGCGTGCCGGCTCAGAGGAGATGCGCACCGGCGCCGACGAGCTTGCAGGGCGCACCGAGCGTCAGGCCGGCTCGATCACCGAGACGGCGAATGCGATCAGCGCCATCACCCAGTCCGTCCGCCGGCAGATCGAGCGAGCCGAACAGGCCGAGCGCATCGCCCGCGACGCCAAGAAGGAGACGACCGGCTCCGGCCAGATCATGCGCGAGACAATTGCAGCGATGGAGGCAATCCAGACGTCTTCGCGTCAGATCAACACGATCATCTCGGTCATCGACGACATCGCTTTCCAGACCAACCTCTTGGCGCTCAATGCCGGCGTCGAGGCGGCGCGTGCCGGTGAATCGGGCAAGGGCTTCGCCGTCGTCGCCATGGAAGTGCGCGAGCTGGCACAGCGCTCATCGAGTGCGGCAAAGGAAATCTCCAGCCTGCTGCAGAAATCGACACATGAAGTCGAAAGCGGCGTGGCGCTTGTGGAAAAGGCTGGCGTTGCGTTGACCGGCATCGGCGCCCATGTCGAGGCGATCAACGGACAAATCAATGAGATCATGGGTGCGACCCGCGAGGAAGCCAATACGTTACGCGAGATCAACAGTGCCGTCGCCGAACTCGACGCGATGACGCAGCAGAACGCGTCGATGGTCGAGGAGACGACGGCGGCGATCCACAGGCTGGCAACGGAAGCCCTGGAAATGGATCGCCAGCTCGGTAATTTCACGCTGCCGCACGGAAACCACCACCCAAGCGCCGAAGTGCATGTGCTGCGCCGTCACCGGTAAACCGTGGCTTCTGAGAGCTGACACTGGGTCGCGCTCGCGCGGCCCTTTCGTTTGGGTGAATGGTTTGGAATGGCTGGGGCGGCAACCTACATAGACGGCATCGTTCAACCGCCCGGCAGGTTTCCCATGGTTCCCTTCTCCATACTCGACCTTTCCCCCGTTGCCGAAGGCAGCAGCATCCGCCAGTCTCTCGAGAGCTCGGCGCGGATGGCCGGGAAGGCCGAGCAATTCGGCTACAAGCGCTTTTGGCTCGCCGAGCATCACGGCATGCCGGGGATCGCCAGCGCCGCCACTGCCGTCGTCATCGGCCATGTCGGGGCCGCAACAACGCGTATCCGTATCGGCTCCGGCGGCATCATGCTGCCCAATCATTCGCCGCTCGTGATTGCCGAGCAGTTCGGCACGCTCGAGGCGCTCTTCCCCGGCCGCATCGATCTCGGCCTCGGGCGCGCGCCGGGAACGGACATGCGCACGGCACAGGCGCTGCGGCGCAATCTCGAGGCCGGCGCGAACAGTTTCCCGAACGACGTGGTGGAATTGCAGCAACTCCTCGATACGCCAGTCGAAAACCAGACGATCCTTGCGGTTCCCGGCAATTCATCGCGTATCCCGATCTGGCTGCTCGGCTCCAGCCTCTACAGTGCCCAGCTTGCTGCCATGCTCGGACTTCCCTATGCCTTCGCTTCGCATTTTGCGCCCGACATGCTGCTTGATGCGATCGCGATCTACCGGGACCGCTTCCAGCCCTCGTCGACGCTCGACAAACCTTATGTGATGGTCGGCGTGATGGGCGCGGTGGCTGCGACCGACGAAGAGGCGCGCTACCATTTCACCTCCGCCGAGCAGCAGTTCGTCAACCTGCGCCGCAATGTCCGCGGCCCGTTCCCGCGCCCGTTGGCCGATATGGAAAATTTCTGGTCGCCGATGGAGAAGATGAACGTCGAACACACGCTGCGTTACGCCGTGGTCGGATCGCCGACGACGGCGGAGGCGAAACTGACGGAGTTTCTCAAGGAAACGCAGGCCGACGAGGTGATCATCTCGATGCCGATCCACGACATCGAAGCGCGGTTGACGTCGGTGGAACTGTTTGCGGGCTTGGGAAATTTCATGCGGGCGGCCGCGTAGGCTTGCCAAGCTGCGCCTCGAGGGCGGAACATCGCGAGCGCTGACCGTCCATCGGCAGCAGAAACCCGGCATCGCGGCCGGGTTTTCCATTGATGATCGTTCTGAGGAAATTCAGGCCGAGAGTTTCGCCAGCACTTCTTCCGAGACCTCGAAGTTTGAGTAGACGTTCTGCACGTCGTCATCGTCTTCCAGGCTGTCGATGAGCTTCATCAGCGACTGGGCCTTTTCTTCGTCCACCGGCACGTTGTTCTGGGCGCGCCAGACGGCTTTGACAGTCTCGGCGTCGCCCAGGCTCGCTTCCAGCGCTTTTGCCACCTCTCCGAGAGCTTCGAATCCGCAGGTGATGTAGTGGCCGTCTTCGTCGGTCTCGACATCGTCGGCGCCGGCTTCGATCGCGGCTTCCATCACCTTGTCGGCATCGCCGACGGACAGCTTGTAGGTGATTTCGCCGACATGGTCGAAGGAGAAGGAAACGGAACCGGTTTCGCCAAGCGCTCCGCCAGCCTTGGTGAAGATCGAACGGACGTTGGAGGCGGTGCGGTTGCGGTTGTCGGTCAGAGCTTCGACGATGATCGCCGTGCCGCCGGGGCCATAACCCTCATAACGGACTTCATCGTAGTTTTCGCCGTCGGCGCCAGCTGCCTTCTTGATGGCGCGGTCGATATTGTCCTTCGGCATGGACTGGGCCTTAGCGTTCTGGATCGCCAGGCGAAGGCGGGCGTTCATCGTCGGGTCGGGCAGGCCGGCCTTGGCGGCAACGGTGATTTCGCGCGCAAGCTTGGAGAACATTTTTGACCGCACGGAATCCTGACGGCCCTTGCGGTGCATGATGTTTTTAAACTGTGAATGGCCAGCCATGGCACCCCTGTCCACGTCATATTGTTCGGAATGGGCCGCCTTATAAGAGCGAAACGGTACCCGTTCAAGGAAAAAGCAGTTTGGAACAAAGGCGGGGGGATGACGTTTCAGGAACTCCATCCAACGGAAAGGAACGGTCATGGCAAGTCTCAGCGATGCGCAGGAACAGCCAGCACGTCAGCTCTGGGATCAGGTCAACGATGTTCATGCCGGCATGCTCGGGATTTCCGGGCTGGACATGCACATGCAGCCGATGGCGCCGCATGCCGATCCCACCACCAACACGATCTGGTTCTATACCAAGACCGATGCCGACATCGTGCGCGCCATAAAACCGGGAAGCCGCGCGCATTTCTGTGTTATCGGCAAGGATCACGACTATCACGCCTGCCTTGCCGGTGTGATCGACGTGCGCCCTGACCCTTCCAAGATCGAGGAATATTGGACTTCGATTGTCGCGGCCTGGTATGATGGCGGCAAGAAAGACCCCAAGCTCACCATGCTTTCCCTCCATGTCGACGATGCCGAGATCTGGGTTTCCACAGGCAACAAGCTGAAATTCGGCTGGGAGATCGCCAAGGCCAATCTTGACGACGACAAGATGCCGGATGTCGGCATCAAGCGCCACCTGCAGTTCGCTTGATGATTTGAAGAGTGTCGCTTTAGGCCCGGGGAAAATCGCCGGGCCTTTTTACTGCACACCCTTCAGTACATAGATCAGCGGCCTTTTCGGCAGGGTGCGCATGGAGATGGTGATACTGTCATCGGGCGCATTGACGACGTCGAAATCCTTGCCGAACATTGACACGAAGGCTTCGACCGGCGGGCCGCGCCGGTGCATCGGCAGAATCAACGACGAGCGTAGCCGCTTGATGACGCGGCTCATGCTGTCGGCGCCCATGGTCAGGCCACCATCGACCGGGACCATGACGATGTCGAGGCGGCCGATCTCGGTGTAATGGGCATCCGTCAGTTCATAGTGCAGGTGGCCGAGATGGCCGATGCAAAGGCCGGCGATTTCGAAAATGAAGATGGAGTTGCCGTTTTCCTGCGAGCCGCCAAGGCCATAGCTGAAACGGATATCCGTCGGGACATTGCGGATATAGGCATCGCCAATGACGAGATTGATGTTGGCCTTCTCGCCCGGAACGTCGCTCCAGCCATGCAGCACATGCTTGATCTCAGGATCGGGCGTCAAGGTAAAGTGGCTCGTGTGCGCCTTGTTCATGGTCACGACATCGGGCATCGTTCCCGGCTTGTACCAGCCGTTATAATCTGTCGCGATGACGATGCCGCCGGGCGTGTCTATCTCGAAGGTTGAATGACCGAGGAAGGTGAATTTGACGTCTTCGCCCTCGGAGACGGCAGGCGTTAGCGGCGTGGCGCCGGAAAAGCTTGCGAAGGTTGCCTGCGGGACGTTCTGCGCGATCGCCTGGCAGTGGCTGACGGGCGGTCGCTCACCCTGTGCCCCGGCAAGACCTGGCGCGGCGAAGGCCGCAAGGCATGCGATAGCAAGGACAAGATATTGCGGCTTCATGCCACCCCCTCCGGCGCTCTATCACTTTGAATTGGCGGCGGAAGGATGCGGCATGAGGTCGCAGCGGTCCAGACTAGGATGCTCACGATTGCGTGTGGGTCTGCGTATCGGCGCGGGGGCGGCGGGCTTAGAGCATTTCCGTTTTTCTCCAAACCACGGAAATGCTCTATCTATTTGTTTTAACACAGTTCCGGACGCAAAACTGTTGCTCACTTTTGCTGGAATTGCTCTAGCAGTCTGCTGAAAAACCCACTGGCTTTTGGGCTGGACACATGATTCCATCTTGCAAGTGATTTCGAGGGAATTTGGATGCGCGGCGGGGATGATCGGACGGGGTCGCTGTTTTCGTATGTCGACCTTGAGGCACGGGTTCCGGCCCGGCATCCGCTTCGGGCGATGCGCGAACTTGTGAACACCTCGTTTGTGGCGTTGGATGGATCGTTTGCAGCGCTGTATGCCAACACCGGTCGGCCGTCGATTGCGCCGGAGCGGATGCTGCGGGCGGTGCTGCTGCAGATGCTCTATTCGATCCGCTCGGAGCGTCAACTGATGGAACGGCTGGAGTTCGACCTGCTGTTCCGCTGGTTCGTCGGGCTTGGCATCGACGATGCGGTCTGGGATGCCTCGTCGTTTTCGAAGAACCGGGACCGGCTGCTGACGACGGAGGTTGCCCAGGGTTTCCTGTCGGCGTTGCTTTCGCAGCCTGCGGTCAAGCGGCTGTTGAGTGCGGAGCATTTTTCGGTCGACGGCACGATGCTGAAGGCGTTTGCCTCGATGAAGAGCTTCCGGGCCAAGGACGGTTCGGATGAGCCGCCGGAGGATGGCCGCAACGGCGAGCGCAACTTTCGCAAGGAGAAGCGCTCGAACAAGACGCATGCCTCGACGACGGACCCGGATGCGCGTCTGTACCGCAAGGGCAATGGCCAGGAGAGCCGCTTAGCCTATCTGGGGCACGCACTGATGGAGAACCGCAACGGGCTTGTGGTCGACGGCGCGGTGACGCATGCGACCGGCACGGGCGAGCGGGATGCGGCGAGCGCACTGAGCGAGGGCCTTGGCGAAGGGGCGACGCTGGGCGCCGACAAGGGCTACGACGCGGAAGCCTTCGTCGAGGAGTTGAAGGCTCGCAAGATCGTGCCGCATGTGGCGATCAATGGGACGGTGAGCAAGACGGGCAAGGTGCGCAAGACGGCGGTGCCGCCAGAGGTGGCGCAAAGTGCCGGCTATGCGATCAGCCTGCGCTGCCGCAAGCGGATCGAGGAAGTCTTCGGCTGGGTCAAGACGACGGCCGGGCTGGCGCAGCTCAAGCTGCGCGGACTGGACAAGGTGAAGGCCGCCTTCACCTTCGCCCTTGTCGCGTACAACATCATCCGCCTTCCCAAATTGATCGGATCGACGGGCGAAGTGTGTCTTGAGGGAGATCAATAAGCCGATATGGCCAGAAAACCCGCCTCAATCGGCCAAAATCCCACCGCACGACAGCCAGTCTGTAAAAAAATCAGACCCACAGCAAGCAACTGCGCCAACGCAGAGCGAATTTCAGCAGCCTGCTAGCGCCAGAACTCCGGCACCGTCTCGGCCAGCCGCGGCCCGAGCCGAAGCGGCGCGATCTTTTCGGCCAGGCCGGTTCTATCGGAAATCTCCACGCCGACGCCGCAGATCGTCGCCGGGCCGTTCGCGGCTTCCATGCGGCCCTTCGGCATCTTGGAGATGAAGCGGTTGAGCGGCTCTTCCTTATCCATGCCGAGAGAAGAGTCGTAGTCGCCGCACATGCCGGCATCCGACATATAGGCGGTTCCGCCGTTCAGGATCTGTGTGTCGGCGGTCGGCACATGCGTGTGGGTGCCGACGACGAAACTGGCGCGGCCGTCGACGAAATGGCCGAAGCATTGCTTCTCGCTGGTCGCCTCTGCATGAAAATCGAAGATGATCGCATCGGCCTGCTCCTTGAGCGGGCAGGCAGCGAGGATCACTTCCGCCGATTTGAACGGGTCGTCGAGTTCCGGATGCATGAAGACCCGGCCCATGACGTTGGCGACGAGCACGCGCGCGCCATTCCTGGCATAGAACAGGCCGGAGCCGCGGCCGGGCGTGCCTTGCGGATAGTTGGCCGGCCGCAGAAATTGATCGTGCCTCCCGGCAAAGGCCACGGCTTCCTTCTGGTCCCAAACGTGATTGCCCGTCGTCACCACATCGGCGCCGGCATTGATCGTCTCCAGAAAGATGTCCTCGGTGATGCCGAAGCCGCCGGCGGCATTCTCGCCGTTGACGACGACGAAATCGAGCTTGAGGTCGGAGATCAGGCCGGGAAGGCGCTCCCAGACTGCCGTGCGTCCCGTCTTGCCGACCATGTCACCCAAAAAAAGCAGCCGCATTCCCTATCCAATCCAAGAGGCAAAAAAGCGAAGGCCGCTTTCTGTCAGGATGGCATCCAGGCTTATGTCGTGCGGCTCAGCGGGCACATGTGCCACTTCCTGGCAGTCGAATGCAATGCCGATCAGCTTCGGATGCAGGCCTTTTTGTCTCAGCCGGCTGATGGCGCGGTCGTAGTGGCCGGCGCCGTAACCGATGCGGTGGCCGCGGGCATCGAAGGCCGAAAGCGGCACGAGCATGATTTCCGGATTAAGAATGGCGGCATCCGCGCCAGGGCCGACCGTGCCGAAACCGGTATCGACAAGCGGCGCACCCTCCGCCAACTCGCGAAAGACGATGGTCTGTCGATCGAGGATCGCCGGCACGCAGAGCCGCGCACCGCGCACGGCAAAGCGCGCCATCAGCGGCCTGAGATTAGCTTCCGAACGGATCGGCAGGAAGCCGGAGACAATTGTGCCCAGCGCAAAACCAACCGCTTCGCCTGCATGTTCAGCCATTGCGAGACTCTTGGAGGCGCGTTTCTCGCCCGGGATGGCGTCGCGTGCGGACAGCCGTTCGTTGCGCAGCTGTGCTTTCAGTTGTTGAGCGGTCATTCGATCTACCGGTATGAGAGATTGACCGAGCATAGACGCCTGGATGTCCGATGCAAATGCCAGATGCGACAGTGCTGCGCCCGTTTCACGCCCTGTCGGCGGGATGCGGCCGGAGGTCAGATGACGATGCTTGTCGGTATTGTCGCGGTGCCGGTGGATAAGCCTGCCATATCAGGCACGGCGTTGGCCCCGCCCTGCCAGTCCTGCTGCCGCAGGTCGTGCATCGCCTTTTCGAGCAATTGCCTGAGTTCGCGCACGACCGCCTTGAACGCTTCCATCGTTTCTCGGTCATCGGACGAGATGCCCGAGGATTTTGGCGCGTCCTCGGCGGTGCTCTCATAGGCCTCGCGGGCCTGGGCGGCGTCGACCGGTTCCTGCGATCCGGTCGCGGTTTTTTCTGAGACATCCGTCAGTGCAGCCTCAGTCCCGCTCGTCGCGGCGGCTGTTGCATCCGTGGTTGCGTCCACCGGAGCGACTGCTGCAGGGCTGCCGGTCGCGGCGGCCGATGCGAATTCTGAAGCGGCGGTGCCGACCTTGCGCGCCAGTTCGGCGGCCAGACGGGCGACCACCTCGGGCGGCATATTGGAGCTGCGCAGCATCTCCAGCTGTTGCTTTGCCTCGTCGAGCTTGCGTTGTGCCTTTGTCTTGGCTTCGTCCCCGGAATTCGCCAAGGTCTGCCGCATCTGCTGCAGCGTCTGGGTGCTGCGCTGCAGCTTCAGCACACCCTGATCGGTCTCGTTTCCGGCGGCAGACATTGCTGCAGCAGAAGGCGTGCCACGCAAGATGATGGAGGCAGACGTAGTTGCGACCTGCATGAACAATCCCCGACAGCCCGATTGCAATTCGGCGCATCCTGCAACGTCAGACTTGCGTGGACCTGTGTTCTGGGGCCGCCCGTAGGGCCGCGGCGAGCCGTTGCATCGTTTCTTCAAACAGCGTTGCTCCGCCCGGCAACCAGCCGAGCGCGCGGATTTTCGCCGTGCTCATGCGATTGAGCGCCACCCTGTCGGCGGGGGGCGGCAGCACGTGCCGACAGCCGGTCTCGCGCCGGATAGGCGAAAGAATATCGCGCGTGTCGACTGATATGTCCGAGACGTTGAAGACCTCGCCGGAGATGCGGGTGCTTTCCGTCTCCAGCATCAGCCGTACCGCACGCCCGAGGTCGCGGCCGTGAACTTCCGTTCCTACACGCGAAACAACCGCCCGGCCGGCGAGATAATCGGCGGTAAGCCCGTCCCATTTGTTCGGCGAGAGATCGCCGTAGATCCCGGTCGCCCTCAGGCTCACGCCGGCAAAACCCGGCGTGGAGAGGTGGGCGAGCGCGCGTTCGGCATCGAGCTTGACCTGGCCGTAGAGCGTTTCGGGCTTGGCCAGCATGGTTTCCGCCAGCTCGGTTCCCTCGGGATGTTCGCCATAGGCGGCGCGGCTGGACAGGAAGACGCAGCGGCGTGTGCCGGCGCGTTTGGCTGCTTCGAAAAGCCGGACGGTGCCGTCGAGGTTCAGCCTGTGGAAATTCTTCGGATCGTCGCCCTCGCCGCCGCGATATTTGCCCGGAACATGGCTCAAGGCGGCGTGGACGAAGAAATAGGCATCGTCGAAAACACCGATCTGATCCTTGTCGGGATCGAGCGAAAGCGCTGCGAAATCGACCGGGCGCGAGAAGAGGCGGGGCAGCGGCGCACAGCGCCCTCCGACGATCACCTGATATCCGCCAGCCAGCAGCTCCTCGACGACATACCGGCCGACGAGACCCGTTCCGCCAGATACCAGTACCTTCATGCTGCCCCTTCCGGATTATCCAGCGCCGTGATCTCGGGCACATCGCCGTCATCGTGGAAACGGTGCCACAAATCGATCAAGGGTTGTAGTCGCGCTGCCTTGGGATGATCCTTTTCCCACGGTTTTTCATATTGGTAATGCAGGATCGAAATGCTCTTCCAGTCCCAAAGCTCGGGCATGGTGAACCATACATATTGCAGCATGTTGAAATAAACAGGCAGGCCGTGCCAATCCGGAAAGAAAGTCTCGAGAAACGTCTGATCGGTGCGCCGCCAGAAAACGTCTGCCGTGTCGAGCCTTTCGAGCATGTGCCGGAATGTGTCAAGCGACGGCGTGGCGACGAAGACGCCGGAATTCATGCGGCGAAAGTCGGCGAGGTTTTCATAGACATTCGGGGCGGCGGAGAATTCCGGATAGTGGAAGAGCCTGTCGACGTTCTTCAGTACGAGGGCGTCTGCATCGATGAAGACGCAGCGCTCATATTCGACAAGCTGCCACAGCCTGAGCTTGCAGAAATTGTCGAGCGGCGAATGAAAATCCGGTTTGCGGCCCTTGGTGAAGGGGGCCGCCGAATGGAGCTGGCCACGGGCATGGCGTTCGTTAAAGGCAGCTGACAGCGGCAAATGCTCGACCTCGATCAGGCGGCAGTCGAGGATTTTGAGCGGGACGAGGGCGGTGGCATCGACGCCGCCGGTGTGGAGGACGACGATGTCGGCGGTGGTGTCGGTGCGGCGCAGCGAATTCGCCAAGGCGGTGGCGCCCATGGCGTAGTCGGCGTTGGTGACGAGGGTGATATAGGCGAAAGGGGCTGGTTTTTCGCTGGCGCTCGTCATGTCGCCGCTCATGATACCGACTTCAGCCGCTTGCCTTCGGGATCGTGATTGATCGTCGCGGCGATGTCCTTGGTCCAGGCGGAGACGGCCGGCACGCGCGAGCGGTCGACGCGATAGGCGAATTTCTTCGCGACATCGACGATCTCGCCGAGCAGGCCCGCTTCCAGCGTGATCGGTTCGAGGCCGAGATCGCGGAATTTTTCGTTCCGGACGATCAGCTCGTTCTCGGCAGCTTCCTTGCGCGGGTTGGGCAGCCAGGCGATCTCGGCGCCGCTGATCCCCGCGATCATCTCTGCGAGGTCGCGCACCCGGTGGGTTTCGGTCATCTGGTTGAAGATCTCAACGCGCGCGCCGCGAGCCGGCGGGTTCGCAAGCGCCAGCTCGATGCAGCGCACCGAATCCTGGATATGGATGAAGGCGCGGGTCTGGCCGCCGGTGCCGTGTACCGTCAGCGGATAGCCGATCGCCGCCTGGATCAGGAAGCGGTTCAGCACCGTGCCGTAATCGCCGTCGTAGTCGAAACGGTTGATGAGCTGTGCGTGGCGGCGCGTCTGTTCGGTATGGGTGCCCCAGACGATGCCCTGGTGCAGATCGGTGATCCTGAGACCATCATTCCTCGCATAGAACTGGAAGAGAAGCTGATCCAGGCACTTGGTCATGTGGTAGATCGAGCCGGGGTTGGAGGGATAGAGGATCTCCTGGCTCACCGTCTCGCCGCCTGGCGTTTCGATGCCGACCGGCAGGTATCCCTCTGGGATGGCAGCGCCGACCGTCGAGTAGCCGTAGACGCCCATGGTGCCGAGATGGATGAGATGGGTATCGAGATTGAGCTCGGTCAGCGCGTTCAGCAGGTTGTGCGTGGCGCTGACATTGTTGTTGACCGTGTAGTTCTTATGGCGGTCGCTCTTCATCGAATAGGGTGCGGCCCGCTGCTCGGCAAAATGGATGACGGCATCCGGACGGTGTTCGGAAAGCCAGTTCTTCAGCAGTTCGTAGTCCTTGGCGAGATCGATCAGATTGAAGTGGATGCGGCGTCCGGTTTCGACATGCCAGATGCGGGTGCGCTCCTGGATCGAATCCATCGGTGTCAGCGACTGAACGCCAAGTTCCGTGTCGATCCAGCGGCGTGAGAGGTTGTCGAGGATATGAATGTCATGTCCGGCATCGGAGAGATGCAGCGACGTTGGCCAGCCAATGAAACCGTCTCCGCCCATAACCGCAATCTTCATCACATCGTCTCCTTATCGGTCACTCAATGTCGGGAATAGTTAGGAATTATGACAATCATTCAATGCTTGCCGGTCGGGCATTCAATGCTTGCCTGTCGGGAAGCGTTGCGCCAAAGAGGGCACCTCAGTTTGGAGAAAATTATGACGGAGCGCCCTTTTTCCATTTCGGGAGAGCTGACCGAGGCCGGGCATCGCCTTGTCCAGCGGGTCTATTATGAAGATACGGATTTCTCCGGCCTGGTCTATCACGCCCGCTATCTGCATTTCCTGGAGCGTGGCCGCACCGATTATCTGCGTTGCCTCGGCGTCGAGCAGCGCGAACTCGTCAGCGCCGACGAGGAGGGCCTGGTCTTCGTCGTCCACCGCATGGAGATCGACTTCAAGAGCCCGGCGCGCATGGACGATGTGCTGACGATCCTGACGCACACGGAAAAGGCCGGCGGCGCCAAGATGGTGCTCAATCAGCAGATCCGATCCGGCGAGACGCTGCTGATTGCCGCCAAGGTGATAATCGCTGTCATCAACGCCAGGGGGCGGCCGCGGCGGCTGCCGGAAACGCTGGCGGTGAAATTCCTGGAAGGCAGCACGCCGCTATAGCCGCGAATCGCCTGGAATTCGGGCTTGTAAAAACTTGATCTTTATGTGAAGGAATTCCCGCGCCGCAGGATGAGCGCTCTTTCGGCAGCCGGATCTTGCTCCGGTCAAGTAATCCATGGAATGAAATCTTCCAAACACAGGCTTGCTGTCACAGTCCGGCACTAACGATCTATTAACCATAATAGTGTCTTACTGGGAAAGTCGGAGTTTGTGCGGTGCACGCCTTCCTTTGACCAAATTTGACGGCAAGAAGGCGGAAGATGAGCTTGGAAGCTTGACCAGGGCTTTGGGCGGCGGCCACCGGACACTTCTTGCGAGATCAATTTGTGCCGCCCGGTCCAGCACCGGGCGTTTGGATTCGGGGATTTTGGATCAATGGAACAAGTAGGATTGGCAGCAGCAACGACGGACGTCAGCCTCTGGTCGCTTTTCATGCAGGCCGGAATCGTCGTCAAGCTCGTCATGCTCGGGCTTATCGCAGCCTCGGTGTGGACCTGGGCGATCGTTATCGACAAAAACCTGGCCTATGGCCGCGCACGGCGCCAGTTCGACAAATTCGAACAGGTGTTCTGGTCGGGCCAATCGCTGGAAGAGCTCTATCGCTCGCTGTCGGAGCGCAACAATACCGGGCTGGCATCGATTTTCGTTGCGGCCATGCGGGAATGGAAGAAATCCTTCGAACGCGGCGCCCGCTCACCGATTGGCCTGCAGATGCGTATCGACCGGGCGATGGACGTGACGCTTGCCCGTGAGACCGAATTTCTCGGCGCTCGCCTTGGATCGCTGGCAACGATCGGTTCGGCCGGCCCGTTTATCGGTCTCTTCGGCACGGTCGTCGGCATCATGACCTCGTTCCAGGCGATCGCAGGTTCGAAGTCGACCAACCTTGCGGTTGTCGCACCCGGTATCGCCGAAGCGCTGCTTGCCACCGCGATCGGTCTCGTCGCCGCTATTCCGGCGGTTATCGCCTACAACAAGTTCTCTGCCGATGCCGGCAAGCTCTCGGGCCGCATGGAAGGTTTCGCGGATGAATTCTCCGCCATACTTTCGCGCCAGATCGACGAGAAGCTACAGCCGCGCGCTGCCGCTCAGTAACCAACGGAGTATACTGACATGGGTATGGCTGTTGGAGGCAATGACGGCGGGGGCGGCAGACGCCGCCGTCGCGGCGGTCGGAACAGGGCCGTAATCTCCGAAATCAACGTGACGCCGCTCGTCGACGTCATGCTCGTGCTTTTGATCATCTTCATGGTCGCGGCACCGATGATGACCGTTGGCGTGCCGATCGACCTGCCGGAGACGCAGGCCAAGGCGCTGAATTCCGAGACGCAGCCGATCACCATCTCCGTCAAGAACGACGGCGAAGTGTTCCTGCAGGAAACGGCGATTCCGGCCGCCGAGATCGCCGCCAAGCTCGAGGCGATCGCCACCACTGGTTACAACGAACGGATCTTCGTGCGCGGCGACGCGACAGCGCCTTACGGCGTCATCGCCGACGTCATGGCCCGTATTCAGGGCGCAGGCTTCAAGAATATCGGCCTCGTGACGCAGCAGAAGAAGGACCAATAGCGTTCAAGATGAAGACCAGCGTCGTCACATCTGCTGTTCTGCACTGCCTGGTGCTTACCTGGGCGATGGTGTCGCTCAGCGCGCCGGAATCCTTCAAGGTGGAGGATTTCGAGGCGATGCCGGTCGATCTGGTGCCGGTGGAATCCATTACCCAGATGCAGCAAGGCGACAAGAAGGCTCCGAAGAAGGAGACTTCCGCACCCGTGCCGACGACACGTCCGCCGATCGCGCAGCCGGCCGAGAACGCCGGCGACAACAATGTCGACCTGAAGACGCCGCCCGTTCCGAACGCCAAGCCCAGCAATAGCGAGGCTGCCGCGGCGAATTCGAGCGACAAGCCGATGCCGAAAACCGATCCAAAGCCGAATGATGTCAAGGATATCGTCAAGGAGGAAACGGAGGTCGAACAGCCGAAGGAGGTCGCTTCCATTCCGCCGCCGAAGCCTGTCGAGGTGACGCCGCCGAAGCCCGAGGAAAAACCGCCGGAAGAGCAGGCCAAGCCGGAGGAGCCGCCGAAGCCCGATGCCGAGGCGCTGCCGGACAATGTGCCGACACCTGTCGCCAAGCCGCAGGTGAAGCCGCCGGAACCGCAGAAGCCGGCCGAAAAGCCGCCGGAAAAGACCCCGGACCAGCCGAAAACCGCCGACACGCCGACCGACAAGAAGAAGGCGGACAAGAAACAGGAAACAGCGAAGTCCGCTTCATCGATGAAGAGCGACTTCAATGCCGACCAGATTTCGATCTTGCTGAACAAGACCGATCCTTCTGCCGGGGGCGCCAAGCGCTCGACGCAGGAAGCATCGCTGGGCGCGAAGAAGAGCAACGGCGGCTCGAAACTCAGCCAGAGCGAAGAAGATGCGATGCGCAGCTTGATCGAGGGCAATTGGCTTGTCACGCCCGGAATGGAAGGCCTTTCCGGCTTGGTTGTTACGGTGCATTTCAAGCTGGGCAGAGACGGCAACATCATTGGTGAGCCGGAGATAGAATCGTCTGGTGGGAGCAGCAGCGATTCGACGCGTCGTGCGCTGGAAAGCGCTGCTTACCGTGCCGTGATGAAATCGGCTCCCTCGTTTTCTTCGACTCTTCCGATGGACAAATATGAAGCTTGGAATGAGGTCGTTCTTAACTTCGATGCGAGCAGCCTGGGAATCTAGATGCCTAGGAGCCGAGCTTCCAAAGATAAATACAATGCTTGGAAGGAAGTTATCTTGCACTGTCCTACTAGCAAACTGAATTCATGAAGTGCTGAAAGGCTTATTTGATATGGTCAAGTGTTCCCTCATCCGCGCTCTGATGGTCATTGCAGGCCTGTTTGGGGTCGCAGCCTTTACGACTCCGGCGAACGCGGTGCTTACCCTCGATCTTCGAAAAGGTAACGTTCAGCCGTTGCCGATCGCGGTGACCGACTTCCAGGGCGATATGGGCGCGCAGGTATCGCAGGTGATCGCCGCCGACTTGCAGCGGTCCGGTCTCTTCGCACCCATCAACAAAACCGCCTTCATCGAGAAGATTTCTAATCCCGACGCTTCGCCGCGCTTCGAGGACTGGAAGGTCATCAATGCACAGGCGCTGGTCACCGGCCGGGTTACCAAGGAAGCGGATGGCCGTCTTCGCGCCGAATTCCGGCTCTGGGACCCGTTCGCCGGGCAGCAGATGACCGGTCAGCAGTTCTATACGCAGCCGGAGAACTGGCGCCGCGTGGCTCACATCATCGCCGACGCGATCTACAAGCAGATCACCGGGGAAGAAGGTTATTTCGATACCCGCGTCGTCTTCGTCTCCGAATCCGGCACCAAGCAGCAGCGCAAACGCCAGCTGGCGATCATGGATCAGGACGGCTTCAACGTGCGTATGCTGACGGATGGCAGCGATCTCGTGCTGACGCCGCGCTTCTCGCCGAGCCGGCAGGAAGTCACCTACATGTCCTTTGCCAACCAGCAGCCGCGGGTCTATCTGCTGCAGCTGGAAACCGGGCAGCGTGAGGTCGTCGGCAATTTTCCCGGCATGACCTTCTCGCCGCGCTTTTCGCCGGATGGCCAAAAGGTGATCATGAGCCTGCAGCAGGACGCCAATTCCAACATCTATACAATGGACCTGCGCTCGCGCACGACGACGCGCCTGACCTCGACGGCTGCGATCGACACTTCGCCGTCCTATTCGCCTGACGGCGCGCGCGTCAGCTTCGAAAGCGACCGCGGCGGAAAACCGCAGATCTATGTGATGAATGCAGATGGCTCGGGCCAGACCCGTATTTCCTTCGGCGACGGTTCCTATTCGACGCCGGTCTGGTCGCCACGAGGCGATCTCATTGCCTTCACCAAACAGGCCGGCGGCAAGTTCTCGATCGGCGTGATGAAACCGGATGGTTCGGGCGAGCGCATTCTGACGACCGGCTTCCATAACGAGGGCCCGACCTGGGCGCCGAACGGACGTGTGCTGATGTTCTTCCGGCAGGCGGCAGGTGCCGGCGGTCCGCAGCTCTATTCGATCGATTTGACCGGCTACAACGAGCAGCTTGTGAAGACGCCGAGCTACGGTTCCGACCCCGCTTGGTCGCCGCTTATGGAGTAGGCAATGCGCTTCTGCCTTCATGTCGTCCCAAAGTCATGGAATCGAGCGACCAAGGGACAAATCAGTAATTCGTTAACCACAATTTTTGAGGGGCGGTTAACCGAGTGCGGTTACTGTCCGGAAACCCTGATGAACCCGCAAGGAGACCGGCCATGAGCCGAATTCATACCCCGGCAATGAGCCGCATGCAGAATTTCGCCCGCAACCCCGTCATGATCGCGCTTGTCGCCGGTCTCGCGCTTGCGAGCTGCGCCAAGAAGCCGCCGAACAGCGCCGGCGATCTCGGCCTCGGCTCCGGCGCGGGTGGCTCCGCAACGCCGGGCTCGGCCCAGGACTTCACGGTCAATGTCGGCGACCGCATCTTCTTCGATACCGACTCCTCGTCGATCCGTGCCGATGCTTCGCAGACGCTCGACCGTCAGGCCCAATGGCTCGGCCGCTACCCGAACTACCAGATCACCGTCGAAGGCCATGCCGACGAACGCGGTACGCGCGAATACAACCTCGCGCTCGGTGCCCGCCGTGCGGCCGCCGCCAAGGATTATCTTGCTTCGCGGGGCGTTCCGGCGCAGCGCCTGAAGACGATTTCCTACGGCAAGGAACGTCCGGTTGCCGTCTGCGACGATATTTCCTGCTGGTCGCAGAACCGCCGCGCAGTCACGGTTCTCGGCGGCGCCGGCATGTAATTGCCGACTTAGTTCGCTTTCGGAAGGCGGTCCCATCAGGGGCCGCCTTTTCTTTTTGACCACACTTTGGCCAGACTCCGTTGCTTTTTGACAGCAATTGGAAAAATCTCCTGCTCGTGTCATCGAGGCGCGAAGAATCACTGGGACAGGACGATACATATGAAGAAACTTGTCGTGGCAGGCATGCTGTGCCTCGCGGCCGTGACCGGGAGCGAGCGGACGGCCTATTCGGCCTCGTTCTTCGGGCTGCATCTCGGCGGTCGATCCGCGGAAAACCCGTCGGCGCTGCCGGTCGTCAAGGTGCAGAGCGGCGATGCCGAGGTCCGCGTGCAGCAGCTCGAAGAGCAACTGCGGCAGCTGAACGGCCGGATCGAGGAGATGAGCTTCCAGCTGCTGCAGATGCAGGAGACGATCCGCAAGCAGCAGGAAGACAATGAATTCCGCTTCCAGCAGTTGGAAAAGACGGGTGCCAGCGGCGGCGGTGCCAAGGCTCCTGTCAAGAAGAGCGAGACCGACGTCGCTCCGGCAGCTTCCGGCGGCGATGACATCGCCAAGGTGATCCAAGCACCGCAGGGAGCCGAAACGGCTCCCTCCACCGACGTGCCTGCCAATAGCGGCCTCGGCCAACCGCCGAAGGAGCTCGGCTCGATCGATTTCGATCAGAAGGGCAATGCGATCGGCGGAAGTGTCGATGAAAATGCGGGGATCGGCTCCGGCCCGGTTCCCAATACCGCTAATCCGCAGCAGACCGCATCGCTCGGTGGTGAAGCGGACCAGTACAAGTCGGCCTATGGTCACGTCTTGTCCGGCGATTACAGCACGGCCGAACAGGAATTCACCCAGTACATCACCCGCTACCCGAGCAGCGCGCGGGCGGCGGACGCCAATTTCTGGCTTGGCGAAGCGCTCTATTCGCAGGGCAAGTACAATGAGGCGGCCAAAACCTTCCTCAATGCACATCAGAAATACGGCACATCAGAAAAGGCGCCTGAAATGCTGTTGAAACTCGGCATGTCGCTTGCTGCGCTCGACAATACCGAGACGGCCTGTGCGACGCTGCGCGAAGTCTCGAAGCGTTATCCCAAGGCTTCGCGTGCCGTCATAAGCAAGGTTGCGAGCGAACAGAAGCGCCTCGCCTGCTAAGGTCTTCCGGCATGTCTCCGGAAGTCCGATCGCCGCAAGAGGCGATCCTCCAGTTTCTCTCGTCCCTTCAAAGCCCTGCACGCATTCTCGTCGCGATATCGGGCGGCAGTGATTCCACCGGCCTGCTTCTCCTCCTCGACGAAGCCGTGAAGGCCGCGCCTCATCTCAAAATATCCCTATGCGCTGCGACCGTCGACCATGCGTTGCGCGCCGGCTCCGCAGACGAGGCGCATACAGCTGCAGCCCTCTGCACATCACGCGGCATTCCCCACACCATCGCGACCTGGCAGGGCGACAAGCCGAGAACCGGCATCATGGCCGCGGCCCGCGAGGCGCGTTACGGCCTTCTGGCCGAAGCGGCGGCAGCGTTTGGCGCCGATCTCATCGTCACCGCCCATACACTCGACGACCAGCGCGAAACACTTGCCATGCGCGGCATGCGAACGGAGCAGGCCTCGACCGGCATTGCCGATGCGGTGCTCTTCAACCGGCATTTTTGGGTCCTGCGGCAGCTTCTCTTTTCCAGCCGGGCGGATATCCGCTCTTTCCTGAAAGAGCGGGGCGTGCCGTGGATCGACGATCCGAGCAATGAGGATGTGAAGTACGAGCGCGTGCGAATCCGCCGGCAGCTGTCGGCCGGTGCGGGTCCGGAGAAAAATATCCGCAGGGCCTGGGAAGAGCGACTGGCGCTTTCGGCCAAGGCCGCGGAATGGCTGGACCGTCATTTCAGGCTTCACGGCGGCCTGCTCGGGCAGGTGATGCCTGACGGGTTGCGGCGGGATCGGGCAGTCCTCGACTATGCGCTCGGCCGTCTGACAGGCGTTTTCGGCGGGCAGCCGTTTGCCCCGGGGAGGGCGCATATGGAGCGTATCCTTGCATTTGCCACCGGCAGCCAGCCGGCACGGATGACCGCCGGCAGGGTGGTGTTCGATCTCAGGCGTGACGGGCTTTATCTCACACGCGAAAGCCGGGGGATTTTGCCGCTGGTGTTGCGGCCGGGAGAGGCGGGTGTTTGGGATGGGAGGTTTTTTGTGCGCAACGGAGTGGCCAGACCAATCGTCGTCGAGGCCGCATCACACTCCCCCTCATTCCTGTCCCTCGGGTCAAGCCCGAGGACAGGAATGAGGGAACATCATTTTGAGCACCTTCCCAAGGCGGCATGGAACCGCGCCATAGCCTCAGCACCGGCTTTATCCGCCGAAGGAGCGCTTTTATCTCAGGAATATGCCCGCATGGTCGACCTCACGCCCTATTTCGCACCGTTCGACCGCTTTTTGACACGATTTGATTTCATCTTTGCCGATAGGCTTTCGGCGGTTTTCGTAACGGCGCCCTATCCGAGGCCGCCTTTAAGAAGTATTGACGGAAAAACCATCTGACCTGGGGGATCGCCTTGGCAATCGCACGGCGCAACCCTATGTTAGAAGCGAATAAGACGGTCGCCATGAGGCGGCTGTTCCAGTGCTGGGGAGTTCAATGAACCCTAACTTACGTAATTTCGCCTTGTGGGCGATCATAGCGCTTCTGCTGATCGCCCTTTTCAGTATGTTCCAGACGGCGCCGGCGCAGACGGGCTCCCGCGAAATCCCTTATTCGCAATTTCTGCGTGAGGTCGATGCGGGCCGCGTGAAGGAAGTCGTGGTCACGGGGAACCGTCTCTCCGGAAGCTATGTTGAAAATGGCACCACCTTCCAGACCTATTCGCCCGTAATCGACGACAGCTTGCTTGATCGCCTGCAGTCTAAGAACGTTCTGGTTTCGGCCCGTCCTGAAACGGACGGTTCATCGGGTTTCCTCAGCTATCTCGGCACGCTTTTGCCGATGCTTCTGATTCTCGGCGTCTGGCTGTTCTTCATGCGGCAGATGCAGGGCGGCTCGCGCGGCGCGATGGGCTTCGGCAAGTCGAAGGCCAAACTGCTCACCGAAGCGCATGGCCGTGTGACCTTCGACGACGTCGCCGGTGTCGACGAAGCCAAGCAGGATCTCGAGGAAATCGTCGAATTCCTGCGCGATCCGCAGAAGTTCCAGCGTCTCGGCGGCAAGATCCCGCGCGGCGTGCTGCTCGTCGGTCCTCCGGGCACCGGTAAGACGCTGCTCGCCCGCTCGGTTGCCGGCGAAGCCAACGTGCCGTTCTTCACCATTTCAGGTTCCGACTTCGTCGAAATGTTCGTCGGCGTCGGCGCCAGCCGTGTACGAGACATGTTCGAGCAGGCGAAGAAGAATGCGCCCTGCATCATCTTCATCGACGAAATCGATGCCGTCGGCCGTCATCGCGGCGCCGGTCTCGGCGGCGGCAATGACGAACGCGAGCAGACGCTCAACCAGCTGCTGGTCGAGATGGACGGCTTCGAGGCAAATGAAGGCGTGATCCTGATTGCCGCCACCAACCGCCCTGACGTCCTCGACCCGGCGCTGCTGCGTCCCGGCCGTTTCGACCGTCAGGTCGTCGTGCCAAACCCAGACATCGTCGGTCGCGAGCGCATCCTCAAGGTACATGCCCGCAACGTTCCGCTGGCACCCAATGTCGATCTCAAGATTCTTGCCCGCGGCACGCCCGGGTTTTCCGGCGCCGACCTGATGAACCTCGTCAACGAAGCCGCACTCATGGCCGCCCGCCGCAACAAGCGCGTCGTCACCATGCAGGAATTCGAAGACGCCAAGGACAAGATCATGATGGGCGCCGAGCGCCGTTCCTCGGCAATGACCGAGGCGGAGAAGAAGCTCACCGCTTACCATGAGGCCGGACACGCCATTACCGCGCTCAATGTCGCGGTCGCCGATCCGCTGCACAAGGCGACGATCATTCCGCGCGGCCGTGCACTCGGCATGGTCATGCAGCTTCCCGAGGGCGACCGCTACTCGATGAGCTACAAGTGGATGGTTTCGCGTCTTTGCATCATGATGGGTGGCCGCGTCGCCGAAGAGCTTACCTTCGGCAAGGAGAACATCACGTCAGGTGCCTCCTCCGACATCGAACAGGCGACCAAGCTTGCCCGCGCGATGGTCACGCAATGGGGATTCTCTGACCAGCTCGGTCAGGTCGCTTATGGCGAGAACCAGCAGGAAGTCTTCCTCGGCCACTCGGTTTCGCAGTCGAAGAACGTTTCGGAAGCAACCGCGCAGAAGATCGACAATGAAGTGCGCCGCCTAATCGACGAAGCCTATACCCAGGCCCGTACGATCCTAACAGAAAAGCACGACGAATTCGTTGCTCTTGCCGAAGGTCTGCTCGAATACGAGACGCTGACCGGCGAAGAAATCAAAGCGTTGATCCGCGGTGAGAAGCCGTCTCGCGATCTTGGCGATGATTCACCGCCAAGCCGCTCGGCTGTTCCGAAGGCCGGCGCACGGCCTGCCACCAAGGGTGATGAGCCCGAAGGCGGCCTTGAACCGCAGCCGCATTGAGCGGCTAGCACCATCTTGAACAAGGCCGGATTTCCCAAACGGGAGACCCGGCCTTTTCCATTGGTAACGGGATATAATCATTTTTCTTGCTAATTTACGTGCTGATAGCCTCATTTTGTGGCATTCCGCTGAATTGAGGCAAGCGTGAATCACGCTCCTGAATGAACGACATTCCATGGAAGCCGGATTCGCTTGGAACGGTGCGCTGCCTTGACTGGCGCGCGGAAAAACGCAGGAGTGCAGATGAAAAGACGCTATTTCGGTACGGACGGCATTCGTGGCCAATCCAACGTCTTCCCGATGACGCCAGATCTCGCTATGCGGGTCGGCATTGCCGCCGGCACGATCTTCCGCCGCGGCAACCATCGCCACCGTGTCGTCATCGGCAAGGATACGCGTCTTTCCGGTTATATGCTTGAGAACGCCATGGTCGCGGGCTTCACGGCTGCCGGTCTCGATGCCTTTATTCTCGGCCCGATTCCGACACCGGCCGTCGCCATGCTGACGCGCTCGCTGCGCTGCGATATCGGCGTGATGATCTCGGCCTCGCACAATCCTTACGAGGATAACGGCATCAAGCTCTTCGGTCCGGATGGTTACAAGCTTTCCGACGACCTCGAAGCCGAGATCGAGGACCTGCTGGAAAAGGACCTGAACGCCCAGCTCGCCAAATCCGACGATATCGGCCGCGCCAAGCGCGTCGACGGCGTGCATGACCGCTATATCGAACATGCCAAGCGCACGCTGCCACGCGACGTGACGCTGCAGGGCCTGAGGATCGCGATCGACTGTGCCAATGGTGCTGCCTACAAGGTGGCGCCCGCCGTGCTCTGGGAGCTCGGTGCCGAGGTCGTCACCATCGGCAACGAGCCGAACGGCACCAACATCAATCTCAATTGTGGCTCCACCAGCCCGGTCGCTCTGCAGAAGAAGGTCGACGAGGTGCGCGCCGATATCGGCATCGCGCTCGACGGCGATGCGGACCGCGTCATCATCGTCGACGAAAACGGTTCGATCGTCGACGGCGACCAACTGATGGCCGTCATCGCCGAGAGCTGGGCCGAGAGCCAGCAACTGCGCGGCAACGGCATCGTCGCCACGGTGATGTCCAATCTCGGCCTCGAGCGCTTCCTCGACGAGCGCGGTATGGCGCTTGCCCGCACGCGGGTCGGCGATCGTTACGTCGTCGAGCATATGCGCCAGCACAATTACAATGTCGGCGGCGAGCAGTCGGGCCACATCGTGCTTTCGGACTACGGTACGACGGGTGATGGTCTGGTCGCAGCGCTGCAGATCCTGGCCGCGGTCAAGCGCACCGGCCGGACCGTCAGCGAGGTCTGCCGCCGCTTCGAGCCGGTGCCGCAGCTCCTGCGCAATGTCCGCATCAGCGGCGGCAAGCCGCTGGAGGATATCCAGGTGCAGAAGGCGATCGCCGATGCCGAAGCCGAACTCGCCAAAAACGGCCGCCTCGTCATTCGCCCCTCGGGCACCGAGCCACTGATCCGCGTCATGGCCGAGGGCGACGACCGCGCTCAGATCGAGCGCATCGTCAACGAGCTGATCGGCACGATCTCGAACGTTCGAACCGCCGCCTGATTCTTTGTGGACATATCGGGCTCGACGGCAAGCTTGGCGACATGGTTGGGCCGATGCTCGGAGAATGGGCGACGAGTGCGCAACCCAGCCAAATCGTCTCGTCAGATCACTTCAGAGACTTTTACTGCGGCAATCCATGTTTCCTCTACCGGAAGCTTCAAGATCTCCGGTAAATAATCGTGGTTAAGTAGCTTTTAACGTTTCCCATTCATTATCCATCCGAAGCGTATCGGTTTGGCAGCGACTTGAGCCTGCCGACTCAACGAATTTTGGAGTGGGATCCATGAAAAGAAGCTTGTCCGGCATCTTCGCCGCATTATTGATCGCGACAAACGCCTATTCCGCCGACCTCGCCCCTGCCGAGCCTATCCCGGAACAGCCGCCCGAAGTGACGGTCAGCGAAGCGACCGGCTGGTATCTGCGCGGCGATGTCGGTTATGCCTTCACCGATCTGCGCGGCGCACGCTATTTCCAGGGCAGCAATGCCAGCGAGGTCGATTTCGACCGTGCCGACCTGGACGATGCATGGACGGTCGGCGGCGGTGTCGGTTATCAGATCAACAGCTATCTGCGCACCGATCTGACGTTCGACTATCTGACGCAGGCTGATTTCAAGGGCTCGACGGTCGGGCAGTGCGGCTTCCCCTTGGTGGATTGCACTTCCAGCGACCGCTCTTCGCTGACTGCCTACACGCTGCTCGCCAACGCTTACGTCGATCTTGGCACCTATGGTTACGTCACGCCTTATGTCGGTGCCGGTATCGGCGGTTCCTATGTGAAGTGGAAGAACCTGCGTAACGTCGCCTGCGCCGATGACGGCAGCTTCTGCGACGACCAGGTCACCCATGGCGGCAAGGGCAACTGGCGCTTCACCTACGCTCTCATGGCCGGCGCCTCGATCGACGTCACCTGCAACGTCAAGGCCGATGTCGGCTACCGCTACCTGCATATCGACGGCGGCAACATGTTCGGTTATGCCGAAAACGGCGGCCCCGGCCGCGACAAGGGTCTCAGCGTCCACGAAGCCCGCGTCGGCGCCCGCTATCTGTTCGGCGGCTGCGCCCAGGCGAGCTATGAACCTCCGCCGGAAATCCCGCTGCAGCCGGCGGTCTACAAGTAAGCGCAATTCGCCTAGATCAGAGAGCCGCCCATCCGGGCGGCTTTTTGCTGCGTCAAGCGTGTCTGCGTCAAAATATCCTCTCTCTGCGACACTTCTATCTTGACTATGACGCCTGCTACCCATAGACACGGCGGCGGGACACCCTTCCCCAACGAAGGGCTTTCTATCTGAGAGGATAGCATCATGGCGAAGACCGCAAAGCCGGACATCCGTCCGCACAATACTCATTTTTCGTCTGGCCCTTGCTCGAAGCGCCCCGGTTGGTCGCTCGACGCCCTTTCCGACGCGGCTCTTGGCCGTTCGCATCGCGCGAAGGTCGGCAAGGCCAAGCTCAAGCAGGCCATCGACCTTACCCGTGAAATTCTCGACGTGCCGGCGGATTACCGCATCGGCATCGTTCCGGCGTCCGATACGGGTGCCGTCGAAATGGCGCTCTGGTCGCTGCTCGGCGAACGCGGCGTCGACATGCTCACCTGGGAAAGCTTCGGCGCCGGCTGGGTCACCGATGTCGTCAAGCAGCTGAAGCTCAAGGACGTGCGCAAGCTCGAGGCTGGTTACGGCGAGCTTCCCGATCTCTCCGCCGTCGATTTCGATCGCGATGTGGTCTTCACCTGGAACGGCACTACTTCGGGCGTGCGCGTGCCTAACGCCGATTTCATCTCTGCCGACCGCAAGGGCCTGACGATCTGCGACGCCACTTCGGCCGCTTTCGCGCAGGAACTCGATTTCGCCAAGCTCGATGTCGTCACCTTCTCCTGGCAGAAGGTTCTGGGCGGCGAGGGCGCCCACGGCGTCATCATCCTTTCGCCGCGCGCCGTCGAGCGTCTGGTCGCCTATACGCCGGCATGGCCGCTGCCGAAGATCTTCCGCATGACCTCTGGCGGCAAGCTGACCGAAGGCATCTTCCGGGGCGAAACGATCAACACGCCGTCGATGCTCTGCGTCGAGGACTATATCGACGCGCTTGTCTGGGCCAAGGGCCTTGGCGGCCTCAAGGCACTGATTGCGCGCGCCGATGCCAATGCCAAGGTCATTCATGACTTCGTCGCGGCAAACGACTGGATTGCCAATCTCGCCGTCAAGGCGGAAACGGCCTCCAACACCTCGGTCTGCCTGAAGATCGTCGACAAGGATATCGCAGCGCTCGACGACGACGGTCAGGCGAATTTCGCCAAGGGGCTGGTCGGCCTGCTCGAAAAGGAAGGCGTCGCCTATGACGTCGGCCATTACCGCGACGCGCCGTCCGGCCTGCGTATCTGGGCCGGCGCTACGATCGAGGCATCCGACATGCAGAAGCTGATGCCCTGGCTTTCCTGGGCCTTCGAAACGCAGAAGGCGCAGCTCGGCCAGGCTGCCGCCTGACGTGATCGCATCCGGCTCCGCCCCAGGGCGGAGCCCAGCATTCTAATTTCATCCATCGCTGAACACTTTTGAAGGAGGCCACAATGGCACCTCGCGTTCTCGTATCCGACGAATTGTCGGAAACCGCCGTCCAGATCTTCCGCGACCGCGGCGTCGAAGTCGATTTCGAACCGCAGCTCGGCAAGGATAAGGACCGTCTGCTCGAAGTCATCGGCAAGTATGATGGTCTGGCCATCCGCTCCGCCACCAAGGTGACGGAAAAGATCATCCAGGGGGCGACGAACCTCAAGGTCGTCGGCCGCGCTGGCATCGGCGTCGACAATGTCGATATCCCGGCTGCCTCGCGCCGCGGCATCATCGTCATGAACACGCCCTTCGGCAACTCGATTACGACAGCCGAACACGCGATTGCGCTGATGTTTGCCGTCGCTCGCCAGCTTCCGGCAGCCGATACCTCGACGCAGGCCGGCAAATGGGAAAAGTCGAAGTTCATGGGCGTCGAGATCACCGGCAAGACGCTCGGCGTCATCGGTGCCGGCAATATCGGCTCGATCGTCTGCGCCCGTGCCATCGGCCTGAAGATGCATGTCGTCGCCTATGACCCGTTCCTCTCCAAGGAGCGCGCCGAGGAGATGGGCGTCACCAAGGTCGAGCTGGAGGAGCTTTTCGCCCGCGCCGACTTCATCACGCTGCATGTGCCGATGACCGACAAGACGCGCGGCATCCTCAACAAGGAAGCGCTGGCAAAGACTAAGCCGGGGGTGCGTATCATCAACTGCGCCCGTGGCGGCCTGGTCGATGAAGCAGCGCTTGCCGAAGCCATCAAGTCCGGCCATGTCGCCGGTGCCGCCTTCGACGTGTTCGAGGTCGAGCCCGCCAAGGAAAGCCCGCTCTTCGGCCTGCCGAACGTCGTCTGCACGCCACATCTCGGCGCCTCGACGACCGAGGCTCAGGAAAACGTCGCCCTGCAGGTGGCCGAACAGATGGCGGATTACCTCGTCAAGGGTGCGGTCTCCAACGCCATCAACATGCCGTCGATCACCGCTGAGGAAGCGCCGATCCTGAAGCCCTTCATCCGCCTTGCCGACGTTCTCGGCGCCTTCGTCGGGCAAGTCACCGAAGAGCCGATCAAGGAAATCGAGATCCTCTACGACGGCATCACCGCCAACATGAACACACGGGCGCTGACGAGTGCGGTGCTTGCCGGTCTCATCCGCCCACAGGTCGCCGACGTCAACATGGTTTCGGCGCCAATCATGGTCAAGGAAAAAGGCGTCGTGCTTTCCGAGGTCAAGCGCGACAAGACCGGTGTCTTCGATGGCTATATCAAGCTGACGGTGACGACCGAAAGCATGACGCGTTCGGTCGCCGGCACCGTGTTTTCGGATGGCAAGCCGCGGTTCATCCAGATCAAGGGCATCAACCTCGATGCCGATGTCGGCTCGCACATGATCTATATCACCAATACCGACGTCCCCGGCATGATCGGCTTCATCGGCACGACGCTTGGCGGTGCCGGCGTCAACATCGCAAACTTCCAGCTCGGGCGTGACAAGCAGGGCGGTGACGCCATCGCGCTGCTCTATGTCGATGGCAAGGTTGAAGACGCCGTGCTTGCGCAGTTGACGGCCAACCGGGCGATCCGCCAGGCAAAGCTGCTCACCTTCAACATCGACTGAGTTCGCCCTCCCAAGGCAAGACACGGAAAACCCGGCGCATAAATCGCGCCGGGTTTTCCTTATCAGGAACGGATGAGGCTTAGTGGTACCGGCGACGGCGGACGATCCTGCCGAGACGGGCGGCATCGTCTTCAGCCTTGGTGCGATGAAGGAAAGCGAGCCGGCTGCCGTCAAAACCCTGGAAGAATTCGTCCCAGGAAATTTCTTCCTGCGATTCCGAGGAAAAATCGACGCGGACGGTTTCGCTGTCCGGTGCGTTCTTGATACGGGCGGGATGGCCGCCGCGTTCTTCGATCCAATGTCTGATCCTGCTGTAATCCGTCGTTGCGCCCAACCTGCCCATGAAATCCTCCTCAGCAACGCAATTGCAACTTAGATCATCTGCAACGCACGATCGGCGGAATTGTTCCGGTTCATTCAAGTAAGTTTATCGAAGGCGGAAACCGCGATGGTAAACCCTCGGCTTTGCACATGCTGCAGGCGGAAGCCCAAAGTTTAAGTCTAGTATGATTCTGATTTTATTTAACTTTTCCTGGTATGCGCTTGGCATCGGCATCAACCGCGTGCGAATTCCATGGCCCCCTTGCAGAAGACCGAGCAGATCGAAGTACTGAACGACGACTTCCGGTCATTGTTTGCAACGCATCCGTCGCCGATGTGGGTCTACGATCCGATATCGCTGCATTTTCTCAGCGTCAACGAGGCGGCGGCAGCACTCTACGGCTACGGCGCAGACGAGTACCGGCACATGACGGTGCTCGATATCCGCCCCCAGCATGAGCGGGAGCGGATGATCGACGCCGTCAATGGCCGTACCGACATGGAAAAGGCAGAGCGTTGGGCTCACCTCAAGGCGAGCGGCGAGACCTTTGACGTGCTGACCTATGGCCGCGAAGTGCGTTTCGAGGGCCGAGCCGCGATCCTGGCGATCGTGCAGGACCGCACCGAGGTCAACGCAGCCAGACGTCAGATCAGCGATACGCGCTCGCTTCTCGACAGCATCGTCGACAACTTGCCGGTCGGCGTTTTTGTCAAGGACATGGAAGCGGACGGGCTTTACCTTCTTTTCAACGAGGCCTGCGGTGAAATTGTCGGCATGAGGGCGCAGGAGGTGGTCGGCCGAACCGACCGGGCGCTGTTTCCCGCCGGTCAGACAGATGCCTTTCGCGAGCAGGATCGCCGGGCCTTCGACGCCGATACGACGATCAGCTTCGAGGAGACTATGCTGCGCGCCGATGGCGTGCCACGCATCCTGCGCACCGTCAAACGCGCCTTGCCGACGCCGGAGGGCCGTGCACCGCGCTACCTGCTCGGCATCTCGCAGGACGTGACGGAGGAGCGCGCCGTCGAGGCAAAGCTTGCCCATCTTGCCATGCATGATTCCCTGACCGGCCTGCCGAACCGGGCAGCCTTTTCCAATCATATCAGCCAGCGCGCGGTCGAAGCGACCGCCGACAGCCCGATCGCGCTGCTCTATATCGACGTCGATCATTTCAAGCTTATCAACGACAGCAAGGGACATGCCGCCGGCGACGCGCTGCTTTGCCAAGTGTCGGAGCGGCTGCTGCGGCTGGCTGAGGAGGGCGATCTTGTCGCCCGTCTCGGCGGCGATGAATTCGCCATCGTGCTGGAGCTCGGCGAACCGGAGCGGGCCGGGCGTTTCGCGCAAGGGCTGTTGCAGACGCTTGCCGGCGCCTTCGATCTCGATGGCGTCCGGGAGCATGTCACCTGTAGCGTCGGTATCGCCCTGGCGCCCGCTCATGCCCGCGATGCAGACGTGCTGATGCGACACGCGGATCTGGCGCTCTATGCCGCCAAGGAGAACGGGCGTTCGACCTATCGTTTCTACGAGACGGAGATGCGGCTTGCCGCCGAGCGCCGGCATATGATGACCGCCGAGCTGTGGGAGGCGCTGGAGAAGCGCCAGTTCGAGCTGTACTACCAGCCGATCGTACAGCTCGACAATGACGACATCGCCGGCTTCGAGGCACTGATCCGCTGGCGCCACCCCAAGCGTGGGTTGGTTGCGCCGATGGAATTCATTCCGATCGCCGAGGAGACCGGCCTCATCGTGCCGATCGGCGACTGGGTGATCCGGGAAGCCTGCCACGCGGCAGCCGGCTGGCCGACCCATTTGAGGATCGCCGTCAATCTCTCCGTCAGCCAGTTTCGACATGCAAGCCTGCTTTCGACAGTGGTCGCGGCGCTCAACGAAACGGGCCTCAATGCCGACCGGCTTGAAATCGAAATCACCGAGTCCGTGTTCCTGGCTGATGCCGATCAAAGCCTGCCGCTGCTGCGCGCACTGAAAGAGCTTGGCGTACGCATCGCCATCGACGATTTCGGCACCGGTTATTCGTCGCTGAGCTATCTCAGGTCGTTTCCGTTCGACAAGATCAAGCTCGACCGCAGCTTCGTTTCGGGCATTGAGACGGATGCCGGTAATCTCGCCATCGTCCGCGCCGTCGTCGGTATCGGTTCCGGCTTCAACGCGACGACGCTGGCCGAAGGGATCGAGACGGAAGAGCAGTTGCAGAAACTGCGCGCCGAAGGTTTCAGTGAGGTGCAGGGTTATCTGTTGGGCCGGCCGATGCCGCAGCACGACGCCGAGGTGCTGATCCACGGCCGCGCGCTGAGGGCCGCTTCGTCACGTTCATGATTTCCAAGCAGGCTTCGATGACGCCGCGACATTTGCAAATCTCGCCGCGCTCGATAGGGCGTGGTTCAGCGTCTGCGTGAATAGTTAAGTGATGACTTGACAATTGAACGTCACGACGCAATACTCAAGCCCATGCTTAACTATTCGACCATTGACGATATTCTGAAAGCCCTCGTCGAGCCGACGCGGCGGCAGATCGTCGAGCGGCTGAGCCGTGGCCCGGCCAGTGTCAGCGAGCTGGCGCAACCCTTCGACATGTCGCTTGCGGCGATCGTCCAGCATTTACAGGTGCTGGAGGAAAGCGGCCTCATCCGCAGCGAGAAGATCGGACGGGTTCGCACCTGCCGCATCGAGCCATCCGGCCTCGATCGGATCGCCGGCTGGGTGGCCGAGCGCAGAAGCCTGATGGAGCGGCGGTTCGATCGCCTGGGCGACATGCTTTCACAGCCGGCCGTAAATAACCAACGAGAGGGAAAAGAGTGATGACCGAGCAGTCCACGCAATCGACGGCCGCCGAACCAGCCGTTTCCCACGCCACCTTCGCCGTGGAGCGTGCCTATCCCGTGCCACCTGAGCGCGTCTTCTTCGCATTTGCTGATCTTGACAGCAAGCGGCGCTGGTTCGCCGAAGGCGAAGGGTGGGAGGTGCTGGAATTCACCTCGGATTTCAGTGTCGGCGGCGCCGAGTTTTCGCGCTTCCGCTTCGGTGATGGACCGGAGATCACCAACGACACGCAATACCAGAATATCGTGCCGGACGAGCGCATCGTCATCTCCTACCGGATGGCAGTGGGCGGAGTGCCGATCTCGGTCTCGCTGGCGACCATCGAATTCAGTCCCTCCGGCAGGGGCACAGTCATGACCTATACGGAGCAAGGCGTCTATTTCGACGATGCCTCGGCGGGCGCCAACCGCGAAATCGGCTGCCGCGAGCTGATGGAGGCCCTAGCAAGGGAACTTGATGTGGCCGCCTGAGAAGCAGGCATGCGGCCGGATGCCATCAAGCATTCGTCATTTTGAGAAAGGCGGGCGAAGCCGCATAATTGTCGTGGGCTGGATAGGAGGATGTGTATGAAACACTTTTCATTCTCGACGATCGGACTGGCGTTCGTAACCGCCATCATCGCCAATCCGAGCATCGCATTCGCCTGCAACAAGCTGATCGGCACCTGAGCCGCACCCCCGCTCCAAGGCGCGGCTTCGGCTGCGCCTTCTCTTCAGGCGGGAATGCGAAATATCGGTACCCGAAGGCTGCCCCTTGCGTCCACGGACAATCCTTTCTATATCGGTCCTTCATCGAGAGACGGCGGCCGATCCCGCCGAATATCGGCAAATCCGCCGCAATTGCAGCGCAAGGGCGGATCGTGACCCAAGCAGAATTTGGCACCACCGTTGAACACACTGGATTTTGACAAGCAGCCGGAAGATACCCGTGTCGTCGTCGCCATGTCGGGCGGCGTCGATTCATCGGTCGTCGCCGGCCTTCTCAAACGCCAGGGTTACGACGTGCTCGGCATTACGCTGCAGCTTTATGATCATGGCGCCGCCGTTCACCGCGCCGGTTCCTGCTGCGCCGGCCAGGATATCGACGATGCGCGTCGCGTCTGCGAAACGCTCGGCATTCCGCATTACGTGCTCGATTACGAAAAGCGCTTTCGCGAGACGGTGATCAATCCCTTCGCCGAAAGCTATGTGGCGGGCGAAACGCCGATTCCTTGCGTTTCCTGCAACCAGACCGTCAAGTTTGCCGATCTTCTAGCAACCGCCAAGGAGCTTGGCGCCGATGCGCTAGCGACCGGCCACTATATCCGCTCGGGCCTGAACCCTTCGCCCGAAAATCCCGGCCGCCGCGCGCTTTTCCGCCCGGCCGACGCCGATCGTGACCAGAGCTATTTCCTGTTCGCCACGACCCAGGAACAGATCGACTACCTCCGCTTTCCCTTGGGCGGCCTGCCGAAGGCCGAGACCCGCAGGCTCGCCGAAGATATGGGCCTCGTCGTCGCCAAGAAGGCCGACAGCCAGGACATCTGCTTCGTGCCGCGGGGCAAATATTCCGACATCATCACCAAGCTGAAGCCGAACGCGGCGCTCGCCGGCGAGATCGTCCATCTCGACGGCCGCGTGCTCGGAAGCCATGAGGGCATCCTGCACTTCACGATCGGCCAACGCCGCGGCATCGGCATCGCCACCGGCGAGCCGCTCTACGTGGTCTTTCTCGACGCCCGTTCGCGCCGCGTCATCGTCGGGCCGAAAGAGGCGCTGGAAACGCACCGCGTCTACCTGCGCGACGTCAATTGGCTGGGCGACGAGACGCTTGCGCAAGCCGCCTCCGGTAAAGGCTTCGCCTGTTACGCCAAGGTTCGCTCGACACGGGCGCCGGCACCCGCCGTGCTGCATATCAATGCGAACGGCACTTATGTCGACCTCACAGTCGGTGAGGCGGGTATCGCCCCCGGCCAGGCCTGCGCGCTTTATTCCGCACCCGGCGACAACGCCCGCGTTTTCGGCGGGGGTTTCATCGAGCGCTCCGAACGCGAACCTTCGGCGGAAGCTTCGCTGAAGGCCCTCTTGACCAGCCCCGTCGCCGCCTGAAATCGATAGGGAACAACAGGTGGTAAACCCACCGTTTTTCTCGATCATGCGCTTGACACAAAGCCGAAGCGCACCTTATAAGCCGCTCATCCCACGAGCCCGCTGCGCTTCGCGAGCAGGTGTCGTTTGGCCAGTGGCGGAGTAGCTCAGTAGGTCAGAGCAGAGGAATCATAATCCTTGTGTCGGGGGTTCAAATCCCTCCTCCGCTACCACTACAACAGCCGACAGATCCGGTCCGGCGATCCCAGACAGCCATCCCTTGATTTCATACTGATAAGGGTCACCGGGAGCCCGCGGGTAAACGATCACGCCCGAAACTACCTCACGGAATGCCTTCGCCATCTCGACTGTCGGCTCAGCGCCACGATCTTTCAGGATCTCAGCCAGGCTTTCCACATCCTCTCTGAATTTCGTAACTGCTCTCGGCTTGATCTCGATGACGTTTGACACCGGCGCCTGGGCGGCAAGGTCTGCCTTCAGCTTCTCTCGCTCCGCTTTCAGCGGTGGCAGCACGGCCGCAACATCGTCGTCATCGATCGTTCCCCTCGATACCTGATCGATGATGCGCGCGATCCGCTCCAGCACTTGTGCCAGCGCGCGTTCCCTATCCCCGCGGCTGTTGCGACGCTCAGCGGCGATCCGCTTGCTCTCGGCTTTATATTCTTCGACATAGGCGTCTATGATTGACGTGTCGGCGAACATTTCGCGCAGGCGGTCGATTACGTCACGCTCAATCTTCTCGACATAGTAGCGAGCATTGTTCGAGCAGCTGCCGGATTCTTTGTGAGTGCTGCAGATCACGCGCGGGCCGTTCCGATCGGCGCCGTAGATTACAAGGCTGCCACCACACTCGCTGCATTTCAGAAGCCCAGATAGGAGGCGCTTGTTTTTCGGAACGTGTCTGGCGTGCGCGCCGCCGCGCTCAGCCTTCAGATTCGCAGCTGCCTGAAATAGCCCTTCATCGACAATGCGAAGATGGGGTGCGTCGATCGTCTCGACCTTGTCATCGTCGTTGATGCGCGAAACCCGCTTCCCCGTGGAAGGATCTTTGACCATGTGGACGCGGTTCCAGACGATCTTGCCGGCATAGAGCGGATTTTTCAGTATGCCGTTGCCGCGCTGCCCGTTGCCGTTGATGGTCGAAGCGTTCCATTGCTTGCCGCGAGGCGCGGGAACACCGCCATTGTTCAGCGCTGCCGCTATCGATCGCGGCGCCACCCCGGCGACATACATGTCGAAGATCCGGCGCACGACGGCAGCCTCCTCCTCGACGATCTCCAGTTCGCCTTTCCGACCAGCGATCGGTCGGTCCAGCCGGCGATCGAGGAATGGAAGCGCATGAAAGTTCTCGGGGTCGGGATTTCAGGGCTGATCGCGTTCGCCGGCCTCACGGTCGGCGGCATCATGGCCTATGTGAGTGATGGTGCCGTGGCTTGGTTCCGACACTGGCTCAAGATCAATTAGGCAGATGCGAGGATGCTCAGAATGCCCGCGGTCAAGCCCAGGCGGCTTTCGTGCCGCCTGGTGAGGAAAACCAAAACAGGCGCTATTCCACCGTAAACGTTCCGGCCCCCTTGGAGTATTTCTTACCTCCAAGCGACTTGATCGTTGCACATTTTTCCTTATCGAACTTCTCGCACATCTTGTTGCCTTTGATGCTCCATGTGCCATTGTAGGTGGCCTTGTCCCCGTCGACAGTCGCTTCAATCGTTCCGTCTGGTTTGTAAGTTGTGACGCCCGATTGCGTCTTTGACTTCCAGTGAATGGGGTGGCCCACCAACTCGCTATTCAACTGCTCCGCCGTCATGGATGCGGCATATGCACCAGACGCGAAGGCTAGCATAATGAGGCCAGAAACCGTGATCGCTTTCATCGTTCACTCCCTTCTTCGAAAGCGAAGATTGTAATCGCTTTAGAACACGGCGAATATCTACCCATAAGGGTGACCGGCCACACCAGGCATCGTCATCGGCATTTCAGGGCCCTATCGCCTTCGCCGGCCTGACGATCGGAGGGATGGTTGCCCACGCCAGCGACGGGGCTGTTGCGGCCTTGAGGCACTGGCTGAAGATCAATTGATCGGTGAGCAGACGCACCAGGCGAAGCTGGACGACACTATTACTGCGTGGCAGGGGCCTGCCGGCTCCCCCGCGCCGTTTTTTTGTTGCCTGACGCCATATCTAGTTTTGACTTCACGCGCATGCAAACCCCTTACTAAACCAGTGCTTGAGTGTTTCAATCGGCGGGTGGTATACGGATTCAGTTTGGTCGCGGCGATTCGGTTCCATGGATAGAGTACCCTGGGAGGGTGACTTCCCTGATGTGTTTGTAAACTGTAGGTGGAAAGCGCCAGACCCCAAAAAGGTCTGCTTGAGCAGCCATGGTCTCTACAGCGCCGCCAAAGGCCAGCGGGATATGGACGCTGCGTTGAAGGTTGTAGATGACCTGGTGGTTGAAGACACCATCAAAAAACTCCGGGCACTGGAGATGAAAACCGGCATTAAGCCAAAGCTTATCGCGCCGGCGGCTCAAATTGGCGAATCCAACAATGCCCTAGCGGTGGGCTACGCAAACTGGTTGGCTCACGAACTTGACTGGGAGGTGGATGAATCTATCTTCCAAATGAAAGACTTCTCAAAAGACAAACTAGATCGCTGGGTCAGAATAGCGCACCGCAGCACCTTTTATGGGGAAATTGACAAGAAGACCCCATATGTCATAGTGGATGACGTGATCACTCAGGGGGGAACAATGGCCGACCTCCGGTCGTTCATCCTCGGTAAAGGTGGCCGTGTTATTGGAATGAGCGCGATTGCCTCGAGGGAGGGAAATGATGTTCAGATCCGACTTGACGCTGACACACAAACAAAGCTGGAGAAAATGTATGGCGGCGACCTTGCAAAGTTTTGCGGCGAGCATCTCGGCTTTCATTACCGGGGGTTCACGTGTCCCGAAGCAGCCGGAGTCCTCAGTTGTGCGAGTTATGTCCACCTCGGAGAGAAAATCATGCGAGGCCGTAACACGGGCAATGCATCGCGAGGCAAGAAACAAGCTGCGCGATAAGCCCAAGAAGTTCGGCTAAGCATTTTCTTCCCTACCGACCCACACCAGCCGCTCTCCTTAATCGGAAGGCGGCTTTTTGTTATTTCTAGAGAAAGAGCCCCGCCGAACGGGGCAGGTTCTGGAAAGGACGGACCGCACAGGAAGGAAGGGAAGCGGACACCCCCAGTATGGGGCGCCTGTGCGATCCTCGTGGCCGAACCTCAGATCATCGGAAAAGTTCCCAACGTTGAAAAGGAGCCCCGGTTAAGCGGGGCTAGTTATGGGGTGTTACAGGGAGTGGACCGCGCAGAATTTTTCCTGGTCGCATATATGCGAAGACGCAGATTTTTGAAGCAGCTCTTTGAGCTTGTAGTCCTCGGTGTCAGCTGGGTCATGTGGAGGAACGTCCGAGCCTGCGTTGGCAGCGTCAAAAGTCGCTCTCGCTGTCCGTCGCAGGTGCAGGAAAGACTGCGTCATCACTAAGTGCCATGAATTCATCGAACGCCGCCAACTGTTCGGCGCTGGGGATAGGCCCTTGTGGTATCGCGCGGATTTCATCTGCGATATCCCGTCGGCTGATATCACCCAAGATGACGCGACCTGTGGTCATCTGAAAATCGAGTGCTCCACAGTACATGTTGATGCGACCATATCCAGGCGCGTAAGCGATTGCCTTAGGCTTTCCGCTGACCTCGTGTTTTGCAAGGGAAACGCGGATGAACTCCATCCGTTTAAAAGGGATATGCGCTCGTTTGAGATCGTCCTCAATCACTTGAATCAGGCTTGGGTTTGCAATAATTTCTCTCAACTCCCTCGCGCGCGCCTCGCGACCCATGTGCATAAAACCCTGGCCCACTTCCAGCGCCTTGGCCTTCATCTCAAGGCCTCCATTGCGAGCAAGTTTAACTGTGTCTTTTGCTCGCGACCGCCATGTCCTCATCAACTCATACGCGGCAAAAATCCACATTTGCGATTGAGCAGAAACGAACATGGCCAAATCCATTGGCGTCCGATCTCTGGCCCTATACGTCTGAAGCAATTCGGTCTCTTGAGTCATTATGAATTGGTCGACGATCGCTAGGTTTGTGATCTGCATAGTGAGAAACATGTCACCGCCGAGCAGGTGCAGCCCTTTCAAGGCTTGCGTGATCTCGTGCATACCGATCTCGTCTGGATTCCTGTACGGAATATGTCCGTAGAAATCCTCGTCATCGTGATCGTCCATTCCCTCGCTGTCGTCATTTGTCATTGATGCTCACCAGGTCATAGATCGTTGCTGCGTCTTCAAAGATTCAGAGACGCCCATCCCACTCAAGATATTCTTTTTGCCTGCCCAAGCTCGCCGAGCAGTTGCTGGACTTCCCTATAGTGCATGGAGTTTGTCGAGGCATAACGCTCTCAGGCACTCCCATCCACCTCACCATCTTCATCGAGATCATGCACCGGTAGATAGGTGTTCTTCTCCATCCACTCCCAGACGATGTACCTGATCATAACGTTGCGCGTCTTGCCGGGTCACCGCCAAGCCTGCCAGGCTGGCGCGAAGCAAAAAGCTGGTGATGCGACTAAATTCAACGAGGCGCAGCCCGTGAGTCTCTTATATCCCATCGATGCCATACAAGTGTCGTGATAGGCGCCTGTAGATTCATCGGCGATGTGATGATCCATGCGGCGCAACACACATTCGTAAGATGCGCGCTCGGTATTGGAAGCAGACCACCCAGATAAAACTATCACGATCACGCTGAGGGCTATTAAGCCAACAAGGATTGCGCCAAGCGCCTTCAGCAAAAGGCCAAATGTCTTAGAAAGCTTTTCCACGGGTTAATTCGGCTTCTGATCGACCGGCTTCAACGCCGAGGCGATTAGCTCTCCAAGGACTCCGTGCAGGATTTGAGCGAACCCCAGATCCATGCGGAGACGAGTTGAAACATCAATGACCGGTTCGTTCGCGGCATCGAGGTGCAGCGCCCCAAGGGACATGCAGACTGTGCTATTGCTCAGGCGGTTTTCGGTGAAGAAGTCAACGTACACTGTGCGCGCATCGGCATCCCGTACTTCAGCGTCATGCTCGCCTACCCGTACCGTATTCCCAGACCTGACAACAACGTCATTGCTCACGCCAGTATCCTCCAAAAAGAAAGCACGTTCTGCGAGCAACGGCGAATAGTCAAGCCCAACGAGTTATCCACAATGTGCTCCGAAACGGTGCTGAGTCCTGTGGACGTTAGAGCCGCGTAAACGGTGCTTGGCGAGGATCGTTCTTTTCTCTGCCTCACTCTCCCAAGGTAGGGCAACAGAAGCGAGGAACCATGATGCAGGAAAACGTTCGACCAATCGCCCCCGTGGGGATATCCGGGCTAGAGCCACAGGCGCCGCCGACCGGGATGCCCATTTTCGAACTGGTCAAGCCCACGGACTTATTCGTGGATCCCGCCTATCAGCGGAACATCAGTGAAAAAGGAAGCCGGCAGATCAGGCGCATTATCGAGGGATTTGATTGGGTCAAGTTCAAGCCGCCCATTTGCGCTTACGCGGACTGCGACGGGCAGACCATTTTAAAAGTTCTCGACGGGCAGCACACGGCAATCGCCGCGGCATCAAACCCGCACATTGACCTGATTCCGGTGATGATCGTCGAGGCGGATAGTACGATCGCTCAGGCAAAAGCGTTTATCGGACAAAATACCGATCGATTGGGTGTAACGACTTTGCAGCTCCACCAGGCGGCCCTCGCGGCAGCCGATGAAGATGCTCAGACGTTGGAACTTGTTTGCTCAAGGGCCGGCGTGAAGGTGTTGAAGACGACGAACGCATACACCGGGACCGGCGTCCGCCAGACTATCGCCATCAAGCAGATCGAGGCGTTGATCAGCAGAAGAGGCCCGAAGCTCGCTCGGGAAATCCTCGAGGTGTTGGCAAGTGCCGAGCGCGGACCTCTGACGGCGCCCCAGATCAAGGCGGTGGAACTGCTCCTGACCGACGCCGAGTATTGCGAAAAGATTGCGGTCGAGGATCTCACCGAGGCGATTGTGGATCTGCTATTCACCGCGGAAGACGAAGCCAAAATCTTCGCGGCCACACATAAGGTTCAGTTCTGGAAAGCGCTGGCGATTACCTGGTTCCGGAAGTGCAAGAAGCGCAGACAACTGACGAAGCAGGCGGCCTAGCCTTCAATCTCGATACGACCAGTCGCGGCCACGTCGTTCGCCGCGACAACGTCCCTGTCTTTTTCGAGATATTGCTTGATGGCTTGCTTAAGCGCGATCTGCCATGTTCCCAAGCTGATCTCGATCCGTTCAGGCTGTCGGCTGTCGTGACCAGAACGGACCTCCGCTACCAGTCTTATCACGGACATTTCGACAGGCTGGACAGGAGCGCTTTGCTCGGTCTCGTTTTGGTCTCAGCTTTCCGGCGCGGGAAACCCCGCGCCGTCCAGGCACCAGTCAAACGATGAAATGAAAATCGTCGTATCGCGCACCATAATAATCCGGACCGCTCGTTTCTGTAATGACGGGCTCGGTGTCGAGCACAAGATAGTCGATTTTGCCCCAGGCGCTGAGATCGATCACTTGTGGTGCGTCCATGCTGTCGGCGGTCACGTTAACCGTGGTCGAGAACACGATATTGCCATTGAGATGACCTTCGATCGTCAGAACGTTGTCATAGTCCGACGTGCCGTTTGCGACGCTGAATTGCTCGATCTGGAAGGTTCCGCCATCGGCGGATAGAATGGGTGTCCAGAACACGCCGCCCGACAGAGCATGGTTGCCGTCGGCTTCTTTCTGAACCGTGGCGTCGTCACCATCTCGCCAGGCGCCCCAATCGAAGCCTTTATAGCCGGTCGGGAAGTCGTATTTGCCGACATCCTCAAAATTGACGAATACGTCGCCACGTTCCGGCAAGTCGACAGCGATATTGAGCAAGCCGAAGTCCGTGGCGCCTTTGCCATCGGAAATCTTGAAATTGAACTGGTCGACGAGTTGATCCCCTGGGCCGAGCGCTGATACCACCGGGTTGGAATGATCGAGCGCATAAGTGTAACCACCGTCGGAATAGACAGTCAGCGTGCCGTATTTCCCCTCGATCGTCGTGCTCGTGGCGGGCCCGTTCGGATCGGCGGGTTGGGGAATTCGTTGTCCATTGACGAAGTTCAGGCGCACCCGATCTCCATCGACATCGGTGGAACTGGTATTTTCGAGGATGTCGCCACTGATCGGATCGTTGATATCGAAAACAGGCAAGTATACGTCAACTGCGACCGGCTTGTGGTTTGCCATTTCTACCTCCCTTGTGATGTTGTGTTCGACTATGCAACCCTGTCGGGTGGCTTGGCAATGTAAATTGCCGGAGCATGAGATTAATTCGTCTACTCCAGCCGGCAAATTCGACTGGCTGCAGCTCCCGGCACCAAATAAAGAAGGCGGCGATGACGTCGGTCCTGCTCGTAATTCAAGTGTTGGTGCTGCTGCGGTCTCGTCGGCCGCGGCAGAAGCATTCCTGGCAGGAAATAATGACCGGCCAACAATGACGTCGTCATGACGATATACCGAATGAGTTGCTGACGTACGAAGCGCAACCTTTGTGACGGAACGAGGGAATAACCGGGAGGGCCTACGGTTCTGCGATCGTCTCATTAGTGCAGCCCGCCGACCACGAGCAATGTCTCGACAGCATCATGAGCGCTGAAGAGACTTTCCAATGTTCCCGTCCAGGCCAGTCTGCCTCGCTCGAGAATGACGACCTGATCGGCGAAATCGAGCGCGCTCCGGATGCCTTCAAAACGCAGACCTCTATGGCTCGCGCACCAGTCTCAAATCTTCATATCAGAATGGCAATCCCACATAGTTCTCCGCGAGCGCCGTCGAGGCGGCGCGGGAATGAGTGAGATAATCGAGTTCCGCCTCCTGGATCTTCTGGTCGAAATCGCCGGTATCGGGAAAACGATGCATCATCGTCGTCATCCACCAGGAAAACCGCACGGCTTTCCACACACGGGCGAGTGCTTTCTGCGAGTAGGTGTCGATGCCGTCATCCGAGCCTTCGCGATAATGCTCGATCAGCCCGGAGAATAGATAATGGACGTCGCTGGCTGCAAGGTTCAGCCCCTTGGCGCCGGTCGGCGGAACGATATGGGCGGCGTCGCCGACCAGGAAAAGCCGGCCGAAACGCATCGGCTCGGCAACGAAAGAGCGTAAAGGAGCGATTGATTTCTCGAAGGACGGCGCAGTCGTCAACGCCTCGGCGTGATGCGCCGGCAGGCGCCGTCTCAACTCGTCCCAGAAGCGGTCGTCGCTCCAGTCTTCCGCCTTCTCGTCGCGCGAGCATTGGATATAATAGCGGCTGCGCGTGGCCGAGCGCATCGAACAGAGCGCGAAGCCCCTTGGATGGTTGGCGTAGATCAGCTCATGGCTGACAGGCGCCACGTCGGCAAGAACGCCCAACCAGCCGAAGGGATAGACCTTCTCGAAACGCCGGATCGCCCGTTCGGGGACGGCCTTGCGGCTGGCGCCGTGAAAGCCGTCACAGCCGGCGATGAAGTCGCAATCGATGCGCCCGGCAGCGCCGTCCTTTGTGTAGGTGAGGAAGGGAGCGCGGCCGTCGAAATCATGCGGCGCGACATCGGCGGCATCGTAGATCGACAGGGCGCCGCTTGCTTCGCGCCGCTCCATGAGATCGCGCGTCACCTCGGTCTGACCGTAGACCGTCACGCGCCGGCCGCCTGTCAGTTCATGCAGGTCGATGCGATGGTCGCGTCCGTCGAAGGCGAGTGAGAAACCGTCATGCGGCAGGCCTTCGGCATGCAGCCTCGCTGCCGCTTTGGCTTGATCCAGCAGTCCGACGGTGCCTTCCTCCAGAACGCCGGCGCGAACCCGGCCGAGGATGTAATCCTTGTTCACGCGATCGAGAATGACATTGTCGATGCCGGCCTCGGTCAGAAGCTGACCGAGCAGCAGGCCGGATGGCCCCGAGCCGATGATGGCGACCTTGGTTCGCAAATGCGTCCTCCCTGCATTTTTGCGTTTTGCCAGATTCTGCCCCGTCGCCCTTGCTGCAGCAATGGACATCCCGGCCTTAAAATTGCACTAATCGAACATTAGTGCGGGAGAGCCCGATGAGCAGACATGTCCCGACCTACGAGCTCTACGGTGAGAATACTGGGCGAGAGCCGGATTTTTGGTTGCATTGCGAAACAGTTCGCTCCCGCAGCAGCTTGCATCAATGGGAAATACGCCCGCACCGTCACGAGAGTTTCTTTCAGATATTGTACATCAAAGCGGGTTCCGGCGATGCGATCTTCGGCGAGGAGAGGCATGCCATCCGGCCGCCGGCAATCGTCACCGTACCGCCCGGGCTCAATCACGGCTTTCGGTTTTCACGCGATATCGACGGCATTGTGATCACCCTATTGCGATCCCATCTCAGCCATCTGCCCGGCGAGCGGAGCCAGCTCGGCGAATGGCTGGCGACGCCGCATCTGACGCCCCTCGATCCTGATAATGCCGAAGCTGTGTATGTCATGCAGACGGTGCGGCGACTGGGCGACGAATTCGAAAATCGCCGCAGCGGCCGCAACGAGACGCTGGGCGCCTACGTGGCTCTGGTGCTGCGGCTGACGGCGAGGATTTCACAGGAGGGAAACAGTGACGAACTTGCGTCGAATGAGAACGAGCGGCGCATGGAAAAGCTAAACGAGCTTCTTCAGCAGCATTTTCGATCGCACAAGCCCGCTTCCTTCTACGCCAGAGAACTCGGAGTTTCGCCGACACATCTCACCCGGATCGTCCGGTCGATGACTGGCAGCACCCCGCACGCTTTGATCGCCGGCAAACTCGTCGACGAGGCGAAACGCCAGCTCGTTTTCACGCTTGGCAGCGTTCAGGAAATCGGATTTCGGCTCGGCTTTGCCGACCCCGCCTATTTCTCGCGCTTCTTCCTGAAATATACGGGAGAAACGCCGCGGGTCTGGCGCATGAGGGAGAAGGTTCGGCTTGAACGCGCGTAGGGTTTCGGCATTCGGCTACGCAATCGCAGGTCTCGGAATCATTGACGGCATCGTCGAGGGTGATTGCGCGGGTGAAACAGTTGCCGCCGTGCACGACGCGGTGGCCGGCGGCGCGGGTGGCGGCCATGTCGAAATGATCGCCGAGATGCGCAAAGGTCTCATCGATGACGCCGTGCAGGTCTTTCATCACCTCGGCCTTCAACGGCATGTCGAATGTCTGCGATCCCCGGTTTAGTCCGAGTAAGAGCGGCTCGGCGCGGAAATCGATCACGCCCTTGCCGAGGCGCCCCGCTTTGGCGCCATCAATCGCGAAGATATCGATCTTGCTGGGATTGTGACGCCGCATGTTCATGGACGCGCCGGCCGGATATCGGTGACGGTCTATCGTCCGATGTCAGTGGCTCACGGGCCAGACAGGCGTCATGAGAGCTTCACGCGGCGGAATTATTAACAAAAGGCAAATTTGCAAAACGGAATAAGGAACTATGCCATGGCCGATATTGCCCCCAGCCAGGTTCATAGCGACGCTTCCCACCCGCTCCACAGTTCGAATTCGGCCGGCAAATGGTTCTTGCCGGTATTCGGGCTGGTTCTGGTCTGCGGCCTCGGATATGTCGCCTATGCACTCGGACGCGACCTGACAACCGCAGTTGCCGTTCCCTGGATTCTCTTGGGCCTTGCACTGCTGATTGCGCTCGGCTTCGAATTTGTCAACGGTTTCCACGATACGGCCAATGCCGTCGCCACTGTCATCTACACCCGTTCCATGCCGGCGGAATTCGCCGTCATCTGGTCCGGCTTCTTCAACTTTCTCGGCGTACTGACCTCGAGCGGCGCCGTCGCCTTCGGCATTCTGGCGCTGCTGCCGGTGGAACTGATCCTGCAGGTGGGCTCCGGCTCTGGCCTTGCCATGGTGTTTGCGCTGCTGATCGCCGCGATCGTCTGGAATCTCGGCACTTGGTATCTCGGCCTGCCGTCGTCGAGTTCGCATACGCTGGTGGGATCGATCATCGGCGTCGGCCTAGCAAACCAGTTCCTGGCACCAGCCGGCACTGCGACCAGCGGCGTCGACTGGTCGCAGGCGACCAATATCGGCCTGTCGCTGCTGATCTCGCCGCTGATCGGCTTCGGTCTCTCCGCGGTGCTTCTGCTGGTCATGAAGCTTCTGGTGCGCAACAAGGCGCTCTATGCCGAACCGAAGGGCAACCAGGCGCCGCCGCTCTGGATCCGTGCGATCCTGATCTTCACCTGCACCGGCGTCAGCTTCGCCCACGGTTCCAATGACGGCCAGAAGGGCATGGGCCTCATCATGCTCATCCTGATCGGCCTCGTGCCGACAGCTTTCGCACTAAACCGCACGCCCGATGTCAACTATCTTGAAGCCTACAAGTCGGCATCGGTCCAGGTGGAAGCCGCGCTCGGCAAATATGTGAAGCCAGGCGTGACCGTCACCGACTACAAGGCCGAAGTCAGCAACGCCGTCAAGAACAAGACCTGGACGGATGCGACGACGCCGGCCCTGCAGCAATATATTCATCAGACGAGCGCCGAAGTCGCTGGCTTCCCGACGCTCGAAGCGGTGCCGACCAATCTCGTCGGCAACGTCCGCAATGACATCTACTTGATTGGCGAGGCGCTGAAGCTGATTGACAAGCAGAAGCTGTTGCCGATGGATGCCGGCGATCTCCTCGCGGTGACGAACTATCACAAGGCGGTCGACAACGCGACGAAGTTCATCCCGCTCTGGGTAAAGGTGGCGGTGGCGATCGCGCTTGGCCTCGGCACGATGGTGGGCTGGAAGCGTATCGTCGTCACCGTCGGCGAGAAGATCGGCAAGACGCATCTGACCTACGGGCAGGGAGCGGCAGCCGAAGTCGTCGCGATGATCACCATCGCCTCGGCCGATCAACTCGGCCTGCCGGTCTCGACCACGCATGTGCTGTCGTCGGGCGTCGCCGGCACCATGGCGGCGAACGGTTCCGGCCTGCAATGGTCGACCGTGCGCAACATGCTGATGGCCTGGGTGCTGACGCTGCCGGCCTCGATCGCAATCGCCTTCGTGCTCTTCGTAATCCTGCGTCAGGTCTTTTAGAGCAAATTCCAGGAAAAGTGCGAAGCAGTTTTCCGTCCGGAATTGCGTCAAAACGGTAGGCATAACGTCAGGCCGTTGAGGCTAGACTGGCATTACGATCGCTGATGAAGATGCCCGCCTCGGCGGCGGGCATCGCCTTACCGAAAAGATAGCCTTGGCCGATGTCGCAGCCGAGCTGCAGCAGGAAGGCGAGCTGGCCGTGCTCCTCGACGCCCTCAGCGGTCGTCTTGATGTTGAGGCTCCTGCCGAGTCCGAGCATGGCGCGGACGATTTTTTCCTGACGTTCGTCGTCGCGATAGGTGGCGATGAAGCTTTTGTCGATCTTGATCTTGTCGAAACGATAGCGGGCGAGCTGGGCCAGGCTCGAATAGCCCGTGCCGAAATCGTCGAGTGCGATCTGGATGCCGGCGGCGTGCAGTTCGTCGAGAATCACGGCGGCGATGGCCGGATCCTGGATCAGCGCGTTCTCGGTGATCTCGACTTCCAGGCGCTGCGGCGGCAGCCGGCTTGCCGAAAGCACCTTGAGAATGCGCGAGGTCAACAGCCTGTCTTCCATCTGGACCGGCGAGACGTTGAAAGACAATGTCACATGCTCGGGCCAGGTGAGTGCATCGCTGCAGGCCTGAGCAAGGAGATCCTCGAACAGCGCAGTGATCATGCCGGTTTCCTCGGCGATATCGATGAAGACCGGAGGCGGAATGTTGACGCCATCGTCGCCGATCCAACGCGCCAACGCCTCGAAGCCGCAGAGCTGACCGGTCTTCAGGTCGATCAGCGGCTGATAGAAGGGTTTGATCGCCTTATTGGCGATTGCCGCGCGCAGCCGGGTTTCCAGTGCAGCGCGTTCCGTTACCTTGTCCTGCATTGCAGGTTCGAAAACGAAATAGTGGTTGGGTCCTCGAGATTTCGCCTCGTACATGGCGAGGTCGGCACGATGAGCGGCATCTTCCAGCGGTTCGGCTCGCTCGGCCCAACGGTCATAGCCGACGCTGGCGCCGACTTCGACGGCAAAACCATCGATATGGATCGGCCGGGTGACGGCTTGGATCAGCAGCCTGGCAAAACGCTCCTCGCGCTGCGCCGTCAGAGCAAAGGCGACAATGATGAATTCGTCGCCGCCGAAGCGATAGACGCAATCGGCGTTGCCGAGCGCGCAGATCCGTCTGGCAACCTCGATCAACAGAACGTCGCCGCCCTTGTGACCGACGAGATCGTTGACCTTCTTGAAGCCGTCGAGATCGACGGAGAAGATGGTGACGTTGCGGCTCCACTCTTCGACCTCGTACTCGTCGTCCTTGACTGGCCGTGAGAGAATCTTGCGCTCGAAGGCGTAGCGGTTCGGCAGTTTGGTCAGATGGTCGTGGGTGGCGGTCCAATCGGCCTTCGCCTGAGCGGCGGCGCGCAGTTCGGTTTCCTTGCGCAGGTCGGCGATGCGCAGCACCGAATAGATGAAGCTCATGGCGCCGGCGATACCGAGCGCCAGAACGAGCTTGTCGGCGCCGTATTCGCCGAAACCGGTCATGAAGAAGACAAGGCTGTCGTCAAGCTGCAACAGCGCGCCGAGGAGCCAGAGGGTTATCCCAAGCCCGACAATCGACACGCATTGCCTTCCGGCCTTGCTTTGGAAAAACACCGGCATATGGTCTTCTCCGACTCCACCCGCGCCGAAGTAATCATGAAAGTCTGAAATGTTCGTTGAAACCAGAAGGCGAATTATCAGAGGGGCAGCCTATGGCTGTGCCGTGGAGGGACTGAGGGCGCTTTCGCGGAACCGGGTAAAACGCTGAGCGCGATCGTCGTCGTGGTTGCAGACCGGCAGGCGGGGGAAAGAACGAAGGCGAGCGTGCCGTGGCACCGCTCGCCCTTTTCGTGCTTCAGGCGGTAACGATCAGCAGCGGTACGCTGACGATGAGACCGACCAGAACCGCAATTGTGGCGACACGCACCAAACGCAGGCGCCGCGTGCGCTCCCCACTCCAGTCATATGTCATGTCTTCCATCTCCTTGGGACAAGGAAGTAGTCCCGGTAGAACCGGGTTCAATAGAGATGACGCGATTTGCTTGTGTAAGGCTGGATAAAATGAGGGATCGCTAATGCTGGAATCGCAGAGACCAGCGCCGTCCATTGCTGGTCATGCGAACAATGCCAAGCGGCTCGACGTCGACGAGCCAGAAGGAGGAGAGCGGCGCCTGAAGTACGTACGCGATCGCCGCTCGGATGACGGCCGCGTGGCTGACGGCGATCACATGGCCGCCGAGAGCGGATTCATTGTCCATCCAACCGCCGACACGTGTTCTGAGATCAACAAGGCTCTCGCCCCCGTGCGGAGCCGCTTCAGGATCGCACATCCAGGCCATGAGGTTCTCCGGCTCTTCTGCCTCGATCGCGGCGATCGACCTGCCGGCCCAGCGCCTGTGATCGCAGTCGCGAAGCGCCTGATCTATCCGGGCGTCGAGGCCGAGGGCTTCGGCCGTCTGGCGGGCGCGCAAAGCCGGGCTGGTGACAATACGATCGGCGCGGGGCAGGGCGGTCATCCTGGCCGCTTCTTCCGCGGCCTTGTTGTCCAGCGGTTCATCGAGCGGGAACAGGGCCTTGCGGCTCGCTGCCGTCGCGCCGTGGCAGATCCAGATAAGACGCGTATTCACGGTCGTTGCGATCTCCGGATAGCGGTGGGAACAGCCCTTCGCCGCTTCATGAAGTTTCGTTGACAGGCTCTTCGGCCTGCAGATATAACCGTGCTGTTGCGGGTTTGGAAGCCGGTGTAAATCCGGCACGGTCGCGCCGCTGTGACCAGCGTGTCGAAGGTTCTTCGCGCTGGAAGTCAGACCCTGCCGCATAAGCACTCTTTCGACTGAACGCGTCATTCCCGGAGGAATACATGTCTGACACCACTTTTGCGCCCGTCGCGGCACCGGCGCCAATCCCGGTAGGAGAAATCCTGCCTTGGGCGATCTTCGGCGGCCTGTTGATGCTGATCGCCATCTATTTCGTCGGCACCGAGGAAGGCGCGATGGCGCTGTTCAACGGCATGTATGTGCACGAATTCGTGCATGACGGCCGTCATCTCCTCGGCTTTCCCTGCCACTAAGGGGGATCCTGACATGGTCGGAAATCTTCTACTTCGCGGCATGCTCGCGGGGTTGATCGCTGGCATTCTGGTTTTTGCTTTCGCGCATATCTTCGGCGAGCCGCTGGTCGATGCGGCGATCGCCTTCGAGGAGGCGAGCGCCCAGGCGGCGGGCGAAGCTGCCGAACCTGAGATCGTCAGCCGTGCCACGCAGGCCGGTCTTGGCCTCTTCACCGGCGTCATGGCCTACAGCATTGCCGTCGGCGGGCTTTTCGCGCTCGCTTTCGCTTTCGTGCACGGCCGCATCAGCAGGCTTTCGGCACGCGGCACCTCGGCGGTCATCGCCCTTGCCGCCTTCGTGGCGATCGTCGTCGTTCCCGGCATCAAGTATCCGGCCAATCCGCCGGCGGTCGGCAATCCCGATACGATCGGCGTCAGGACCGAGCTGTTCTTCCTGATGATCGTCGTCTCGATCGCTGCTTTGATTGCCGCGGTGGCGCTGTCGCGGCGCCTTTCCGAGCGTTTCGGTCTGTGGAACGGGGCGATCATCGCCGGCATCACCTATCTCGTCTTCATGGGCCTGGTGCTCTATTTGCTGCCGTCGATCAACGAAGTGCCGGAGAAGTTCTCGGCGATGGTGCTCTGGCGTTTCCGCACGACCTCGCTCGGCATGCAGGTGATCCTCTGGGCAACGCTCGGTCTTGGCTTCGGAGCGCTGGCGGAAAAGCTGCTTGCCGTGAAGGGCGGGCAGCGGGCTCGACCGGCACCGGCATTTCACTGAACGCATCGAGGGGCGCCGCCTTGCCGGCGCCCTCAAGTTTTTCGAGCGAGTATGAAAAGCAGCAAAACCATATCGATTCTGTCGACGGCGTTTGCCGCCGCCGCTTGGTTTTGTGCGGTTGGCGAAAACGCGCTTGCCCATAGCCGCAGCGTCGGCGGCAGCGATACCGGCCTCGATATCCCGGAAATCTCGCATGGCGAGATGGCGGTGATTTCAGACTACCGCGGCGAAATTATCGGGTTGGCGTCACGCGCGACTGATACAAACGAGCTGTTCCGGCGCGTTCTGAACTATGCCGAAATCCAATATTCCTATTGTCTCTGGGGGCGGATGCCGGGCAGCGTGAGCGACGAGGAGAGCCCGTTCAACGAATGTGCTCATGCTTATCTCGCGGCGGCCAAGGCGGTATTGCTTGAGATGCGTGAGATGCCGCGGGAGGCCGTTGCGGCTAATGAAATCATTTCCGCGGTCGATGCCGACATGGTGCGGCGCAGCCTGGCGCTCATCACTTGCAGGTTCAGCGGCGAGGCCTTCAACACAGCCGATGTCGTCAAGCCGCGCTGGAGCAAAGTGCCGTTTCATCCCGCCAGCATGGCGTCGCTGACGGGGCTCGCCGCTCTGTTCGCCCTTGTGACGTTTGCGCTGGGCCGCTTTCTGCGGCCGAAGGCTCAATCGTCGGAATAGCGCTGCTCGCGCCACGGATCGCCATAGATGTGGTAACCGTTCTTTTCCCAAAAGCCGGCCTGGTCGGCGGGCATCAGCTCGATGCGGCGCAGCCATTTGGCGCTTTTCCAGAAATAGAGATGCGGTACGACGAGGCGCATCGGGCCGCCGTGATCCGGCGTCAGCGGCAGGCATTCCCACGATGTCGCAAGGATCGCATCCTCGGCGGCGAAATCGGCAAGCGGCAGGTTGGTGGTATAGCCGTCATAACTCGTCAGCATGACGTAACCGGCTTCGGGCTTTGGCATGGCGCGATCGAGCAGATCGCGGGTCGAAACGCCTTTCCATTTGTTGTCGTAGCGCGACCAGGTGGTGACGCAGTGGATATCGCTGACCTTGGTGCTCTGCTCGATCGCCTGGAAGTCGGTCCAGGTTAGGGTGAGCGGCGTTTCGACGAGGCCGCGCAGCTCGAGACGCCAGCTATTCGTGGAGATGACGGGCTGCTGGCCGAGATCGAGCACCGGCCAGTTTTTGACGAGGTGCTGGCCGGGCGGCAGGCGCTCAGCTTCGGGACGGCTGATGCGGCCGGTCAGGAATTTACCTTCAGCCGCCCATCGACGCTTGGAGCTGGTGAGCTTGCTGTCGGCGGGCGTCTGGTCGTCGCTCATGATCGGGTTCCCTACGATGCCGCAATAGGACATCGGCCTTTGCCGGGTGTCAAGTTTCGACGGGCCCTTGGAAATCACTGTGGGTATTATTAGACTTGTGCCGTCGGGTATGCCTCACTGGGGAGTGGAGGCAGAAAGGGGAGGAGCAGGATCTGTCTTCGAGATATCGTGCGATAGCGGCGCTGCTGGTGATGCCGCTGATCATCTTCGTCTTCTTCACCTATGGAGGCGCGATCGCGACGCGCGCCTATATGGGGGAAGCTTCGGCGCAGGCGAGAACGGCGCTGCGCCTTGCCGTCTCGGCGCTCAGCGGTCATCTCAACCGCTACGAGGCGCTTCCGGCGCTGATCGCCGATCACGACGATATCAAGGAACTGGTGAGTGCGCCTGAAGATGCAGCACTGCGCGGCGCGGCCAATCTCTATCTCAAGGAGATCAACGGGCTGCTGAAATCCTCCGACATTTATGTGGTCAAGCCGGACGGAGAGACGATCGCGGCGAGCAATTACGATGGACCGGGAAGCTTCGTCGGACAGAATTTCAGCTATCGGCCCTATTTCCAGGAGGCGATCGAAGGCTGGCAGGCGCGGTTCTATGCGCTCGGCACCACCTCGCTGAAGCGGGGCTATTATTTCGCTGCGCCGATCCGGGCCGGCGCGGATATTCGCGGCGTCATCGTCTTCAAGGTCGATATCGACATGATCGAATCCTCCTGGGGCGGCGGCGAATACAAGATCTTCGTCTCCGATCCGGAGGGCATCATCTTCATGTCCGGCAGCCCGGAATGGCTCTACGGTGCAATCCTGCCGCTGACGGCCGACCGCATAGCGCGAACGGAAGCGTCGCGGCGTTATGCCAATGCCAGGCTGACGGCACTGCCAGTGACCCGCCAGCGCCTTGAGCCGCACGAGCTGATGACGCTCACTGGCGAGCGCGGTTCGAGCGAATATCTGGTGCTGTCGCACTACATGCCGGCCGAGGACTGGACGGTGAACGTGCTGATGGAGACGAGTTCCATCCGCACCCAGGCGCGCACCGCGCTTGCGGCGGTTTTTCTCGTCCTCTGCATTGCCGGGCTCGCGGTTGCTGTTCTGCGGCAGCGGAGGGCGCGCTTGGCCGAGCGCATGCAGATGCAGGCTGAAGCTCGCAACGAGCTGGAGCGGCGCGTCGAGGAACGCACGGCCGATCTTGCCCGCGTCAACAGCCGCATAGAAGAAGAGATTGCCGAACGGCGTCTGACCGAGCAGCAGCTCCGTCAGACACAAGCCGATCTCATCCAGGCGGGCAAGCTTGCCGGCCTCGGGCAGATGTCAGCTGCGCTGTCGCACGAGTTCAACCAGCCGCTCGCCGCCGCCAAGACCTATACGGACAGCGCCTCCGTTCTCATCGATCGCGGTCGGACGGAGGAGGCGGGGGACAATATCCGGCGGATCGGCGGGTTGATCGACCGCATGGCCGCAATCAGCCGGCACCTGCGCAATTTTGCGCGCAAACCGAACGAGAAGCTCGGGTCGGTTTCTCTCGACGAGGCGATGCATGATACGCTCGAGATCATCGCCTGGCGGCTGAAGGCGGCCGATGCCGAACTCAGGCTTGATTTGGGTAGCCGACCGCCGATCGTGCGCGCCGGTTCGGTGCGGCTGCAGCAGGTGCTGGTGAATGTGATTTCCAACGCGGCCGATGCGGTCGAAGGGCTGGATGACAGACGCATCGAGGTTTCGGCCTTCGAGGCGGCCGGCAAAGTGGTACTGACCGTGCGGGACCATGGGCCAGGTGTACCGGCGGCCATCGCCGAGCGCATCTTCGATCCCTTCTTCACGACGAAGGGCGTTGGCAAAGGGCTCGGTCTCGGGCTTTCGATCTCCTACAACATCATCAAGGATTTCGGCGGCAGCCTTACTGCTGCCGATCATCCCGAAGGAGGCGCGGTATTCCGCATCGAGCTACAATCGGCGGCACGGCTGATGCCGGAGGCGGCGGAATGAACGATGCGAAGATCCTTTTGGTCGACGATGAGGAGGAACTGCGCCGCTCGACAGCGCAGGCGCTGGAGCTTTCCGGCTTTAGTGTCGAGACCTTTTCGAACGGCGATCATGTGCTGGAGCTGATCGGCTACAGCTTTCCCGGCGTCGTCGTCAGCGATATCCGCATGCCCGGCATGGACGGCATGACGCTGATGCAGAAGATCCGCGAACTCGACCCAGAGGTGCCGGTCATTCTCGTCACCGGCCACGGCGACGTTCAGCTTGCGGTGAAAGCGATGCGCGAAGGCGCCTATGATTTCATCGAGAAGCCGTTCACCCCCGAGATGCTCGCCGGCGTCATCCGCCGGGCGATGGAGCGGCGCGGCCTCGTGCTCGAAAACCGGCTGCTGAAGGCGGTCGCCGGCAAGCGCGACGATATCGAGGCGCGGCTGCCGGGGCGCACGCAGGTGATCGTGGATCTGCGCTACCGCATTCGCGCGATCGGGGCGACCGATGCCGATACCCTTATCGTCGGCGAGACCGGGGCCGGCAAGGAGGTGGTGGCGCGGGCGCTCCATGATATCAGCGCCAGGGCGAGCCGGCCGTTCATCGCTATCAATTGTGCCGCGCTGCCGGCGAACCTGATCGAGAGTGAGCTTTTCGGCCATGAGGTGGGGGCCTTTCCGGGCGCGGTGAGGCCGCGTTACGGAAAATTCGAACACGGGCGCGGTGGCACGATCCTGCTTGACGAGATCGGCTCGATGCCCATCGACCTGCAGGCGAAGTTCCTGCGGGTGCTGCAGGAGCGGGTGATTTCGCGGCTGGGCTCGAACGAGGTCGTGGCGCTTGACGTACGCTTCATCGCCACGAGCAAGGTCGACTTGGAGGCGGAGGTGGCGGCCGGACGCTTCCGGGCCGACCTCTTCTATCGGCTGAATGTCGCGACGCTGCATGTGCCATCACTGTCGCAGCGGCGGGCGGATGTTCCGCTGCTCTTCCTGCAGCTGGTGCGGGAGGCAGCTGCTCGCTACGGCCGCGACGAGATGGTCGTGCTGCCTGATGTGATCGCCGACATCGCCCAGCGCGACTGGCCGGGCAATGTGCGCGAATTGAGAAATGCCGCCGATCGTCTGGTGCTCGGCCTCGATGGCGGTGGGCGGCAGGCGGGCGAGGCGGTGGGGCTGGCCGAGCGCGTCGCCGAATTCGAGCGCGGCGTGATCGCCAGCGCTCTCGTTGCTCATGGCGGAAGCCTGAGACCTGTTTATGAATCGCTCAGCATCTCGCGGAAGACTCTCTACGAGAAGATGCAGAAATACGGGCTCGACAAGAAGCTGTTGGCGACGGAGATATCCGGCGAAGTCCAGCGCGAGCCTTGAGCCGAGCGCGGCGTGGTTGCCGGACGAGGTTTCCCGATTTCAATTTCACTGTCCAGCGTCGGCGGGTGGTTCGCAATCGATAAATCGCCGCTTGACAGGCAACTGTTTGGTTGCCTATAAACAATAACAGGCAACCAGATGGTTCCGTATAAAGACATGGATGACGATGCGGTTTTTCGGGCTCTGGCGGATGCGAGCCGGCGGCAATTGCTCGACCGGCTGCATGCCAGAAGCGGCCAGACGCTGGCCGAGCTCTGCCAAGGGCTCGCCATGACGCGCCAGGCAGTGGCCAAACATGTCGCGATCCTGGAGGAGGCGAGCCTCGTTTCGTCGCAGCGCCAAGGTCGGGAGAAGCTGCATTTCATTAATCCCGTGCCGATCAACGAGATCGCGCAACGCTGGATCAACAAATTCGAGCGGCAGCAGCTGAATGCGCTCGCCGATCTGAAGAAGACCCTCGAAGGCAAGGGCGGCAACTAGATCCGCGGCCTGGCCATCGGGAGTACTTAGACCACGATGCCGAAAAGTGTGAGCGGTTTTCGGACGACATCATGCTCTAACTATCTAATTGAGAGCAGGATTCAGATTTTAGGCCGACCCGGCCTAGAATCATCCTGTTCTTGTCCTGGCCACAAGGGAGTATCATCATGGCTGGCAGTACATACAACTATGTCACCTTTATCCGCACGACGCCCGAGCAGCTTTGGGCGGCGTTGACGACAGCCGAATTCATGAAGAAATTCTGGCTCGGCGCACATTTCGACACCGAGTGGAGGGCAGGCGCTGCCTGGAAGCTTCTGTTTGAGGACGGATCGGTCGCCGACACCGGCGAGATCCTGGAATGCGATCCGCCGAAACGGCTCGTATTGAAGTGGCGGAACGAGTTCATGCCCGAGCTGAAGGCCGAGGGCTATTCGCAATGCGTGATGGAGATCGAGCCGGTCAATGATACGGCCACCAAGTTGACGGTCACCCATTCCATCGCAGTCGAGAACTCCAAGCTCATCGATGCCGTTTCCGGCGGCTGGCCACGCATTCTCTCCAACCTCAAGTCGCTGATCGAGACCGGTGAAGTCGTGCTGCCTCCCAAAAAATAAGCCGGTGGTCATGGTGCAATGGGTGGATTTCCACCCATTGCGCAGGCCGTTTGTTTCCAAATGGACCCATGCCGCATCGCACTATCGCAAAATCGTCTTTCGAAAGCGTTGGCGATGATTGCAGGTCGATTTTTCCTGGCGGCAAATGAGTGATCCGAACCGGCGCGGAGGATGCGGCGGCGGGCTTGCTTATTTCATCAGGGAGGAAACGATGAAAATCCAGAAGGCCATGCTCGGCCTGACCGCGGCTGCCGCGGTCTCTCTTCTCGTCAGCGTCGCTTCGGCGCAGACCTATCCCGAGCGCACCATCACCATGGTCGTGCCGTTTGCGGCCGGCGGCCCGACGGACACCGTGGCGCGCCTCGTCGCCGAATCCATGTCGAAGGATCTCGGCCAGCAGATCGTCGTCGAAAATGTCGGCGGCGCCGGCGGCACGCTCGGCGCCGGCCGCGTGGCGAGTGCCGATCCCGACGGTTACACCGTCCTGCTGCACCATATCGGCATGGCGACCAGCGCCACGCTCTACCGCAAGCTCGCCTATGACCCGCTCGGCGCCTTCGATTATGTGGGCCTCGTCACCGAGGTGCCGATGACGATCGTCGCACGCAAGGACTTGGAGCCGACAGACCTCAAGGGGTTGATCGATTACATCAAGGCCAACAAGGACAAGGTGACGGTCGCCAATGCCGGCATCGGTGCGGCCTCGCATCTCTGCGGTATGATGCTGATGAGCGCCATCCAGACACCGCTGACGACCGTGCCCTACAAAGGCACCGGCCCTGCCATGACCGATCTGCTCGGCGGCCAGGTCGACGTCATGTGCGACCAGACGACCAACACGACGAAGCAGATCCAGGGCGGCACCATCAAGGCCTATGCCGTGACCTCGCCCAACCGCCTCGACGTGCTGAAGGACGTTCCGACTGCAGTCGAAGCCGGCCTTCCGGGTTTTGAAGTCGGCATCTGGCACGGCATCTACACGCCGAAGGGCACGCCGGCCGCGATCAACGAACGTCTGTCGAAGTCGCTGCAGGTCGCGCTGAAGAACGCGAATGTCGCCGCACGCTTCGCCGAACTCGGCACGGCGCCATCCTCGGATGCCGATGCGACGCCGGCTGCGCTGAAGGCCAAGCTCGAAAGCGAGATTGCCCGCTGGAAGCCGGTGATCGAGGCTGCCGGCGAATATGCGGACTGAGACTTGTCTCGTCCAGGACATGCCGGATGAGCCCCTCACCCTAATCCTCTGCCCGCACGCGGGGAGAGGGGACTTGCCCATTACAATGGTGGCAAAGCTGAGAGGTTTGCGGCATATCCCCTTCTCTCCGCTTGCGGGGAGAAGGTGTCGGAAGGCGGATGAGCGGTAATTGCTGCAGTAACGACGCCCCATCTCCAACTCCAGGAGACACCATGAAATCCATCAGTTTCGATACCACCAATGCGATCTGCGGAGCGCTCTTCGTCGCGACCGGCGCCTTCTTCGCCCTCCAGTCGCTGGGGCTCGACCTCGGCACGGCAGTGCGAATGGGGCCGGGTTATTTTCCGCTGGTGCTTGCCTGCGTGCTCGTGCTTCTCGGCGCCGTCATCTTCATTCAGGCCCTCCGGGTCGAGGGTGAGCCGATCGATCCCTTCGCCTGGCGCGGCATGCTTTTCATCCTGCCGGCGCCGGTGTTCTTCGGGTTGACGGTGCGCGGGCTCGGATTTGCGCCGGCGCTGTTCTTCACCGCATTCGTCGCCTGCTTCGCATCGCAAAAGATGAATGTGTTGCTCGCTATCATTCTTTCGCTGCTGCTGACGGTTTTTTCGGTGGCGGTCTTCAGCTACGAGCTCGGGCTGCCGTTCGAGCGCTTCGGCCCCTGGGTCCGGTTCTAGGAGGCGATGATGGATCTTTTCAGCAATCTCGCGCTCGGTTTTGCGACAGCCGGCACTCCGGAAAACCTGCTCTTCTGCCTGATCGGCGTGCTGCTCGGCACGCTGATCGGCGTGCTGCCCGGCATCGGCGCAACGGCGACGATCGCCATGCTCTTGCCTATCACCTTCCAGCTCGAACCGGTCTCCTCGCTGATCATGCTCGCCGGCATCTATTACGGCGCGCAGTATGGCGGCTCAACCACGGCGATCCTCATCAACATGCCGGGTGAATCCTCCTCCGCCGTCACCGCGATCGACGGTTACCAGATGGCGCGCAAGGGACGGGCGGGGGCAGCGCTTGCGATCGCGGCGCTCGGTTCGTTCTTCGCTGGCACGGTCTCGACCTTCCTCGTTGCGATCTTCGCGCCGCCGCTGACCGCGATCGCGCTGCAATTCGGCTCGGCGGAATATTTCTCGCTGATGATCGTCGGCCTCGTTTCATCGATTGCTCTCGCGCATGGCTCGGTCGTCAAGGCGCTGGCGATGGTGGCACTCGGGCTGCTGCTCGGTCTCGTCGGCACCGACATCTATACCGGCACGCCGCGCTTCACGCTCGGCATCCGTGAATATGCGGACGGGTTGAACTTTGTGGCGCTCGCGGTCGGGGTCTTCGGGGTGGCGGAAATCCTGCGCAACCTCGAGGGCGAGTCGACACGCACGGTACTGATGGCCAAGGTGTCCAGCCTTTTGCCCTCTCGCCAGGAATTCAAGGAGATGATCGCGCCGATTATTCGCGGCACGGTGATCGGCTCGGCGCTCGGCATTCTGCCGGGCGGCGGCGCGATCCTAGCCTCCTTCGCCTCCTATACGGTGGAAAAGCGGATTTCGAAGACGCCGGCGGAATTCGGCAAGGGCGCGGTTGCCGGTGTCGCCGGACCGGAATCGGCGAATAATGCCGGGGCGCAGACCTCATTCATTCCGCTGCTGACGCTCGGCATTCCCGCCAATCCCGTCATGGCGCTGATGGTCGGCGCGATGATCATCCAGGGCATCGTGCCAGGCCCGAACGTCGCCACCGAGCAGCCGGCGCTGTTCTGGGGCATCATCGCCTCGATGTGGATCGGCAACCTGATGCTGGTCATCCTCAACCTGCCACTGATCGGGCTCTGGGTGAAACTCCTGACCGTGCCTTATTACGTGCTCTTCCCAATCATCATGGCCTTCTGCTCGATCGGGGTCTACAGCGTCAACGCCAATGTTTATGACCTCTATGCCGTCGCCTTCTTCGGGCTCATCGGTTATGTGCTGGCAAAGCTTCGCTGTGAGCCGGCGCCGCTTTTGCTCGGCTTCGTGCTCGGACCGCTGCTCGAGGAGAATTTGCGACGTGCGATGATTCTGTCGCGCGGCGATCCAACGACCTTCGTCACACGGCCGATCAGCGCCACTCTTCTGGCCATCGCGCTTGCCGTGCTTATCATCGTCTTCCTGCCAAGCGTGAAGAAGAAGCGCGAAGAGGTGTTCGTCGAAGAGACTTGATGATTGAATTTGCGAACCGTTTGATAAACAAGGGATGATCTGACGCGGGCGCCGGTTGGGCGCCCGTTTCGCATGAAGGGATTTCCAGGCCCATGAGCATTCCCGCCCGGATCAAGGACGATCTGCCGTTCCTCACGGCCTTGCGCCGCGATCTGCATGCCCATCCCGAACTCGGTTTCGAGGAGGAGCGCACTGCCGGTATCGTCGCGCGACTTCTCGAAGAGGCTGGCATCGGCGTGCATCGCGGGCTGGCCGGTACCGGTGTGGTCGGCACGTTGCAGGTCGGCAACGGCACGCGCCGGATCGGGCTCAGGGCCGATATGGATGCGCTCGCCATGCCTGAAACGGCGGAGCGGCCCTATAGATCGACGGTGCCCGGCAAGATGCATGCCTGCGGCCATGACGGTCATACGGCGATGCTGCTCGGTGCCGCGCGGCATCTTGCGGCGACGCGAGGCTTCTCCGGCACGGTGCATTTCATCTTCCAGCCGGCGGAAGAAGGGCGAGGCGGGGCAAGGCGCATGGTCGAGGAGGGGCTGTTCAAACTTTTCCCCTGCGATGCCGTCTACGGGCTGCATAACATGCCTGGACTTGCGATTGACCAGATCGCCGTGGTCGAGGGGCCGCAGCTCGCCTCTTCCGACAGCTGGCGCATCTCTTTTCGCGGCATCGGCACCCACGGCGCCAAGCCGCATCTCGGCCGCGATCCGATCACGGCCGCCGGCACCTTCCTGTCATCGCTGCAGACCATCGTCGGACGGGTGGTCGATCCGCTGCAGCCGGCCGTCGTCAGCGCGTGTTCCCTGCAGGCCGGTGACCCGAAGGCGCTGAATGTCATTCCCGATATCGTGGAGATCGGCGGGACGGCGCGGGCCTATTCACCCGAGGTACGCGATCAGCTGGAGACCGAGATCGGTCGGTTGGCGCATGGCACTGCGGCTATGTACGCGGTTGCCGTCGACTACGTATTCGAGCGGCGGATTCCGCCTGTTATCAACGATGCGAATGCAACCGCGCGGGCGCTCGCCGCGGCCGGCTCGGTATTCGGCGGGAAGGTGCGGACAAGCTTTCCGCCGTCCACGGCAGGCGACGACTTTGCCTTCTTCGCGCAGAATGCGCCGGGCTGTTACGCCTGGCTCGGCAACGGGCCAGCAGTGGATGGGGCGCTGCATCACAACACAGCTTATGATTTCAACGATGGGGCGCTTGGATATGGGGCGGCTTACTGGGTGGCGTTAGTGGAGCGGGAGTTGAGGATTTAACGCATGTCGCCCGGAAGTGTGCAGCGGTTTCGGGATAACGACATGCATAAAAACAAAGAGCTAAAGCGCGTCACATGAATCAAGTCTAATCCGACGCGCTTTAGACCCGCGTTTGCGGTGGCACGGCACACCGTGCAATCGCTGGAGCCCTACAAAACCTCCAGCACCGGATTTTCCAGCAGCTCGCCCGTCACCACATCGGCAATTCCCCGGTCCGTCTGGTGCGGGCCGACATTGCAGGCGAGCGTTGCGCCGAAGCAGGCCTTGAAGACCCGATAGGGCGGTTTCCAGTCGACGATTTTTTCCATGGCCTTGCGGATGCCGGCAAAGGCCGAAGCGGTGTCCTTTAGCGATGCGTCGGTCACTAGGCCGGAGAGCGGCAGCGGCAGTAGCGCCTCGATCTTTCCGTCTTTGGCGACGGCCATTCCGCCTCCGGCTGATATGACGGCGTTGGCGGCAAGCGCCATGTCGCGCGCATTGCCGCCGAAGACGGTGAGGTTGTGGCTGTCATGCGAGACGGTGGTGCAGAAGGCGCCGCGCCATTCACCCCAGCCGGTGAGGAAGCCGATGCGCGGGGTGCCGTCGGTTTTGCCGTGGCGATGGGCGACGGCGATCATGGCGCTGCCGGCCGGCGGTACGACGAACCCGTCTCTGACCTCTGTCTCCGCCTCACCCCATTGCGTGAAACGCGGGCGGTCGATGGTGGCGACACGGACGCGCTCGCAGCTCGACGGAATGCGGAAATCATCTTCGGCAAATTGCGGGAGCTTCACCGAATTTTCAAGCGGCGCCGGATCGAGCTGCTGGATGTCAACCTGCATGCTGCCGTTGCGGGCGACGACGCGACCGCTTGAGATGACCAGCCGCGACCGGAATTCCGTAAGGTCCTCGAAGAGCACGATATCGGCGCGGCGGCCGGGGGCGATGAGGCCGAGATCGGATCGCTTCAGCCGCTGTGCGGCGTTGAAGGTTGCGGCACGGATCGCCCACTCCGGCTTCATTCCGTAGCGCACCATCCGGCGGGCGACGTCGTCAAGGCCGCCGCCTTCGTAGAGTTCATCGGGAAAGACGTCGTCTGTGCAGAGTGTCACGGTCGGGGGCAGGTGGCCGAGACCATTCAGCACCTCGACGAATTCCTGGAGCAGATGGTCGTGCGATCCGCGCAGCTCGATCGTCAGGCCGGCGGCAAGCTTGGCCGCGAGGTCGCCGCCGGAAGTGAGTTCGTGGTCGGACGTGATGCCCGAGGCCATGAAGGCGTTGAGGTCGGGGCCTTCGAGGCCGCGGGCATGACCGCAGACGAGCTTGCCGGAGGCAAGGCCGGTATTGACGATGGCCATCATGCGCGGATCGCCGTCGATGACGCCACGCATGTTCATCACCTCGGCGACGCCGCCGACGGCGGAGGAGCGCAGTATCTCGGCGATGACGGAGGCATCGAAATCGGCACCGGCAAGTTCCAGGCCGGGCGCCGACGGCACGCAGGAGGGAGCGAGCAGGATCATGCGCAGCGGCAGGCAGCGTGCCGCCTCGATCGCCCAGCGCACACCGTCAAGGCCATGGACATTGGCGAATTCATGCGGATCCCAAACGACCGTGGTGACGCCGCGCGCCAGCACGGCGCTCGCATATTCCGCCGGTGTCACCATCGAACTTTCGACATGCATGTGGGTGTCGATCAGACCGGGTGTTGCGATGCCGCCTGCCGCATCGATGATCTCGACCGCATCCGTGCGGCTTGCCGAGGTGTGGACGCTCGCAATCAGGGCGCCAACGAGGCCGATATCGGCCTCGCGGATCAGGCCCGTCACCGCGTCGAGCAGCCGGCCGCCGGTAATTAGCATATCGAAGGGAGCATCACCGCGTGCGGCGGCGACGGCCCGCGCGCGCATGGCGGGATCGTTGAGATCGCCAGGTTCCTGGCGAGGGATGGCGTTCACTTCCGGGCCTCGTTGACCAGGGCTTCAAGGATAATGACACGCGCCCTGTCGGCATCGATGTCGGCGGCAAACTGGGCATTGAAGGCTGCATGCGTGGCGCGGGTCTCGACGACGGTGCGGCCACGGGTCAAGGCGCCCTGCAGTTCGACGTCGATACGCGCGGGCCGGAAGCTGACGACATCGGCAGCGACGAAGGCGACGGCGGCTGTGGGATCGTAGATCGCCATGCCCGGGCGGCCGCGGCTGGTGCCGATGCGGATATAACCCGAAAACATATCGGCGATCAGATCGGCATTGGCGCCGCCGGCATCGCGCACCGGCTCGGCATCCTCCGGCCTTGCCAGCACCTTGCGGCAGAGATCGAGATCGACCATGCGCAGCGGCAGGCCATGGGCGATGACGATCGACAGGGCCTCGGGATCGGCGAGCGCGTTGAACTCGGCAGACGCCGTATGGTTGCCTGAGGTGACGCCGCCGCCCATCCAGACGAGTTCGCTGATACGGGCGGCAAGATCGGGGCGAGCGAGCGCCACGGCGGCGATATTGGTGAGGGGCCCGAGCGCCAGCATACGGTGCTGGCCCTGATCTTCCAACCACCGGCAAAGCGCTGCAAAGGCATCGCTTTCAGCAAGAGCGGGGGCCTCCGGCAGGCTCCTGCCGATGGTCGGGATGCCGGTTTCGCCGAGGATCGCCTGAGCGGTTTCGAGCTTGCCGAGAACAGGCATGGCGCGACCGGTGTGGATCGGGAATTTCCAGCCGAAGGCAATGGCAGCGGAGGCGGCATTGGTTTTCACCTGCGGCAGTGGCGTATTGCCGAAGACCAGCGATACGCCGTCGATGTCAAATTCCGATTGACCCACCACCAGAATGGCGGCGATGTCGTCGAAGCCCATGTCGGTGTCGATCCAGACGCCCATGATCTCACCCGAACCGCTTGAGGCTGGCCGCGCCGGCAACCGGCAGGTCGAAGGCGAGCGCGCTGCCGATCTCATGCGGCGGCAGACCGGCATCAATCTCGGCCTTGATCGGGCCGAGCGCGGTATCGAGGAGATATTCGCGTGTGTTGCCTGCGAAAGACGTGCCGCGCACGGTGCCTTGAAAGGTGCCCGAGCCGAGGATCACTTTGCGTGGCCGCCAGGCGAGGCCCGCCGCAGCTTGCGGTGCGGGGCCGGAAAGGGCGATCGGGCCGTTCGTTGTCACAAGCTTTCCATCCTTCAGCGGGAAGACATTCTCGAAGCCGACGAAATCGGCGACGAAGGCAGAGGCCGGATTGTTGTAGATCTCTTCCGGCGTGCCGATTTGTTCGATGCCCCCGTTCAACATCACGACGATGCGGTCGGCAAGCGCCAAGGCCTCCACCTGGTCGTGGGTGACGAAGATCATGGTGACGCCGGTCTCCTTCTGTACCCGCTGCAATTCGGCGCGCATCTCAAGGCGAAGGCGGGCGTCGAGATTGGAAAGCGGCTCGTCGAGCAGCAGAACTTTCGGCTCCATCACCATCGAGCGGGCGAGCGCCACGCGCTGCTGCTGGCCGCCGGAGAGTTCGGCGGGCTTGCGGCGGGCGAAAGCCGACAGGCCGACCGATTTCAAGCCGGAGGCGACACGGGCGTCGAGATCTGCGCCCGAGATACCCTTGAGGCGCAAACCGAAGGCGACGTTCTCATAAACCGTCAGATGCGGGAAAAGCGCGTAGGACTGGAAGACGAGCCCGACGGCGCGCTTGTTGGCCGAGACGCGGGTGATATCGGCTCCATCGAGGCTGATACGGCCGGAGGTAGGCCTCAGCAGACCGGCGATCGCCCGCATCGTCGTCGTCTTGCCGCAGCCTGAGGGGCCGAGAAGGGCAACGAGCTCGCCCTTGCCGATCGTAAGGTCGAGATTGCTGACCGCGACCGTGTCGCCATAGGTAAGCGTCAGCTTGTCGAGTTGAAGATAGGCATCAGACATAGCGCGAGAATCCCAGGAAACGTTCGGCGAGGAAGACGATGCCCATCGAGAGAAAGGCGAGGAGGGCGGAAAGCGCCGCGATCGACGGGTCGTAGGTGGTTTCCATGTAACCCAGCATGTCGATCGGCAGCGTGTGGACGCCGGGACCGGAAAGGAAGAGCGAGACGGGCACCTGATTGAAGCTGGTGACGAAGCCGAGGATGAAGGCGGCAAGGATGCCGCCGCGGATATTCGGCATCACCACGCGGAAAAAAGCGCCGAGTCTGGAGGAGCCGAGCAGGACGGCGGCCTCCTCGATGTCCGAGCGCAGATTGTCGAGGCTCGCCGAGACGACGCGCACGGCATAGGGCAGTACGAGGGCCGTATGGGCGAAGAAGAGTGCCAGCGTGATGTCGAAACCGAAGGGCACGACGAGATAACGCAGCAGCGACAGGCCGACGATGATGCCCGGCACGATAATCGGCAGCGAGACGATGGTGCGGACGGTCTCGGCCGCGGGCAGCCGGTAGCGGGAGAGCGCGTAGGCGGCCGGGATGCCGAGGACGAGGGCGGCGAGCGTTCCGAACACGGCGAGGAACATCGACATGGCGAAGCTGTCGCGGAAACTCTCGACGGTGAACACCTTCATGACCCACCGCAGCGACAGGCCTTGTGGCGGAAAGGCCAGCGTATCGCCGGCCGATAACGAAGCGGCAATGATGATCAGGAACGGACCGATCAGAAAGACCAGCAGCAGGAAAAGCACGATGGGCGAAAACAGGCGGAGGCTCATCGGCGGTTCCTCGCCGTCGCAAGACGTTTCAGCAGGATGTTGGCCGCAAAGCTCATGATGATCAGAATGAAGGCAATGACGCTTGCCGAGACGAAATCATTGGCGACGGAAACCTGCTGATACAGCAGCGTTTCCAGCATCAGCACCTTTGAACCGCCAAGCACGGCCGGGGTGATGTAGGCGGTCAGCGATCCGGTGAAGACAAGCGTGCCGCCGACGACGAGGCCTTCCGTGGTCAGCGGCAGGATGACCTTCCAGAAGACCTGGAACCAGTTGGCGCCAAGCACGCGGGCGGCGGGGATCGCATCCTTCGGCATGTTCTCGAGGGAGCTGATCAGCGACAGGATCATCAAAGGCAGAAAGAGTTGCAAGAGACCGATGAAGACGGCGGTTTCGGTGAACAGCAGCCGCAGCGGCTCGGCGCTGAGACCCAGGCGCGCTATCGCCTGGTTGACGATCCCGGTGCGGCCGAGAATGACGATCCAGGCATAGGTGCGCGCCACCGGAGAGATCATCAGCGGCAAGGTGACTAGGCCGATCATACGGCCCTTGCCATTCGGCGGCAGGTGGACGATGGCGAAGGCTGCGGCATAACCGATGACCGCCGAGACAGCTGTGACTTCGAGGCCGAGCCGGAAGCTGCGCAGGAAAACGGTGCGGTTCAGCGCCTCAGAGAAGAAACCGGCATAGGCCGACAGCGTCCAGCCGCCGCCGGCATGGAAGCCCTCCGACAGCAGGATCGCGACGGGCAGCAGGAAGACCAGGGTCGCAAAGACGGCTGCCGGCAGGGCAAGCGCCAGGGCTTCTGCGCGGTTCTGGAACATGAGGCGCCTTTCGAGCGGACAGAGGATTGTCCCGGCAGAGGAGCCGGGACCGGTTCTCAGACAGGCCTTATTGGCCGACCTTTTCGTTCCATGTCTTCAGCCAGCCGGCGCGGTTGTCGAGGGCGACGGCGGAGGGGATCAGCTTGAGGCTCTTGGCGGTTTCCTCGCCATAGGTAAGGTTGTTGGCTGCTGCCTCGGAAAGCTTGACCTCGCGGTTGGCGGGGCTGTCGATCAGCTTTTCGGCGAGCTTGGTCTGGATATCGGTCGAGAGCCAGAAATCCATGAACTGCAAAGCGAGGTCCTGGTTCTTCGAACCCTTGGTCAGCACCAACACATTCATGCCGCCGGTCTGGCCCTCCTTCGGTGTCGCCCAGGCGACCGGCACGTCGAGCTTGGTGAAGCCGGCCCAGGAGAAACGGCCGATCGGGGCTGCCCAGATCTCCTCCTGCTGCATCAGCTGCACCAGTTGCGAGGATTTTTCATAGAAGGTGACGACCTCGTCCTTCTTTTCGCCCAGCGCCTCGATGGGTCCCTTCAGATCGGGCGTATCCTTACCAAGGGCCAAGCCCAGCATGTAGAGCGCCGGCGGGCCCTGATTGGTGGTCACGTTCGGAAAGGCTACGTGCCCGACATATTCCGGCTTCAAGAGATCGTTCCAGGAATCGATCTTCATCTTGTCGGACCGATAGGCGATCGAGGTGGCATAGAAGGTATAACCGACGCTCATGCCGTCGCCATTCGGGTCCTTGGCGACGTCGTAGAGTTTGGCAAAATTGGGGAGCTTGGCGGTGTCGATCTTGTCGATCAGGCCGGCGCGCGAGGCGGCCAGCGCATCGGCCATGGAAACGGCGGCAAGATCTATGACGGGATTGGCCTTGTTGGCTTCCAGCTTGGCCAGACGCTCGACGCTGTTGCCGGTCTCGACCACCAGCTTGCAGCCGCATTTGGCCTCGAAGGGATCGTAGACCAGCGTCTTGAAATCGTCTTGTGCAAAGGCATAGACGGAAATGGTCAGCGTGCGATCGGCTGCGGCCGCTCCAAGCGGAGACAGGGCAGCGAGCGCTGCCGAGGCAATGAGAGCTTTTTTCATCTTACGTGTTCTCCATCTCTGAGGTTTTTGGTGCCGGGTGCGCAGGCCCGGATGATTGGCGGACGATCAGCTGCATCGCGACGCGATTGATCTCGGCGGTAACCAGCATGCCTTGCCGCATGCTGCTTTTTCTTATGGTATCCACCAGCGCCGACACGGCAATCCCGGCAATAGCGTCCATATCCATACGAACCGTCGTCAGCGACGGCGTGACGACCGGCGACCAAATGAGGTCGTCGAAGCCGGTGACGCTGACGTCGGCCGGAATGTTGATGCCGGCCTGCTGCAGCTCCGTCAGCGCGCGCAGCGCCTGCAGGTCGGAGAGTGCTGCGAAGGCGGTGAACCCCTGCCTGACTTTTTCGGCGAGACCGAGCGGGCAGCCGCTGCCGCCATCCTGCTCCAGTCTCTCGATCCACAGTGTTTCCGAATGCATGCCCGGGCGCATGCCGGAGCGGATGCCGCCGGCGCGGTCATTCTGGACGTTGGATTCCTGATTGTTGCCGATGATGAGGATGCGGCGATGGCCGAGGCTGGCGAGATGGCCGGCGATTTCGCACCCGCCCTGCCAATGGTCGGCGGCAACGGTATTGCCTGGCGTCGACGCGGTGTCGATAACGGCGACCGGGCAGGCGGCGGCGGAAATGCGAGTGGCGCGGCGGGGAATGATGACCATGCCGTCGACGCCGCGCTCGACCAGCCGATTGATCGCCTCGGTCTGCTTGGCGACATCGCCGCGGGAATCGGCGATCAGCACGCCGTAACCGGCGGCGGAAGCGGCGAATTCGATCGCCTGGGCAATTTTCGGGAACAGCGGATTGGCGATATCGGGCAGCACCAGGCCGAGAACGCCGCTGCGGCCGGTCCTCAGGGCCCGCCCGGCCTGGCTCGGGACATAACCGAGTTCGGCCGCATGCTCGCGGATCCTTTCAACCAGTTGGCCGGATACCCGACCCTTGCCGGACAACGCATTGGAGACCGTGGCGACGGAAACGCCGAGCGACGTTGCTATCCTGCTGAGGTTCGGTCCCGAACGCGATGAAGCCATGATCGACGGCGCTCTTGATTAATCGTTTAATCAAGCTCTACCTCAGCTCTTTTCGCTTGTCGATTCCCAATTCATCTTATGTGAGTTATCCGGATACAAAATTTGGTCGACATGAAAAAAGCCCCGCGAGACGATCGCGGGGCTCTGTACGTCAGACGGCACAAGGCGGCCGATCAGGTTTTCGCGGGCTTCACCACGACAGTGGTGTTGGCTACGGTCGTCTTGCCGCCGGGGGCAAAGCCGCCGCCGACCGCGACGTTCAGCGAGACATAGTCCTTGGCCATCTGCTGGACGGCTGCGGCAAGGCTTGCTTGGGCAAGCGAAACCTGGCGCTGGGCGTCGAGAACGTCGAGCAGCGAGGAAGCGCCGTCCTTGTAGGATGCTGTGGAAAGTTCGAGCGTCTCTTGCGTGGTCTTTACCTGTGCCTGGAGTGCCGAGACCGTGCGGGCGTCACGCCGGACGGCCGAAAGCGCGTTCTCGACCTGTTCGATCGCGGTCAGCACGGTCGATTTCCAGTTGAGATAGGCCGTAGCAGCATCCGACTGTGCCGATTTGACGTTGGCGCGCAGGCGGCCGCCATCGAGAATCGGCAGGTTGAGGGTCGGGCCGAAGGACCAGGGCGACAGGCCGCCATGGATGCCGCGCTGATTAATATAGGCCGGCGAAATCGAGCCGCTGAGCGAGATGCTTGGATAAAGCTGCGCCTGGGCAACGCCGATATTGGCCGTTGCGGCAGCGAGGTCACGTTCCGCTACGCGAATATCAGGACGGTTACGGATCAGGTCCGCGGGGATGCCGGAGGTGATGCTGCCGCGGAACACAGGCTGACCGGCGCCCCTTAGCAGCTCATCGACGAGAGCTGATGCCGGCAGGCCGAGCAACGTGGCGATGTGATGGGCGGAAATGCGGATATTGGTTTCGAGGCCGGGAATTTCGGCGAGCGTCGACTGTACCAAGCCTTCCGCCTGAACGACGTCGAGACGCGAGGCGGCACCAGCTTCAAGCTGGAATTTGGTGAGTTCGTAGGTCTCCTGGCGAGACTTCAGGTTAGCCTTGGAAAGCGCCAGGCGCTGCTGGAAATAGCGGACGTCGATATAACTCGAGACCATGTCCTGCACGAGAGTGAGCTTGGCAACGTCCGCGGATGCGTAAGCGGAATCGAGCGAAGCGAGAGCGCCTTCCGTGCTGCGTTTGTAGAGGCCGAAGATATCGAGCAGCCAGCTCAGCTGTGCTTCGCCGCCGCTGGTGTTGCGTGTGTCAAACTGCGTGCGCAGCTCACCGCTCTGGCCGCTGACCGTGTGCGAGGCGTCGACTGTCAGGTTCGGCAAGCCGCCGGCTCCTGCTACGGTGACGTTGGCGGAAGCCGCATTGATACGTTCGATCGCCTGCTGGATTGACAGGTTCTGGTCGAGGCCGCTCTGGACATAGCCGTCCAGCTTGCGGTCGTTGAACGCATTCCACCAGGCCACAGTGGTGACATCGCCATCGCTCTTGGTGTTGCCCTCTCCGAATTTGGCGGGCAGTGGCATCTCAGGAGGAACATGATCCGGGCCAACAACGCAGCCCGACAACAATAACAATAATGCCGGTGTGGCAATACGAAGAGATACCATTCATTTCTTCCTGTACTCGAGCAAGTCAATTCTTGTCCGAAGCTTCATGCTTCACTAACGGCCGTCGCGCCTCGCCCTACCAAAAAACACCATGCCGAAGCAGTCGGCCGCAATGTAGCAACGAGAACCGCATTATCACAGTGCATTTATATCACACTCCCGCCGCATTTTTTCCGCGTGTGGCAAAGATGCGTCGAATGACGACAAAGAAGGACGGTACGAAGAAGATTCCGAGCATCGTCGCCGCGAGCATGCCGCCGAGAACGCCGATACCGATGGCGTTTTGTGCCGCCGAACCCGCGCCTGTCGCGATCGCCAGCGGCACGACGCCCAGAATGAAGGCAAGCGAGGTCATGATGATCGGCCGCAGGCGCAATCTCGCTGCTTCCAGCGTCGCTTCGTAGAGGCCCATGCCGCTTTCCATGCGGTCCTTGGCGAATTCGACGATCAGGATCGCGTTTTTTGCCGCCAGGCCGATGGTTGTGAGCAGGCCGACCTTGAAATAGACGTCGTTGGCCTGACCGAACAAGGTTGCTGCCGTCAGCGCCCCGAGAATACCGACAGGCACCGCCATGATCACCGAGAAGGGGATCGACCAGCTTTCGTAGAGTGCTGCAAGGCAGAGGAAGACGACGAGAACGGAGATCGCATAGAGCATCGGCGCCTGCGAACCGGAAAGGCGCTCTTGATAGGAAATGCCCTGCCAGGCGACGGTATAACCGCCGCCAAGCTGTTCGGTCAGCGCTTCCATTTCGTTCATTGCATCGCCGGAAGAAATCCCGGGTGCGGAAGCTCCGTCGAGCGGAATGGCGCTGACGGCGTTGAAGCGGGCAAGCGAGGGCGCACCTTTCACCCACTCAGTCCGGGTAAAGGCGGAGAATGGCACCATTTCGCCGTCATTGTTGCGTGCGTACCAGTGGTCGAGATCACTCGGCTGCATGCGGAAGGGCGCATCGCCCTCAACGTAGACGGGCTTGATCTCGCCGTTCAGGGTGAAATCGTTGACGTCGCGGCCGGTGAAGATGATCGACAGCATCGAATTGACCGCAGCGATGTCGACGCCCATCGCACCGATCTTTTCCTGATCGAGCACGATTCGCATCTGCGGCTCGACTTCCTTGTTGCTGCTGCGCAGCGCCACGATCTTGCCCGAGGTGTTGCCCATCTGGATCAGCCGCTTGGAGGCGGCCGTCAGGGCGTCATTGCCGTGGCCGCCGGTATCGACGAGATACATGGAGAAGCCGCTCGACACGCCGAGGCCCTGGATCGCCGGCGGCAGAAGCGCGAAAACCTGCGCCTCGCGGATCTTGAAGAAACTGCCAAGCGCACGGTTGACGACTGACTGGGCGCTCAGCACCGGATCGGTACGCTGCGAGAAATCCTTGAGCTTGGTGAAGACGATGGCGCTGTTCTGGCCGGAGCCGTTAAAGCCGAAGCCGAGCGCGCCGAACACGGATTCGACCGCATCCTTCTCATTTTCCCGATAGTACTTCTCGACCTTTTCGACAACCGCCTGGGTCTGCTGAGTGGTCGAGCCCGGCGGCGTGGTGACGATGGTCAGCAGCACGCCCTGGTCCTCCTGCGGCAAGAACGAGCTCGGCAGGCGGGTGAAGAGATAGGCGCAGCCGGCGCCGACGAGCAGGAAGACCAGCATGACGCGTATCGGCCGCTTCAAGAGATAGCCGATGGTGCTGACATAGCCGTTGGTCGAGCGCGTGAAGTTGCGGTTGAACCAGTCGCCGACGCGGTGTTTCCTGTGTTCGCCGACCGGCTTCAGCATCGTGGCGCAAAGTGCGGGCGTCAGCACGAGGGCGACGAGCGCCGACAGCAGCATGGCCGAGACGATGGTGATCGAGAACTGACGATAGATGATGCCGGTCGAACCACCAAAGAAAGCCATCGGAATGAAGACGGCGGTGAGGACGAGGGCGATGCCAACAATGGCGCCGGTGATTTCGCCCATCGACTTTTCCGTCGCCTCGAGCGGCGAAAGCTTCTCTTCGGACATGATGCGTTCGACGTTTTCGACGACGACGATGGCGTCGTCGACGAGAAGGCCGATCGCCAGCACCATCGCGAACATCGTCAACGTATTGATCGAATAGCCGGTGACCGCCAGCACCCCGAAGGTGCCGAGCAGGACGACGGGAACGGCAATCGTCGGGATCAGCGTAGCCCGCAGGTTCTGCAAGAAGATAAGAAGGACCACGAAAACGAGCACGATCGCCTCGATCAGCGTGTGCACCACCTTTTCGATAGACAGCTCGACAAAGGGCGTCGTGTCGTAGGGATAGGTGATTTCCACACCGGCGGGCAGGCCGCGGCCGATGACAGCGAGGGCAGAGCGCACGCGGGCGGCGGTATCGATGGCGTTGGCGCCGATCGCCAGATTGACGGCAAAACCGGTCGAGGGCTGGCCATTGTAGCGCGAATTGCCGCCGTAGCTTTCCTGGCCGATCTCGATGCGCGAGACATCGCCTAAGCGCACCGTCGCGCCATCCTTTTCGACCTTCAGGATGATGTGCTCAAAATCGGCGACGGTGGTCAGCTGACTTTGCGCAGTGATGGTAACGTTGATCTGCTGGCCGGGGATCGCCGGCTGGGCACCGAGCGAACCGACCGAGACCTGGGTGTTCTGCGCCTGGATGGCTGCGGTGACGTCGCTCGGCGTCAACTGGTATTTCAGCAGCTTGAAGGGGTCGAGCCAGACGCGCATGGCGTATCCTGAGCCGAAGACGTTGATGCTGCCGACGCCTTCCAGGCGCTGGATCTGGTCCTCGATCGAGGTCGACACGATGTTGCCGAGGTCGACCGAATTGCGCTTGCCGTCGGTGGAAACGAGCGAGCCGACGAGAAGAATGCTCGAGGTCGAGCGGGTGACGCTGATCCCGGCATCGATGACGTCGCTCGGAAGCTGCGACTGAACCAGCTGCAGCTTGTTCTGCACCTGTACCTGGGCGATATCAGGGTCGGCACTCGTCCCGAAGGTCAGCTGGATGCTGGCCGAACCCGTCGACGAGGTTGAGGTCATATAGGTGAGATCGTCGAGGCCGGTCATGCCGTCCTCGATAATCGTCGTCACCGATTTCTCGACGGTCTCAGCACTCGCGCCCCGATAGGTGGCATTGATACGGACCGTCGTCGGCGCGATGTCGGGATATTGCGAGATCGACAGGGTGGAGATCGCCAGCAGGCCGGCGAGCATGATGGTGATCGCAATGACCCAGGCGAAAATCGGACGTCGGATGAAAAACTTGGCCATCGGTTGTTCCTGTGCGGCTGAGACGGTGACGTAGGGGCTCGAAGCGATTACTTCGCTGCGGGCTTCTGTGCGTCACCGGCCGCGGGCTGCTCGGCAGCCACGACCACGCCGTTGTCGGTGATCTTCATCGGAACCGGCTTCACCGGCATGCCTGAGGTGATCGATTGCAGGCCACTGACGATCAGCTGATCGCCGTCCTTGATGCCTTCGGTCACGAGCCAGGAATTGTTGGAGGGCGAGCTGTTCTCGAAAGCGCGGGTTTCGACCTTGCCATCGGCGGAAACGAACTGTGCCGTCAGCCGGCCATTGGCATCACGGCTCGTCGCCAGCTGCGGCAGCGCATAACCCGCCTCGGCGCCGAGTTCGACGGTTGCCCGGACATACATACCGGGCAGCACGATACGGTCGGGATTTGGAAAGAGTACGCGGATAATGAAGGTGCCTGTGGTCTCACTGACCACCTGCTTCGACATGTCGAGCTTGCCCTGCTGATTGTATTCCTTGCCGTCTTCGAGGATCAGGTGGAAGACGACATTGGCGGCGCCCTTGATGTCGCCGGCGGCCACCGCATCGCGCAGCTTCAGCAGGTTGGTGCTCGATTCCGTCAGCGAGATATAGATCGGGTCAAGTTGGCGGATCGTCGTCAGCGCCGTCGTCTGATTGGCTGAAACGACGTTGCCGACATTATAGGCCGTCTGGTCGCTGATGCCGTCGAAGGGCGCGATGATTCTGGTGTGGTCGAGATCGATCTGTGCGGCGGACAGCGCTGCCTTTGCCGACTCGACTTCGGCCTTGGCCTGGAGAAGTGTCGTCTTGGCTGTTTCGAATTCGATCTGGGTGGCGCCGCTGCCGACGAGGCGCTGGTAGCGGTCGAGATTGCTTTCAGCGCTCGGCACACTCGCCTCGGCTTTGGAGATTGCTGCCTTCGCCTGCTCGACGGCAGCGATATAGGGCGCATCCTCGATCTGGTAGAGAAGATCGCCCTTCTTGATCTCGCCGCCTTCTTTAAAGGCGATCTCGCGGATGAGACCGCTCACCTGCGGCCGGATATCGGCCGTCTGGAAGGTCTCGGCGCGGCCGGGAAGGATCGTGGTAATCGGGAAACTACCCTTTTTCAGCGTGATCACACCGACGGGCGAGGCCTGCTGGGCCGCGCCGGCACCTGCATTGCCGGCGGGCTTGCTGGCGTTATCGCTGCAGGCTGCGAGCAATGCGCCGAACGCCAGCGCCGAGGAGATGAGGAGGGCACGCCGTATCATTCTGAATTCCCTGTGCGGTGGCAATGGCCGTTCGATCCACGGGCTCGGCTCAGCCGAGCGCAGGCTTATAAGCGTCAGGACTGGTTCGGCATTCAAATGCCATCATCCGAATTTAACAAAAGCTTTACGAAGTGACGTAAGTCAGCAATCGTCACTTAGCAAGCGTTATTTTGCAGTGCGGCATCGACGAAGCCCACGATGTGCTCGGCGCGGTGTACGAGTGTTTCCTTGTCGTCGCGGGCGATCAGGATAGGGTGCAGCACGCAGGCGAGCACGTCTGCGACGGTGCGTGCCGCGCTCTCGGGATCGCGGCAATGATAACGTCCCTCCGCCATTCCTTCGCGGATGATCTCACCGAGCTTTTCTTCGATACGGGCGCGATAACGGTTGCCGGCCTCGAGTTTGGCTTCGATTGTCGAAAGCACCATTTCGAAGATGTAAGGGTTCTTCTGGATGTCCTGCAGATGGCCTTCCAGCAGGCGAAGGACGAAGCGAAGCAGTTGCTCCTTCGGCGGCAGGTCCTGGTCGAAGGCTGCGAAACGCTCGGTCGCATTGTCGAGATGGCGCCCGGCGATCGCATCGATCAGCGCGACCTTGGAACGGAAATGCTTGAAGACATTGGCCGGCGACATGTGGAGCGCGCCGGCGATGTCGGCAATCGACACCGCGACATAGCCGCGCTCGCGAAACAGCATCTCCGCCATGGAGAGGATGTCTTCTCGCGTTTCCTCGGCCTTGCGTCTCGGCCTTCTTGCCATCCGTCCCCCGCCGGGCGAGCCCGATCCTTCTTTCGGCTGATGTTAGCGCGATTGCACGAAATGCAGCAAGCCGGTGATTAGCCAGCCGCTTTCGCACGCCGCCATCTCAGAGGAAGTAGGGGGCGAGGTTCTTTCGGACACGGGCAAGCGGCGTCTCGCCACTATCGTCGGGCACAAAGCGCTGGCCGGTGATCGCCTCATACGCCTTGATATAGACGGCCGAGGTCTGCTCAATCAGTTCAGCAGGGATTTCAGGGATCTCATCCTTATAGGGATCGCAGCGCTCGGCCACCCAGGCGCGGACGAAATCCTTGTCGAAACTTTCCGGACGTTTTCCGGCGGAGAAGCTTGCCGGATAGCTTTCGGCAAGCCAGTAGCGGCTGCTGTCGGGCGTGTGGATCTCGTCGGCGAGGATGATATTGCCGTCGCCATCGGTGCCGAATTCATATTTGGTGTCGACCAGAATCAGACCGCGTTTCGCGGCCATCTCCTGGCCGCGGGCGAAGAGCGCAAGCGCGTATCGCGATAGGGTCTGCCACTGCTCCTTGGTCAGAAGGCTACGCGTGACGATTTCGTCAGGGGTCAGCGGCTCATCATGGCCGCCATCGAATTCCTTGCTGGTCGGGGTGATGACGGGTTCGGGCAGGATCTGGTTGTCGCGCATGCCGTCGGGCAGGCGCATGCCGTACATCTCGCGCTCACCCTTCTTATAGAGTGTCAGGATCGACGTGCCGGTGGTGCCAGCGAGATAACCGCGCACGACGATTTCGACCGGCAGGATGTCGAGCCGCGTGCCGATGACGACATTCGCATCGGGATAGTCGAGAACGTGGTTCGGGCAGATATCCCTTGTCGCCTCGAACCAGTAGCGCGCCGTCTGCGTGAGCACCTGGCCCTTATAGGGAATGCAGGTGAGAATGCGGTCGAAAGCGCTCAACCGGTCGGTGCTGATGATAATCCGGCGTCCGTCCGGAAGATCATAATTCTCTCGCACCTTGCCGCGATAATAGTTCGGCAGTTCCGGGAAATGGGCTTCGGAGAGGATTCGCACGGCGCTCGACTGTCCTTGTGATTGGGTGAAGGCTTCCTGTCGTTTCATTGCCGGGAAGTCAAGGTGGCGCCCAAGTATCGCATCACAGCCAGAACAGAGCCAGGAGAAACAAAGCGAGGCCGTAACTTGTAACGGCAAGTGGCCAGCCGGCGCGCAGGAAGTCGCTGAAACGGTAGCCGCCAATGCCCATTGCCAACGTATTGTTATGATGGCCGAAGGGCGTCAGGAAATCGAGCGAGGCGCCGGCTGCGACAGCGATCAGATAGGCGTGCGGCGCATGGTTGCCGGCTTTCGCGAATTCCAATGCGATCGGGGCCAGGACGATTGCGACCGTCGCGTTGTTGACGAAGGGCGTCAGCGCCATCGCGAGGAAGAGGATCAGAGCAATGCCGAAGAGCGGATGGGTGATCGGCACGACGAGGCTCAGCCAGCCGGCGATGGTTTCGGCCGCTCCGGTGGTTGCCACCGCCTGACCGATCGGGATCATTGCCGCCAGCATGATAATGATCGGCCAATTGAGATCGGCCATCGCCTGGCGGATGTTCAGATGATTGAGCAGGGCAAGCACTAGCACGACGCCGGCAAAGGAAACATCAGGACGCAAGCCGGCCGCGGAGGCGGCGATGCCGCAGGCAAAGAGCGCGAAGGGCCGCCAGGAGAGCGAAGCGGGTTCGCTCGAAGCAGCCGAAGCGAGCGGCAGGCACTCGCTTTCTTCAAGCGCTTCGGCGATCGCTATGCGCGGCCCCTCTAACGTCAGTATATCGCCAATCGACAGCTGCAGGTCGAGGAATCGGCCCTCTATGCGCGGCGCGCGCATGGAAAGAGCGGTGACTGCGACGCCGCGACTGTGAAAGATTTCGAGCGAACGGATCCGCGATCCGACCAGCGTGCTTTCCGGCATGACGACGGCTTCGACACGGGTAAAATCCGGCTGCAGGCCGTGCGGATGGGCATCAGCCATCAGCGCCTGCGCGGCGGCAAGGCCGACAAAGACCGTATCGCCGCCTTCGGCAAGCAGCACGTCGCCGGCTTCGATCACCGATTGGTCGAGCGGTCCGAAGACGAAATTGTCGCCACGGATCAGCGCATGCGGCTTGATGCCGAAACGCGGGGGCAATCGGAAAGCCGCACGCCGATCAGCGGCGAAACATCGGGGATGCGACGCTCGACGACGATACGGCGCGTGGCCGGAAAGGTCGTCGCCGGCGCCTCGTCGAGATATGGAAACAGCCGTTGCACGCGAAAGGCGATGATAAAAATGCCGGCGATTGCGACCGGCAGGCCAACATAGGCGAAATCGAAAAAGCGAAAGCTCACGCCGGTCGCTTTAGTGAGCGCATCGCTGACGAGCAGGTTGGCCGGCGTGCCGATCAGCGAAACGAGACCGCCGAGCAGGGCTGCGAATGAGACCGGCATGACGAGCTGGCGGCGGGGGATGGCCAGAGCCGTGCCGAGCCGCAGCGCCACCGGCAGGGTGATCGCAAAGGCACCGATATTGTTCATAAAGATGGAGATGACGCCGGTAAGAGAAGAAATGCCTGATATGACCTGGAAACCCGAGGGGCCCGCGGCCGCGAAACGGGCAGCAAGACCGTCGAAGAGCCTGGCGCGCGCCAGCACCTGGACGATCAGCAGGATCTCGACGACGGTGACGACGACGGGGCTGGCGAAGCCCGTGAAGATCTGATCGGCGGGATAAAGGCCGAGTGCATGGCCGGCAAGCAGACCGGCGATCGAGACCACCTCGATGCGGAAGCGATCGAGTGAGAAGAGAACGAGCATCGCCAGCAGAAGGATCAGCAGGGATGCTTGCTCGAACGTCATGCATGGATCCGGTGTTTCATCGACGAGGCGGACTGTAATCGTTCCTCATGCGCTGTACAGAGGTGCCTTCAGGCAAAGATTGGACAATTCCCATATCTCGCATCAAGCTGGCGAAGCCTGCCACCGGCCCGCTGCGTTCCGCTCCAGAATGGGCGTTGCGAAAACGCCGACGGTGCGCGCGATCCATTGCGGTGCGACGGCCGCAAGGCTCTCGCGCCAGCGCTCCGATTGCAGCATCGCCGCACCGATGGCGGCGGGTTCGATGCCGCAGGCCGTCAGCAGGTGAAGACCGGCGGCGATCGAGGCGCCGCTGGAAATGACGTCATCAATCAGAGCGACGCGCCGTCCGGTCAGCAGCGGCAGCATTCGCGGATCGATATAGAGCCGTTTCGGTTGCGTCGGCGTGGTGATCGAGGACAAGGCAACGGAGAGCTCGTCGCGGTACCAGAATTTGCGCGAGGTACCGAGCGGAACGTACCTGCTATGACCGAGCTTCTGGGCCACGGCGGCGGCAAGCGTCAGGCCAAGCGTCGGCAGGCCGGCGACAACATCGATGCGCATGGGCCTGATCTTTTCGACGAGGCTTTCGGCGAGCGCATCGAGCACGGCGAAGCTCGCCTGGTTGACGATCAGCGAGGCGAGGGCGTGATCGCCATCTGCCAGTATGCGGATCGGCAGGCGAAGTTGGCGGCCATCCTCCAGCGCGGCGACATAAAAGGAGGTGAATTCCTGGTCGTCGGGAAAGGTGCCGGGAAGATGAATCTCCTGCCAGAAATCATGCGGCGCCATCGCCATCACATCGGTCAATTGCGTCTCGACCTTTCCACACCGGTTCTACGACGCAGCACCTGCAGTTCCGCCTCGCTCAGCGGACGCACGGCGCCTTTCGCCAGTTCGCCGAGTTCGAGCCCGCCGATTGCGACGCGCACCAGGCGCAGGCATTCGGTTCCGAGTGCCTCCAGCATGCGGCGGATCTGGCGATTGCGGCCCTCGTCGAGCTCGACCTCGATCCATGAATTCCTGTCACCCTGGCGCAAGCGCCGCGCGGCGGTCGCCGTCAGCAATTCGCCGTTGTCGCGGATGCCCGATGTCATGGCGGCGATACCCTCATCGTCCATGACGCCGCCGATCTGGACATGGTAGGTCTTCGTGACATGGGTGATCGGATCGAGCAGGATCTGGGCGAATTCGGTGTCGTTGGTGAACAGCAGCAGCCCCTCGCTTGCCTTGTCGAGCCGGCCGACGGGGGAGAGATGCGGGATGTCAAAATCCCGGAGGCAATCATAGACCGTCGGCCTGCCTTCGGGATCATGGCGGGTCGTGACGAGACCGCGGGGCTTGTTGAGCATCAGATAGATTTTCGCCTCTGCAGCGACAACGAGCCCGTCGACGCTGATCCGCGCAGTTGCAAGATCAACCCATGCGGCGATATCGGTGATGGTGCGGCCGTCGACGGCGACGCGGTTTTCGGCAATCAGCCGTTCGGCCTGCGTTCGGGAGCAATAACCGAGCTTGGAGAGGGCGCGGGGAAGAGTGACCCGTTTACCTGCAGCGCTATCGGCGGGCTTTGTCCGCTCACGCGTCTTATGCGGTGGGCGCCGCTCCCTCATCTGACGTCCTTGTCTTGCCTCGTGCCCTCTCTTGGCATGAACGGCGCACGGATACCAGCGACGCAAAGAAAAACGGAGGGAATGAAATGCCGCAAAAGGCCTCAGCGCTTAAGGGCAAAGCGCCGTGGGGGGCTTGCTGGGATCTGACCGCCTCAGCGGCAGACCATGAAGCCGGCCAGTTCCTTGCGGCTGACGACGATGCCGGCGGCGGCCTTGACCGGGTCCGGATGTGTGTATGACAGGCTTGGCATTTCCGGCAGGTCGAGTGCCTGGCGCATATTCATGATGCCGACGGCGTGACGACCATTGGCGCCGTCGACGCTGACTTCGATGATGCAGTTGGCCCTCTTGTTTTCCATGGTAGTCCTCCCTTCGTTTTTTATGTTCCCATAGCTGGCATTAAAAATTGGTTTTTGTAAGACATAAGCGTTTACGCACCCGACCGAAAGACAGATCGGCGGGTGCGTAAAGAACCGGTTGATGCGTGGATGTGGCGACTTAGCGCCACCATTGCCGAGGTTGCGGCTGTTGACTGCCGGACAGCAGATATCCGGCGAGGAATCCGATGGCGCCTGCAAGCGCCAGCGCGGTGGTCGTTGCGGCCGGATGCTCGCGGGCGGCGTCGGCGGCAGCGACGCCTTCAGCCTTGATTTGTGCGACGGCGTTCTTTGCCCGGGGCAGGGCTTCTTCATAAGCCTTGCCGGCGCGGCCGCGCACTTCGTAATAGGCTTCGGCGCCTTGAGCGG